>NZ_JBHSKJ010000017.1:0-175091 GCF_042657885.1 Streptomyces aureoversilis
GAACGACACCCTCGATACCGCGCAGCTTCTCCACGATCTCATCGGCATGCTCGGTCGAAGTCGTCGCCATCGTGACATCGATCCGCAGCTTCTCGTGACCGGAAGCGGTCACATCAAGGCCGGTCACGGAACCGCCCGAGCTCTCCACCGCCGTGGTCAGCTCGCTGACCGAGGTTCCGCTCGCGGGAACCTCCAGCCGGACCGTCATCGAGTAGGAGACGCTGGGCGCCGTTGCCATGGGGGTGCTTCTTCTTTCTGGTGCTGGTGATTGTGTGCTTGAGAGGGCCGCTGCCGGGCCAGGGCCGGTGCCGGGGCCCTGCAGCGGGTGGTTCCGGTGCGGTCAGGCCTCGACGGCCGCCGCGGCCCGGGTGTGGGGGCGGGCGAGGTTGTCCGGGTGGAGGATCTTCCGGAGCCGCTCCTGGGTGAGCAGGCCCTTGGCCAGGACGAGGTCGTGCACCGAGGCGCCCGTGGTCAGGGCCTCCTGCGCGACGGCGGTGGCCTGCTCGTAGCCGATGTGCGGGTTGAGCGCGGTGGCCAGGCCGATGGACTGGCCGACGAGGCGGGCCAGGTGCTCGCGGTTGGCGGTGATGCCGGTGACGCAGCGCTCGGCCAGGGTCAGGCAGCCGGCGCTCAGGTGACCGATGCTCTTGAGGAGGCTGTGGGCGATGACCGGCTCGAAGGCGTTGAGCTGGAGCTGGCCGGCCTCGGCGGCGAAGGTGACGGTGACGTCGTTGCCGATGACCTCGAACGCGATCTGGTTCACGACCTCCGGTATCACCGGGTTGACCTTGCCGGGCATGATGCTCGAACCGGCCTGTACGGGCGGCAGGTTGATCTCGGCGAGGCCGGCGCGCGGGCCGCAGGAGAGCAGGCGCAGGTCGTTGCAGGTCTTGGAGAGCTTGACGGCGATCCGCTTGAGCACGCCCGAGAGCTGGACGAACGCGCCCATGTCCTGGGTGGCCTCGACGAGGTCGCCGGCGACCGCGAGCGGGATGCCGGTGATGATGCTCAGGTGGCTGCAGGCCAGCCCCGGGTAGTTGGGGTGGGCGTTGAGGCCGGTGCCGATGGCCGTGCCGCCGAGGTTGATCTCGCGGATGAGGGCGCAGGCCTCGGCCAGGCGGGCGCGGTCCTCCTCCAGCATGACGGCGTAGGCGGCGAACTCCTGGCCCAGCGTCATGGGCACGGCGTCCTGCAGCTGGGTGCGGCCCATCTTCAGGATGTCCGCGAACTCCTCCGCCTTGCCGGCGAAGGCCTCGCGCAGCACGTCCATGGCCTGCAGCAGCCGCTCGGCGGCGAGCTGCAGCGCGACCTTGACGGCGGTCGGGTAGACGTCGTTCGTGCTCTGCCCGGCGTTGACGTCCTCCAGCGGGTGCAGGTGCTTGTAGTCGCCCTTGTCGTGGCCGAGGAGTTCGAGCGCGCGGTTGGCGATGACCTCGTTGGCGTTCATGTTGGTGGACGTGCCGGCGCCGCCCTGGATGACGTCGACGACGAAGTGGTCGTGCCACTGCCCGGCGCGGATCTCCTCGCAGGCCTGGACGATCGCGTCCACCTTGCGGCCGTCGAGCAGGTCCAGGTCGCGGTTGGCGAGGGCGGCGGCCTGCTTGACGGAGGCGAGGGCGGTGACGAGGTCGGGGTAGGCCGAGATGGGGGTGCCCGTGATGGGGAAGTTCTCCACGGCGCGCAGGGTGTGGACGCCGTAGTACGCGGCGGTGGGGACGTCGCGTTCGCCGAGGAGGTCGTGTTCGGTGCGGGAGGAGCCGGGGGCGGAGACCGACATGGGGGGATCCGATCGGGGTGCGGTGGGGGAGCGGAGAGGGAGCGGAGGGGAAACGGGCCGCGGGGGAAGGGGAGGGGGAGCCGCGGAGGAACCGTTTATGCAGATGCGGGCGCGGACGCGGTTTCGGCAGCGGGGGCGGCGACGAGCTGCCGCAGCACGCGCGTCCGCTCGTCCGCGTCGGGGGAGGCCAGCGCCGCGCTGAGCACGGCGATCCGGGCCTGGCCGGCGCGGAGGGTGCCGGTCAGTACGGCTCCGGCGGCCGCGAGGTCCACGGCGCCGCCCTGGGTGTAGATCTCGGCGACGGAGCCGGAGGGCACCCGGGTGGTCAGGGCGACGAGCACGCCGCGGGAGACCGCCGACTCGACGGCGGTGGCGACCTCGGGGGTCGCGTTGCCCGCGCCGGTGGCGACGAGGACCATGCCCTGGGCGCCGGCCTCGACGGCGGCGTTGAACAGCAGCGGGTCGGCGTCGCAGTGATGCATGACGACGTCGATGCGCGGGAGGGGCGCGTCCGCCTGCGGCAGGGGGAGGGGCGCGGGACGCTCGGGCTGCCGGCGGACGAGGACGCGGCCGTCCTTGACGTCGGCGACGGGGCTGCCGGACGGGTCGGCGAACGCGTCGGCGGCCAGGGTCTGCACCTTGATCGTGCCCCGGGCGGCGTGCACCTGCCCGTCGAAGGCGACCAGGACGCCCAGGCCGCGCATGGCCGCCGTGCCGGCCGTCAGCAGGGCGTCGTGCAGGTTGCGCGGGCCGTCGCCGTCCGCCGCTTCGAGCGGCAGCTGGGCGCCGGTGAAGACGACCGGGCGGGGGTCGTGGTGGTGGAGGTCGACGAAGAAGGCCGACTCCTCCAGCGTGTCTGTGCCGTGCGTGACCACGATGCCGTCGACGCCGGGGTCGGCGAGGACCTCGTGCACGGTGCGCAGGAGGGCGAGCTGGTCGCGCGTGGTGAGCCGGGCGCTGTTCACGCTCATCAGGTCGACGACCCGCACGGATATGCCCGCGGGCACCGCTGCCGTGGCCAGGACGTCCCCGCCCCGCGCGTCGGCGGCGAACCCGGAGCCCTGCCAGCGGCTGGCGATCGTTCCGCCCGTGCTGATGACGACGACCTGTCCCACGTCTGCCCGCCCTTTCTGAAGATCACTTCTGAAGATCACTGCTCTGCAGCCTGAAGATCACGGCGGCCGTCCACGGGGGAGCGGCGGCCGGAGGGCAAACGATAGGACGAATCGGACGCAATTGGATCGCTGATTTGAGTAGGAAGGACCGGGAAGTGTGGTGGATAATTGCGCGATGGACGGAATCGACAGAAATATTTTGCGCGAGCTCCAGAACGACGGCCGCCTGACCATCCAGGAGCTCGCCCATCGCGTCGGTCTGACGCCCTCCCCGTGCATGCGCCGCGTCCGCCAGCTCGAGCAGGACGGGGTCATCCAGGGCTACCGGGCGGTCATCGATCCCGAGGCCGTGGGGCGGAGCTTCGAGGTCCTCGTCTCGATCGAGGTCAAGCGCGACCGGGAGGCCGTCGAGGCCTTCGAGGCGGCGCTCCAGGACATCCCGGACGTGATCGAGGCCTACCGCCTCTTCGGCAGCCCCGGCTGCCTGCTCCGCATCGCGGTCGCCGACCTCGCCGCCTACGAACGCCTGTGGATCGAGCGCCTCACCGCGCTCTCCGGCATCACCGAGGTCAACTCGCAGATCATCATGAAGCGGATCAAGGAGCCCCGGGGTCTGCCGGTGGGGATCTGAGGGGGGACCCGAGGGGGCCTGAGAGGTGGGATCTGAGGTGGGCTGAAGGGGCCGTGCGGAACTCTGAGCCCGGGCTGGATGACTTGTCATCCGACTAGCTCAAATTACCCTCAACCGCTCAATCATCCGAAAGGATGGTAGGCCGGGCGTATCTATACCCAAGGCCTTGTCGTTAGTGGGGTCGGGCGCCCGCACGATGGCAGTCGTGCGGGCGCCCCAACAGTGAGACCCGACCGGGTCCCACCCGTCGCCGTCTGCTGCCCTTCCAGGGGAATCGCACCTCCGGGGCAGCAGGCGGCCGTTGAAGGAGCCCTCTATGAGTACGCCCCGCACACCTCAGGACGACACCGACAAGGCAGCCCGCTCCCTTGCGTTGGTCAAGTGGGCGATGCTGCTGGCCTTCGGTGTGGTGGTGGCAGGCCTGACGGTCTTCACGGTCCTGGTTCTCGCCGATGTGGCCCGGCCCGACCAGGCCCTGACGCTGACGGTGAAGATCACCGGGTCCCTGCTGATCGTCGGCGCGACCGCGGCCACCGCCCTGAGGATCCGCAGTGACCGCGAAGGCCGGAGGCGACTGCGCCGAGCCCTGAAGAGCATGTTGTAGCCACCTCCCCCGCAACCCCGTGGACGACGCACCCGACGCACATCGTGGACGACTCGTATCGCGGACCCTCACCCTCCCCCGGGTGGGGGTCCTTGTTGCTGTACGACACTTGGAACGAGGGGCCTGCGACCCGGTTACGGCCGGTGTGGCCGTGTCGACACATCTACTTCGGGGTGCCGGGCCCCATGATGCGCCCGGAGTTCGGCCGGAGTTCGGGACGAGGCGCCCGGCTTCAGGGCATGATCACCGGATGCCTTCTCTCGGACTGGTGACCCTCGTCGTGCGCGACTACGACGAAGCCATCGCCTTCTACTGCGACGCCGTCGGCTTCGAACTGCTGGAGGACACCCGGATCGACGACGGGAAGCGGTGGGTGGTCGTGGCCCCGCGGGGAGCGCGGGAGTCGGCGATCCTCCTGGCCAGGGCCGTGACCGGGGAACAGGCCGACCGGGTCGGGGACCAGACGGGCGGCCGGGTCGGCTGGTTCCTGAACACCGACGCGTTCGACCGCGACTACGCGCGCATGCGGGCGGCCGGGGTCGTCTTCGAGGAAGCGCCGCGGAGCGAGCCGTACGGCACGGTGGCCGTCTTCCGGGACCTGTACGGCAACCGCTGGGATCTGATCCAGCTGAACGGCCGGGCCGGGTAGGCCGGTCGCGCCTTGAATCTCCCCCTGGGGGAGTTCCTACCGTACCGGCGAGCGCGGACGGCCCAAGTGGACGGTCCCGCGGAGTGCGGTATGCGAGGAGGCGATCATGACGGCGTTCGTGCTGGTGTCGGGCCCATTCACCGGGGGCTGGGTGTGGCAGGAGGTGACCGCCCGGCTCGGGGAGTCGGGGGCCGAGGTGTACCCGGCGACGCTCACGGGCATGGGGGACCCCCACCGTCCGGCCGGGCCCGGCACGGACCTGGAGACGCACATCGAGGACCTGGTCCGGCTGATCGACGGGATAGCCGCCCCGGAGGTGGTGATCGTCGGCCATGACTACGCCATCCACCCGGTCCTGGGCGCCGCCGACCGGCGGCCGGAGCGGATCGCCCGCATCGTCTACCTGGACGCGGGCTTGCCCCAGGACGGTGACGCGCCCCTCGCGCTGGTGCCCGATCAGGCGGTCCGGGAGGGGCTGTCGCAGCAGGGCGGGCAGAGGCAGAGTGAGAGCGAAAGCGAGAGCGACTGGCGGATCCCGCCGCCGCAACGCGACGAGTGGCAGCTCTGGGGCAGCACCGAAGGCATCCCCGCGGAGGCGCTGGCGCGCATGGACCGCCTCGCCGTGCCGCAGCCGGCGGGCACGCTCACCCAGCCGCTCCGGCTGTCCGGCGCCGGCTCCGGACTGCCGACGACCGGCGTCCTGTGCACCGCCAACGGGGCGAGCATCGAGATGGTCGAATTCCTGGTGACGTCGGGCCCGCCGCAGTTCCGGTGGCTCGCCGACCCGCAGGTGACCTTCTTCGAACTCGCCACCGGTCACTGGCCGATGCTCTCCTCGCCGGACGAACTGGCCGGCGTACTGCTGCGCGCCGCCGCGGGCGAAGGGCACCGGGTGACCGCGCCGCAGGGCGAGCAGCCCGGACATCTGCGGCCCTTCCTCCTGGACGTGGAGGAGCGTCCGCGCGAGCGCGTGGGCGAGATGGATCTCTACCTGCCGGATCCGCCGGGCGCGCAGGAGGCCGACCGGCCTCGTCCCGCGGTGGTGTTCGTCCACGGCGGCCCGGTCGCCCCCGACGGGCGGCCCACACCGCGGGACTGGCCCGCCTACGTCGGCTATTGCCGGTACGTGGCGAGTCTGGGAGCGGTCGGGGTGATGCTGGACCACCGGCTGCACGGCCTCGCCGACTACGCGCGTGCCGCCGAGGACGTCGCCGCGGCGGTCGAGCGCGTACGGGCCGATCCGCGCGTCGACGGGGATCGCATCGCGCTGTGGTACTTCTCCGGCGGCGGGCTGCTGTCGGCGGACCCGCTCGCGGAGCCCCCGCCGTGGCTGCAGTGCCTGGCGATGACCTATCCCGTGCTGGCGCCGCTTCCGGGCTGGGGGATGGTGGACGCCCGGTTCCGTCCCGTGCAGGCGGTGAGCCGGGCCGGGCGGCTGCCGGTCGTGCTCACCCGGGTGGGGCTGGAGAACGAGGCGATCGCGGCGACGGTCGGGGAGTTCCTGAGCGCCGCGGAGGACTGCAAGGCCGACGTCGAGGTGGTCGACGTGCCGCTCGGCCGCCACGGGTTCGAGACGGTCGACCACACCGAGGAGGCGCGTCGCGCTGTGGACCGGGCGGTGCGGTCGGTGCTGGGCCACTTGATGGGCTGAGCTGAGCTTGGGCTGAGGTGAGTTGAGCTCAGCCTGACGCCGATGACGCGCCCGGCCTCCACGGGGGAAGGCCGGGCGCGTCATCAGTGCGTCGGCACCGGACTACTGGACGATCATCTTCCGTAACTCTTTACGTTCTGCCGTTGCACGTTCCGGCCACGGCGGTCGCCTTTATGGGCGGAGGACGAAGAAGGGTTCCTCCGACAGGGGCAGCAGGCGGCGCCCGGGGGAGCGTGCGCCGCCGGTGCGCCCGAGCCGCTTGTCCGCCGACCGGAGGGATCCCTGCTTCCGTGAAATCTCAACTCGCCGGCGACCTGCTCACCGCAGCGATGGTCGCACGCGTATTCGCCGGTGACGCCTGGCACCTGCTGCGGCGCGCCGCAGCCGCCACGGTACGCATCGGCCTGAACCAGCAGCCCGCGCCGCCGCGCCGCCCCGAGGGCGCACCCCGGCGCCGGCGGGTGGGAGGGATGCGATGAACCCCGGCCCCTCACGCTCTCCCCGCACAGGCGTCATTCCCGTGACCGGACTCCCCGCCGACTACCGCGCCTTCCACGAGCTCTACCGCGGCATCTACATCCACTGGGCCGAGCTCTACCTGCGCCACCGCCACGATGCCGAAGAAGCCGTCGACCAGGCCTTCGAAGAGCTCTACCTCGCCTGGTCCGAAGTGCTCTCCCAGGAATCCCCCAACGCCTACGCCTGGGCGGTGGTCCGCCACCGCACCGTCGACACGGCCCGGGCCCGGGGCCGGCGGCCCGCCGTCATCGACACCGCCGCCTTCGAGACCACCGCGCTCCACCACGCGCTCGACCCCATCGGCGAGCTCGAACACAGCCTGGCCGTCTACGACGCCATCCACGCCCTGCCCGAACGCCAGCACGACGTCATCGTCCTGCTCCACGTCCTGGGCCACTCCACCCGCGAGGTCGCCAGCATCATGGGCATCACCCCCGCCGGCGTGCGCTCCGCCGCACGCTTCGCCCGCCACCGCCTCCAGCACGCCCTCGGTATCGACCAGGGCCCCTCCGGCGACGAAGGAGGGACGGACAGGTGACCGGCCACACCTCGCTGGAGCTGGCCCTGGCCCGGGTACGGCTCGTCCGGCCGCCCTACACCGTGGCCGACACCCAGGCGGCCGAGGCCCGGCTCGCGGCCCGCATCACCGCCCGGATGCTGCACGGCGCCCTGTCCTTCGACGACCAGATGGCCCCCGCCCGCACCGCGGCGGCCCGCACGGCCGAGCGGAGCGACCTGCCCCACCGGGCCTTCCGGCGCCAGCTGCAGGCACTGTGCCGCACCGTCGTCACCCGCAACCTCCACGAGCTCGGCGGCTTCCTCACCTGCCGCATCCTCGAACCCGCGGGCGCCCTCGTCCTGGGCTGCGTGCTGCACCTGGCCGAACGCGGGGACTCCGCCCAGTTCTGGTGGCAGTTCGCCGCCGGAGCGGGCAACCGGGGCGCGGCCTGCTGCCTCTACCTGCACCACATGGCCCTCGGCGAGCGCAGGGAAGCCGAACTGTGGCACGAGCAGGCCGGGCTCGAACACCTCATCCCCAAGACGCCCGAGACCATCGACCGCACGGACCTCAACGCGGTCCTGAGCCTGCTCGCCCACCTCCGCGGCACCAGCGTCTTCTCCGCCGCCACCAACGCCGTCATCGCCTACGTCCCCCACGCCCTCGACGACAACGACGCCCTCGACCTCCCCCTGCCCGACCCCGACTTCGCGGAACGCATCGAGGAGTTGACATCCATCGCGTCGTAGTCCGTGAACGGCGCGGCGTCTCCCGGGCGGGTGAGAAGGCCCGGGAGACGCTTGCGCTATCCGACGATCCGGGCGACGACGGCGATCGCCACGAGCCCGATGAACCAGAACGCACAGCCCTGCCTGGGGTTTCGCCCGCGGACCCAGTGGCCCTTGACCCGGGTTCCGTCCTTGCGGATGTAGCCCTTTCGCCAGATTGCCATCCTGCTCCTCTGATCGATGGGGGCATCGCCCGGTCCGGCCCGGAACGGGGTGAAGACGTCCGCCGGGTGGGCGGGCACGGGAGACGGGGCGCCGTTGGTGGACGGTGCCGTGGTGTCCCCCATTCGAGAGAGGTTGCCGGGTTGCGGGCCGCCTCGGCAGTGGCTCGGTCGGCCGTTTGTGCTGGTGGCCGGGGGTGTGGGTGTGTCGTCGGTCGGCTTGTGGGGTGTCGGCGGGCGCGGACGTGCACATGCCTGCTGGCCGGGGAGGCGGTCTTGTCCGGGGCGCACCGCGGCAGACGCTGCGCTGAACGGCCCTGATGGGTCCCCTGACCGGAGGAGACACGCCTCGCTCGTCGGCTTCCGTCAGGCGCCGGGTTCCTACGGTGGGACCAGTTCCGCTCCGTAGCCCCCGTACCGTCGGAGAGAAGAGGCGTCATGCCGGTGAAGGTCAGCTACCCGGGCGTCTACATCGACGAGGTCAAGAGCTCCGTACGGACCATCACCGGGGTTCCGACGTCGATCGCCGCGTTCGTCGGCTGGGCGCCGCGTGGGCGTACCGACCGGCCGGTGCACATCACCTCGTGGGCCGACTACGAGAAGCAGTTCGGGGGCGTGCACAGGGACAGCGCCATGAGTTACGCCGTCGAGCAGTTCTACCGAAACGGCGGGGCCGAGGCGGAGGTCGTGCGGCTGGTGCCGAATGACGACCCGGACAAACCGCTGCTGCTGCCTATCG
Source organism: Streptomyces aureoversilis (assembly GCF_042657885.1). Taxonomy (NCBI): domain Bacteria; kingdom Bacillati; phylum Actinomycetota; class Actinomycetes; order Kitasatosporales; family Streptomycetaceae; genus Streptomyces; species Streptomyces aureoversilis. The sequence continues at coordinate 9,134 of NZ_JBHSKJ010000017.1, forward strand.
GTGAGAAGAAAGGCGTCGGCAGGCCCGGAGGCGATGATCCCCGTCCCCAGCTGGCACCCATCGGCCCCGGGGCTTGGGCGAGGAAGCTCCGCGCACGTGTGGAGGAGGTGCTGGGGGACGACGACAAGCCGAGGGAGGACGTCTACAACCTCAGGATCTTTGATAAGGGCACCGGTGTGGAGGAGACGTACCTCAACATCAGTGTGAACCCGGAAAGCTCGCGCAGCCTGCGAAATGTCCTGAAGGGTTCACAGCTCGTCAAATGGTTCAAGGACGGCAAGGACCCCAAGGAGCCGCCGGCGGCGAACAAGACCGATGACAAAGTCAATGACCAACTGCGAGACGACGCGCCCGATGAACCCGACGGCACCCCCTCTGCCGAAAACGGCGAAGAGGGGGAAGAAGGGGGCGAGTCCTCTCCGCAGCCGGGTCGAGGAGGAGACGATCCGAGTGGCGGCCGCTACACGACGGTCGACTTGAAAAAGGTTCCCGAAGATGCCCGCCCCACAGCTGAGGACTACATCGGCGAGGGCACCGAAGCCGGGAAACGGGGCCTCTATCAGTTGCTCAAGACCGACATCTTCAACATCCTTTGCCTCCCGGAGGTCACGCAGAGCGAGGATCTGAAGCCCGAGGCCCGCCAAGACCTGCTGTCCAAGGCTGTGGATCTCTGCGTAAAGCAGCGTGCCATCCTGCTCGTCGACCCGCCCGCCGAATGGACCGCAGCGACCACGGCGGACGACGTCGTGGAGCTGGCCAAAAAGCTCCCGCTCCAAAGCGGCGACGCCCGCAACGCCGCCATCTACTTCCCCCGCATCCTCGCCTCCGACTCCCGTCGCGACGGCCTCGTGCGGGACTTCCCGCCCTGTGGGGTCATGGCCGGTGTGATGGCCCGTACCGATGCGCAGCGCGGTGTGTGGAAGGCTCCGGCCGGTACCGACGCGTCGCTCAACGGGGTTCAGGGGCTGGAGATGCCGCTGACCGATCTGGAGAACGGCCGGCTCAACCCGCTCGGTGTCAACTGCCTGCGCGAGCTCCCCGCCGTGGGGCCGGTCGCCTGGGGTGCCCGCACGATGCGCGGGAACGATCAGCTCACCGACGAGTGGAAGTACCTTCCCGTGCGCCGGCTCGCCCTCTTCGTGGAGGAGAGCCTGTTCCGGGGCACCCAGTGGGTGGTGTTCGAGCCGAACGACGAGCCGCTGTGGGCCTCGATCCGGCTGAACATCGGCGCCTTCATGAACTCCCTCTTCCGCGAGGGGGCGTTCCAGGGCCGTACGCCGGCCGAGGCGTACCTCGTGAAGTGCGACCGGGAGAACAACCCGCAGAACGACATCGACCGCGGGATCGTCAACATCCAGGTCGGGTTCGCGCCGCTCAAGCCCGCGGAGTTCGTGATCATCCATATTCAGCAGCTCGCCGGCCAGGTCCAGGTCTAGGCCCAGCCCTAGACCCGGTTCCAGGCCGCAGGAGGCAGGAGGAGCGAGGACGATGCCGGAGATCACGCGCCGGGACCCGTACAAGAACTTCCGGTTCCGGGTGAAGTTCGGCGGTGGCACCACGTACATCGCCGGGATCAGCAAGGTCAGCGGTCTGAAGCGGACCACCGAGGTGGTCAAGCACCGGGACGGCGGTGACCCGGGGACCAGCCGCAAGCTGCCGGGCCGGACCGAGTACGAGGCGATCACCCTGGAGCGCGGCTGCACGGCCGACACCGCCTTCGAGGAGTGGGCGAACAAGGTGTGGAGCCTGCGCAAGTCGGCCGGCGGGCTGGAGACCTCGCTGAAGGACTTCCGCCGCGACCTCATCATCGACGTGTTCGACGAGGCCGGGCAGCAGGTGCTGTCGTACTCCGTCCACGACTGCTGGGTGTCGGAGTACCAGGCCCTCCCGGACCTCGACGCGAACGCGAACGCCGTCGCCTTCGAGCACATCAAGCTGGAGCACCACGGATGGGTGCGCGAGCCCACCACGCCGCCGCAGCTCCCGCAGTTCACCGACACCGCATCGGGGTGACGGCGTGGTGGCCGAGCTGACCGAGGCGCAGCTCCTGTCCGTGTGGGAGTCCGGGAGCGGGCAGGGCCCGCAGGACCGGGCCCTGCTGCTGGCCAGGACCGCCGCTGGGGACGCGGAGCCCGTCGCCGACCTCACCCTGGCCGCTCTCCACGCCCTGCTGCTCGGCTTCCGGGAGCGGGCGTTCGGCAGCTCCCTCCCGTGCGCCGCCGACTGCCCGGCGTGCGGAGAACCCCTCGAAGTCGCCGTCGAGACGGCCGAGCTGCGGCCGCCGGCACCGGCGGCCGTTCCCGGGGCGCGGACGGCGCCGCCCACGGGGAGCTTCCGCGCGGCCGGCCGCGACGTCACGTACCGTGCCCTGACCCTGCGCGACCTGCTGGCCGTCCCCCGTGGCGGGTGCGACTCCCGCCGGGCCCTGCTGCAGCGCTGTGTCGTCGGCGCCGGCCCGGAGGCGGACTCCCTGCCGGGCCACGTCCTGGAGGAGGTGGCCCGTCGGCTCCCCGGCATCGATCCGGGAGCGGAGACGGCGGTGGCCCTGGAGTGTCCCGGGTGCGCCCACACCTGGTCCGCGGAGGTGGACGTCGCCGGGCACCTGTGGGCCGAGATCGAGGGGTACGCACGCCGCCTGCTGTACGAAGTGCACGCGCTCGCCCGCGCCTACGGCTGGACGGAGCAGGACGTTCTCGCCGTCAGCCCCGCCCGCCGCCGCTTCTATCTGGAGGCGGCCGGGTGAGCGACTTCGTGGACCGCTTGCTGGGCGCGCCGGGTCCGCGCCTCCGCCCGCGGCTTCAGTCCCTGTTCGACCCGGAGCCTCCCCGGCTGCGGGAACCGCAGGGACCGGAGGCGGCCGGGCCCGACGCGGGAAGCGAAGGACCTGCCGGTGCGGATGGGCACGCCCTGCAGGCCCGGCACAGCCGCCACGGCGGCGGTGATGCAGGTGATGGTGCGGACGGCGAAAGCGCCGGGGGGCCCGGCAGCGAGCCGGGCCGTCCGTTCGCCACGCCGCCGGCGCCGGGTCCGCAGCCTCCCGAGCGCTCCGATGAGGCGGGTGCCGCTGCTTCCCGTCCCGCTTCCCATGGAACGGCGCCGGCCAGAACGCGGGCGCCGAACCGGCGGCCGTCCGGTACGGGAAGCCCCGAGGCGGAGGGGCCGCCGGACGCCGCTCCAGGGGAGAGGGGCGCCCACGAGCCCGTCGCCCCGGTCTCCGCGCGCCCTCACCACCCCGTCGACCCCGTCGGCGCACAGCCCCGCCCGCCCGCGGCACCCCCGGCCGTCCCGGCACCACCCTCCGACGCGCCCCGGCCGGTTGCCGCCCACCCGGCGACCGCAGCCGGCGCCGCATCCCCCACGCCGCGGCCCCCTGGGGAGCCCCTCGGGCCCCCCGCCGCATCCCGGCCGCATCCCGGTCCCCAGGCACCCGCCGCGGCAACGCCGTTCCGTGCATCCGGCGCCTCGCCGGTTCCTTCCGGGGCTCACCCCGTCCGGCCTGTCCGGCCCGTTGAGTCACCCGTCCCCTCGTCCGTCCGCACCGGCCTGCAGGAGCCCGTCCCCACCAGGAGGCCGCGAGTGGATCCCGGCCGGAGCGGACCGCGGCAGCCCGCCCCCGCCGCGCGGGACGCCGGGACCGTCGTCCGCATCAGCATCGAGCGGCTGGAGGTCCGGGCGGCGGCTCCGGCCTCCCCGGCCGCGCGCCCGCAGGACGCCGGGCGCGTGCGGGAGGCCGGCCCCGGCCTCGACGAATACCTGCGGGGCCGGACATGAGGGGCCGGCCATGAGCGATTCCGACGCCGTCGCCGCCGTCACCAGCGCCCTGCACGTGGTCCTGTCCAAGGCGCTCAGCGGCCCGGGGGTCCGGGTCACCTCGAAGACGCCCGACGAGGCCGCGGCCGACCACCAGTTCCCGGCGACCCTCAACCTGTTCCTGTACCGGACGACGATCGACGGAGGCTGGCGCAACACGGACCCGCCCGGGACCCGCCCGGGGGAGACCGGGCGGCCCGCCCTGCCCGTCGTCCTGCACTACCTCCTCACCCCGTACACGACCGACGACCCGCAGGGCCTGGTCGCCCTCCAGATCCTGGGCGCGGCGATGGCGGCCCTGCACGACCACAGCGAACTCGGGCCGGACGACTACGACAAGGAAGCGGGCCTCGGTGACGCGCACCTGCAGCCCGAGCCCGTACGGATCACTCCGGTGGACCTGTCCGTGGACGACATGTCCAAGCTGTGGAGCGCCTTCCAGAGCCACTACCGGGTCTCGGTCGCGTACGAGGCCCGCATCGTGCTGCTCGACAGCGCCCGGCCCGCCCGTGCCCCGCTGCCGGTGGTGCGGCGCGGAGCCGAAGGACGGGGGCCCGAGGCCGCCCCCGACCCGGCCGACCCGAGCCCCGTCCTGACCGGCGTGACTCCGCAGGCCGCGACGGTCACCGACGAACTCGTCCTGACCGGCAGCAGGCTGGACGCCGGAACGCCGGTCGTCCACCTCACCCACCCGCTGTTCGGCGCCGTCCCCCTGACCACGACCGCGGTCAGCGAGCACGAGGTACGGGCCACTTTCGAAGAGGCGGGCAGGCTGGTGCCGGGGCCGTGGTCGGTGACCGTCGTCCTCACCGGTGACGACGGCACGCGGCAGGTCACGCCGACGCTGCCGCTGGCGGTCGCCCCGAGCATCGCCGGAACCTCCCTGCCGCTGTCGGCGCGGCGCGGCGCGGGCGGCACGGTGAAGCTCAAGGTGGAGTGCGACCCGCCGGTCGCGGCCGGTCAGCGGGTTCACCTGCTGGTCGGGGACCGCCCCGTGCCCGTCACGCCCTTCCGGGGGGCGCGCGAGAAGACGCTGACCTTCTCCTTCCGGGCCTCCGGGCCCGGCCGCCACGTGCTGCGGCTGCGCGTCGACGGAGTGGACAGCCCCGTCGTCGACGGCGATGCCACTCCGCCCCGCATCGACGAGGACCTGGCGGTGGTGGTGACGTGACCTCCGTCAAGCCGGGCCGTGCCTCAAAGCCGGGCCGTACCTCCGGGCCGGGCCGTGCCTCCGCTCCCGCAGGCGCCGTGCTCACGGTGGATACGGGCGGGCAAGCCCCGCCGGAGACGTGGGAAGACGCCAACGAGCGCTATCTGGAGGCCGGACTCGCCTGGCTGCGGCTCCTCCTGCGCGCCCGGGCCGGGGGAGAGCGGGCAACCGGGCGGGTCGCGGATCCCGAGGCCCCGCCGGGGCCGGCCGGCGCCCGTACCCCGAGCGGCGCCGCCAGCGCTCCGAGCGGCGCACGGGCGAAGACCCCCGTCACCGACGGGCAACTCGCCTCCGCCGCGGCGGCCATGGAGCGCGCCGCGGCCGCCGACCCGCCGCCAGCCCTCGTCTCCCTCGGCGGCCTGCTGGGGCTGTCCGCGTTCGAGCGGCACGCCCTCCTGCTGTGCGCCGCCCCGGAGCTGGATCCCGGGTTCGCGGAGCTGTGCGCGGCCGCTCAGGGCGACCCGAGCCTGCCCTGCGCCACCTTCGCGCTGGCGCTGTCGGTCCTGCCGGAGCCCGCGTGGGACGTCCTCTCCCCGTACCGGGGGCTGCGCTACTGGCGGCTCGTCGACGTCGACCGGGCGGCGGGCCGGACGCTGGTGACCAGCCCCCTGCGTGCCGACGAGCGGATCGTCAACCACCTCAAGGGGCTGGACTACCTCGACGAGCGCCTCGAATCGCTGGTGACCTTGGTACGGCCCGCACCCGGTGGGGCCGGCTCCGGAGCACCGGACCCCGGCGCCGCGAGCCCGGGCTCCCGCCACCCGGCAGCGGACGAGATCCTCGGCCACTGGCAGCACGCCCCCGCCTGGTCCGGCGCCCGCATGCCGGTCGTCCAGCTCCTGGGCCCCGACCGGGAGACGAAGCGCGCCGTGGCCGTCGAGGCCGCCGCCGCGGCGGGGCTGCTGCTGTACGGGATGCCGGCCGGTCTGCTGCCGGGCGCGGCGGCGGAGCTCGACACGGTGGCCCGGCTCTGGCAGCGGGAGTCGTGCCTGCTGCCCCTGGCGCTGTGGCTCGACGCCGACACCGCCGACGAGGCGCGCGCCGACGGGGACCTGCACGCCGGGGGAGAGGCGGCCGGTCGGCTCGGCCGCTTCCTCGACCGCATCGGCGGGCCGTGCGTGGTGGCGACCAGGGAGACCCGGTCCGATGTGCCGGCTCCGACCGCGGTCGTGGAGGTCGTCCCGCCGCCGGCCGCGGAGCGGGCCGCGGCGTGGCGCACGCTGCTGCCTCCGGCGGATGCGGACCGGCTGGCCGGGCAGTTCGCCCTGGACCTGCCCTCGATCCACGAGATCGGGGCCGCCGCGGGCGGCGACCCGGACGCGGCCTGGCGGGACTGCCTGGTGCGCACCCGCCCCCGCCTGGGCGGACTGGCCCAGCGCCTGGAACCGGGGGCCGGCTGGGACGACATCGTGCTGCCCGCGCAGGAGGCGCAGCTGCTGCGGCAGATCGCGGCCCAGGTGGCCCAGCGCGACACGGTCTACCGGAACTGGGGCTTCGCGCAGCGGACCGGCCGCGGGCTGGGGATCAGCGCGCTGTTCACCGGGCCCAGCGGCACCGGCAAGACCATGGCGGCCGAGGTGCTCGCGCGGCACCTGGGCCTCGACCTGTTCCGGGTGGACCTCTCCGCGGCGGTCAGCAAGTACATCGGGGAGACGGAGAAGAACCTGCGCAGGCTCTTCGACGCCGCCGAACCGGGCGGCACCATCCTCTTCTTCGACGAGGCCGACGCGCTCTTCGGCAAGCGCAGCGAGGTCAAGGACTCCCACGACCGGTACGCCAACATCGAGGTCGGCTACCTGCTGCAGCGCATGGAGTCCTACCGGGGCCTCGCGATCCTGGCCACCAACCAGCGGCGCGCGCTGGACACGGCGTTCGTGCGACGGCTGCGCTTCATCGTGCCCTTCGACTTCCCCGGACCCGCCGAACGCCGCCGCATGTGGGAGCGCGCCTTCCCGGACGCGGCGCCCGTCGACGCCCTCGACGCGGACCGGCTGGCGGAGCTCCCGCTCAGCGGCGGGATGATCCGCAACATCGCGCTCAACGCGGCCTTCAGCGCCGCCTCGGCGGGCACCCGCATCGGCATGCCGGCCGTACTGGCCGCGGCCCGCGCCGAACTGCGCAAGGCCGACATGCCGCTGCCCGGCGCGGACTTCTCCTGGGACGGTCAGCCGGAGGTGACCCCGTGAAGGTCGAACTGTCCATCGGGCGGCTGGTGCTGGAGGGCGTCCCCGGCCACCGGGCCGCCGCCCTCAGCCGGGCGCTGGAGGCCGAACTCGGCGCCCTGCTCGCCGCCGCGCCGCCCGGCGGGCAGGGGGGCCTCGCGGATCTCGCGGACGTCCACCTGCGCCGCGCCACGGCGGCCCCGGTGCGTGCCACCGCCGACCCCACCGCCCTAGGCCGGCGCATCGCCCATGCGGTCCACGGTGCCCTCGGGACGTCCGCCGCCGGCCCCGCGGCCCCGGCCGCGCACCGGGAGGCGGCCCGATGACGACCCCCCTCGCCCTGCGCGGCGGATTCGTGTTCCTGGACCCCGAGCAGGGCCGCGTCCTGCGGGTGACGCCGTTCCAGTACAACCCCGACACCCTCACCCGCAGCCTGCAGCCGCGCGGCACCGGAGCGGGGGGCGGGGACCGGCTGGAGGCGCTGCGGCTCAGCGGCCCGCCGCAGGAGACGTTCCGGTTCGACGCGGAGTTCGACGCGGCCGACCGGGCCGACAAGGGCGGCCGTCCCGACCCGGCGGCCGGCACCGGGCTCTTCGCGGTGCTCTCCGCCCTGGAGAGCGCCATCAACCCCACGGGGGCGCAACTGCGCGAGAGCGACCGGCTGTCGTCCATGGGAATGATCGAGATCGCCCCGGTGGAGGCGCCGCTGACCGTCCTCGTGCTCGGCCGGCGCAGGGTCGTACCGGTACGGATCACGGAGATGTCCGTCACGGAGGAGGCCTACGACAGCGCCCTGCAGCCCGTGCGGGCCAAAGTGACCCTGTCCGTGCGCACCCTGACCACCGACGACGTCGGCTTCGACCACCGCGCCGGAGCGCTCTTCCTCCGCTACCACCAGGGCAAGGAGAGCTTCGCGGCCCTCGGCGCGTACGGCTCCGACGCCGTCGGCCTGACCGGGATCTGAGCGCGGGAACCGAGGAGACGCCGATGTTCGAATCCACCAGCCGCTACCGCGGGCTTCCCACCGCCACCTGGACCGGTCCGGACGGACGGACCGTCACCTACGTCCGGCGCCGCTTCCCGCCGCACCCCGAGGACCTCGTTACCGTCCGCGAGGAGGCCGTGGCGGCCGGCGAGAGGCTCGACGCGTTCGCCGCGCGGCACCTGGGCGACCCCGAGCAGGACTGGCGGATCGCCGACGCCCACCGGGTGCTGCGCCCCGACGACCTCACCGCGGTGCCGGGGCGGCGGCTGCGGATCACCCTGCCCGCGGGGGTGCCGGGCACGTACGCGGTGGGGGAAGCCCCGGGATGACCCACAGCCTGCAACTGATGCTGCTCACGGGGAAGTACGTGCCCACGCCGGCCCCTGCCTCGCTCCTCGACGCCCTGCGGTCCGTGCAGGTCACGACCGCGAGCGAGGGGGCGAGCGGCTTCCAGCTGACGTTCGCGCTCGGCAAGCGGTCGGCCGTGACGCGGGAGATGCTTCCCCTGGGGATGCTGGACCCGCAGACCCGCATCATCGTGATGGCCGTCGTCGGCGGCATGCCGCACGTCCTGATGGACGGGCTGATCACGCGTCAGGACCAGGCGTGCGGGTCGTCTCCGGGGAGCTCCACGCTCACGGTGACGGGGGAGGACATCTCGGTCGTCATGAATCAGACGACGAAGCTGGACGCCTACCCGGCCCAGGCGTCCGCGCTGCAAGTCATGACGGTGTGTGCGGCCTATGCGCGGTACGGCATCGTGCCGTTGGCCATTCCTTCTCTGTTCGAAAATATCCCGAACCCGCTCAAGACGCCGCCGATCCAGTGCGACACCGACCTTGTGTACCTCAAGTCCCTGGCGACGAGCGTCGGCTATGTCTTCTACATCGATTCCGGCCCCCTCCCCGGGACCAACATCGCCTACTGGGGGCCGGAGGTGCGGGTGGGCGTGCCGCAGCCCGCGCTCACCGTGGACTCGGACGCCGCGACCAACGTCGAATCGCTGAGCTTCGGCTACGACGGCACCGGCCGCACCGCCTACACGATCGGCGTCACGGAGCCCATCAGCAAGCAGGTGATCCCGGTCCCGGTCCCCGACGCCAGCCCCCTCCGGCCGCCCCTCGCCGTACGCCCGGCACCGGCGTTCAAGGAGGAGCCGCTGCTCGGCCTGACGGGCCGTTCACTCCCGGAGATCCTGTTGCTGGGTCTCGGCAAGAGCGCCCGGTCCAGCGACGTCGTCACCGGCCAGGGCCGGCTGGACGTCCTGCGCTACGGGCACGTCCTGAGCGCCCGGCGGCTGGTGGGCGTTCGCGGCGCGGGCCTGACCTACGACGGCCTGTGGTACGTGCGCAGCGTCACGCACGAGATCAAGCGCGGCGAGTACAAGCAGAGCTTCAGCCTCGCCCGCGAGGGCCTCGTCTCGAACACACCGGTGGTGATCCCATGACAGCCTCGACCACGAAGCGGTTCCACGGCCTGCACCAGGGCGTGGTCGTCTCCAACGTGGATCCGCTCCAGGAAGGCCGGCTGCTGGTGCGCGTCCCCGAGGTGCTCGGCAACAAGCCCGGCATCTGGGCCTCGCCGCTCTCGCCCGTGGCGGGCGTCGCCAGCGGCATGTACGTCGTGCCGCTGGTCGACTCGGGCGTGTGGGTGCAGTTCGTGGAGGGCGACCCCCACCGGGCGGTGTGGGTGGGGTTCTGGCGCGGCGGTCCGGGGGACGTGCCCCCGGCGGCCCACACCACGCCGCCGGGGACCCCGCAGATCGTGCTGGCGACCCCCGGGCAGAAGGCCCTGGTGATCAGCGACGCGCCGCCGCCGACGGGCGGCGTCACCCTGCAGTTCCTGGGCGAGGCCGGGCCCTCCATCAAGATCACCGCGCTGGGCATCGAGCTCTCCTGCGGACCGGGGCTCGCCAGCATCAAGCTGGAGGGGCCGGTCGTGAGCATCAACGGCACCTCGCTGCAGGTCGTGGGGTGAGGGCGGGTCATGCCCGGACTGGTCCTGCACGCCGGAGCCGTCATGATGTGCGCCCACCCGCCGGGCGTGGTGACCCTGCCGGCGCCCACCCAGCAGAGGGTGCTGGTCAGCCTGCAGCCGGTGGCCACCGTCTCGGACGTCTTCGTGGTCGCGGGTTGCGGCATGCTCCTCACCCCTCCGTCTCCCATCTGCGCCACCGTGCGCTGGTTCCAGTTCTCCGCCCGCGTACTCGCCGGCGGCCGGCCCGTCCTCGTGCAGCCGACCCCGCCCCCCAGTCCGGGGCCCGGCACCGGGGTGCCCGCCCCCGGGCCGCCGATGGTCCAGGCCATGCAGATCAAGGTGAGAGCGAGCTGAGCGGCCCGTGGACATCGACTTCCCCTACCGCATCGACGAGCGCGGCCGCACCGCGGAGACCGGCCACGCCGACCACGTCCGCGACATGGTCGAGATCGTGCTCTTCACCACCCCCGGGGAGCGCGTCAACCGCCCCGACTTCGGCTGCGGGCTGCTCGACCTGGTCTTCGCCCCCAACGGCCCCGAGCTCGCGGCCACCGTGGAGCTGACCGCCCAGGCCTCACTGCAGCGCTGGCTCGGCGACCTCCTCTCCGTCGAGTCCCTCGCCGTCACCGCCGAGGAGTCGGTCCTCACCGTCTCGCTGAGCTACCGGCTCGCCGCCACGGGGCAGCGCCACAGCGTCGTCGTCGACGGGGGGACCGCGGCATGAACCCCCCGGGCCTGCCGGTCTGCGAGGACGAGCGGCGCCGCGCCTCCGTGCGCCGGGCCGGGCTGGCCGGCATCGACTCCGTGACCGTCGACGCCGACCAGCGCGGCCTCACCGTCACGCTGTTCGGCACCGTGCCCCCCGGCATCGACCGGCACAGCTTCCGCATCGAGGGCGGCCGGCGCGTCACCGGCATCCAGGTCACCGGCGCCACGGTCCACGGCTGCGCCGACGGGGACCCCGCCACCGACGTGCACCTCGCCCTCGACCGGCGCGGCGACACCTCCACCTACCGCCTGCTCGCCCTCGGCCACGCCTTCGACTCCCGTTACGCCGCGTACGAGTTCGGCTTCCGGCAGCACTGCCCCACCGGCCTGGACTGCCGGCCCGCCGGTGCCCCGCTCCCGCCGCCGGCCCGCCCGGCGCCGGCCATCGACCACCTGACCAAGGACTACGCCGGTTTCCGGCGCCTGCTCCTGGACCGGCTCGCCCTGACCATGCCGGACTGGCACGAGCGGCACGTGCCGGACCTCGGCATCACCCTCGTCGAGATCCTCGCCCACGTCGGGGACCGGCTCAGCTACCAGCAGGACGCCGTCGCCGCCGAGGCGTACCTGGACACCGCCCGGCTGCGGACCTCCGTCCGCCGGCACGCCCGCCTGGTCGACTACCCCATGCACGACGGCTGCGCCGCCCGGACCTTCGTCTGCGTGGAGACCGACACGGACCTGAACGACGCCGACCCCGGGGAGTTCGCCTTCGCCGTCGTACCTCCCGGGCGGCTCCCGGACGCGGGGCCGGTGATCGCCGGTGATGTCCTACGGGCGCAGGCACAGGTCTGCTTCCGGCCCCTGGAGGACCGAAGGATCCGGCTCCGCGCGGCCCACAGCCGCATCGAGCTGTGGGCCTGGGGCAACGAGCAGTGCCACCTGCCCGTAGGGGCGACCGAAGCCACGCTGTGCGACGGCGAGTTGAAGAAAGAGCGTGCCCACAGGGTCCTGGATCTCCACCCCGGCGACGTCCTGATCCTGGAGGAGGAGCGCGGCCCGGCCACCGGAGCCCCGGCCGACGCCGACCCCGCCCACCGGCAGGCCGTCCGGCTCACCCGCGTCACGCCGCGCATCGACGCCGTCGAAAAGGTCCCCGTCGTCGACATCGCCTGGAACCCCGAGGACGCCCTGACGTTTCCCTTGCACTTGACCGTGCGCGGCAGAACCGCCCCCCTGGCCGTCGCCCGCGGCAATGCCGTCCTCGTGGAGCACGGTTTGGACAACACCTGGGGGACGGGCGCGGCGAGCGCAACGGACGCGACGGGGCCAACAGGCGCGACGGGGGCAACGGGCTCCGCGGCGCCGGTGTTCACCGCGCCGGGCCACTGGGCCGGTGGGAAGCCCTTCGCCCCGACCCTGCCCGACACCGGCATCACCTGGTCCGCCCCCTTCCCCGATCCGGCGGACATCGCCGCCGCGCAGGCGCGGCAGCTCACGCTCCTGCCGGAACGCGCGCGCGACAGGATCCGCAATCTGCTGGACGCCGAGAACGCCGTGGGGAAGGCCGCGGAGAACGCTGCCGGGGGCGGTGACGGAGGTAAGGGCGGTGGTAAGGACAGTGGTACGGACGGGAGCGACGCCGGGGGCGACGCGGAGGCTGAGTACCGGAGTTACGGCGGGAATGAGGCCGGGGCCGGGAACACCGAGGCAGGTCACACCGAAGCCGGGGACACTGCTGCCGGCGACGACGAGCGCGCGCTGAGGATCCTCTTCGGGGAGGGGACCCTACGGGCGGTCGGCTTCCACGAGGACCGCAGGCGTGCCCTCACCACCCTCCTCTCCCGCTTCGAGTACCTCCTGGACGCCGAACTCCGACGCCTGGCCATCCTTGTCCAGCAGGCCCGCTCCGGATACGTCCTGCCCGAAGAAGACGTCGACGGGGAGCTCGCCCGGAGCTGGGGACCGGACGCCCGGTACGTCCGTCCCGACTCCCCGCTCCTGCACGGGCCGGCCGTCCGCGCCCTGCGGACCGACCCGCGCGCCGCGCTGCCCCGCCTGCTCCTCCGGCCGGTGGCCCCCGTGGGAGGGGAGGAACCCGGGCACGGCAAGAAGCAGAGGTCCGCGGCGGGCAGGACGACGCAGTCCGGCCGTACGACGCAGTCCGACCGCACACAGGCCGCGAACTCGGCCCCCTGGACGCCCTCCCGCGACCTGATGAGCTGCGGCCCGCGCACCCGGCACGTCGTGGCCGAGACCGACGACGAGGGCGTCGTCACCCTGCGGTTCGGCGACGGCCGGGCGGGCTGCCTGCCCGTCCGCGGCACGAGGCTGCGGGCCGAGTACAGCACCGGCAACGGCCGCGCCGGGAACGTCGGCCCCGGGGCGATCAACCGGGTCGCCTTCCGCACGCTCCGGCCCGGCGGCATCCTCCGCGTCCGCAACCCCCTGCCCGCCACCGGCGGCACCGACCCCGAACCCGTGACCGACGTACGCCGCGCCGCGCCCCGCGAGCCCTTCCGCAGGCTCCTGCGCGCCATCACCGCCGACGACTACGCCGCGCTGGCCCAGCAGCAGCCCGGCATCCAGCGCGCGGCCGCGGCCCTGCGCTGGAACGGCAGCTGGTACGAGGCCGACGTCGCCCTGGACGCCCAGGGCACCGCGGACGTGCCCCGGGACCTGCTCGACGGCGTCCGGCAGGCCCTGCACCGCTACCGCCGCATCGGCCACGACATCGTCACCGGCCAGGCCGTACAAGTGCCCCTCGACGTCGCCCTGACGGTGTGGGTGGACCCCCACCACATCGCCGGACACGTCAAGCAGGCCCTGCTGAGCGCACTGCGCCCCGGCCCCCTGCCCGGCGGCGGACGGGGCTTCTTCGACCCCGACGCCCTGTCGTTCGGCACCCCGGTCCCCGCCAGCCGGCTGATCGCCGCTGTGGTCGCCGTCCCCGGCGTGCGGCACGCCGAAGTGACCCGCCTGCGCCGGCTGCACGGCACCGGCCCCGCCGTCCCCGACGACGGGGTCCTGCGGATGCGGGCACTGGAGATCGCCCGGCTCGACGACGACAGCGCCCGGCCGGAGAACGGCCTCCTGGACCTCACCTTCGAAGGAGGACGATGAGCAGCCCGACCTGCCGCTGCGGCTGCCGCGCCGCCACCGGCCCGGCCGGTCCGGCGCGCATCTGGAACCGGCCCGGACTGCCCGAGCTGTCCTGCCGCGCCGGCACCCACGGACAGTTCCTGGACGCCATGCTCGCCCGTCTGCCGAGCGAGGATCGCCGGCAGCTCGCCCGTCTCACCCACCGCGAGACCGACGACCCCTCCGTCGCCCTGCTGGACGCCTGGGCCGTCATCGGCGACATCCTGACCTTCTACCAGGAGCGCATCACCAACGAGGGCTACCTCGGCACGGCCACCGAACAGGAGTCCCTCACCCGGCTCGGCCGGCTCGTCGGCCACTGCCCGCGGCCCGCGCTGGGCGCCGGCACCTTCCTCGCCTACACGCTCGACCCCGGCGGCCGCGCCACGATCCCGGCCGGGTCGCAGGTCAAAAGCACGCCATTGCCGGGCGCTCTCCCGCAGACCTTCGAGACGACGGAGGACCTCCACGCCCGCGCCGAATGGAACCAGCTGCCCGTCCGCCGGACGGAGCCGCCCGACCTCAACGCCGAGCGCCTGCAGACGGTGCGGGCGCTGGAAATCTCCGGGATCCATGCGGGCCTGCGGCCCGGGGACCGGATGCTGTTCTCCTTCCCCGACCCCGAACAGCCCGAACGGCCTGAAGAGCCGGTGTCCGAAGAGCCCGTAACCTTCGTCGTCCGCATCATCCACGACAGCAAGGCCGACCCGGAACACCAGCGCACCACCGTCTACTTCGCGCCGGCCACGCCCGAGCACGAGTACGCCGATGCCGCCGCAGCCTTGGAGCAAGCCGCCAAGAAGGCGATGGCCAAGGCGGCCGGGACGCTGCCGGAGACCGTGCTCGGCCAGATCCTGGCAGTCGGCTCCCAACGGGAGTCACGCTTCTTCGACGAGCTCTTCGACCCGCTCAACAGGCTCGACGAGCACCTCGCCATCGCAAGGAGGAAGGGCGACCAGGAGAGCGTGCGGCTGCTGCGCCCGGTCGCGGTGGCGGCCCGGATGCTCCGGGCCGCGGCGGCCCGGGCGACGAACTCCCCGGAACTCAAGGCTCTCCTCCACCTCGGTGAACCGGCACCGGGAGGGAACGGCGGAGAGACCGGCAACCGCCCCGGCGTGCCTGGGCTCATCGATACGGGCGGGGGCAAGCCGGAGGAGCGGCGCGGGGGCAAGCCGGACGGCGGCGAGACGAGTGACAAGGAGGAGGACAGCCGGGTGCTGCGCGGTCTCACCCCCGTCCTTGCGGCCCTCGCGCGTCCGCCCTCCCGCCCTCCCGCCGGACGGCGCGACCTGACCACGTCCATCGCGGACCTCTACGGCCCGGGCTCGGACGCCCTCCCCAGACTCCTGGCCGCCACCCGCCCCCAGCTCGCCGGACAGCTTTACCAGGCCATGGGAACGGCGTCCGTCACCCCGGTCGAAAAGCTTCAAGGGATCCAGTGGCTCCGCGTCAAGGCGACTCCCTACGGCGCGGCCATCAGTACGAACCTGCACGACTCCGCCATCAATGTGGACGACACAATCCGGAACCAGCTCACCCTCGACGCTGTCTACGACGCAATCCTTCCCGGTACGTCGATCGTTCTGGAAAAGGGAGGGGACGTCCCGCCGCTCGTGCGCACGGTGGAGACGGTGACCCAGTGCGCCATGCGCGAGGCCCCGGACCTGGCTTTGCCGGTGACCCGTCTCACCCTGACGGAGGAGCTGCCGGAGGAGGGCTACACGGGCACGGAGCGCGAGCGCATCACCGTATGGGCAGCCGGAGAGCCATTGGCGGCAGCCGAAGTCCCCGTCAGCAGCGACGTCATGGGCCGCGAGATCACCCTCGACGACACCCGCGAGGGCCTCGCCCCGGGACGCTGGCTCGTCGTCTCCGGCGAGCGCACCGACGTCCCGTACACCACCGGCGTGCGCGGAACGGAGCTCGTCATGCTCGGCGGAGTGCGCCAGCGGACGGACCTCGCGCGCCCGGGCGACCGGCTGCACACCACGCTCGTCCTGACCACCGAACTCGCCTACCGCTACCGGCGGGAGACCGTCGTCATCCAGGGCAACGTCGTCCCCGCCACGGCGGGCGAGAGCGTCGAGGAGGTGATCGGCAGCGGCGACGCCGCACAGGCCGGGCAGACCTTCGCCCTGCGCCGCACCCCCCTGACCTGGCTGCCCGCGGCGACGCCCACCGGCGCCGGCGGCACCCTCACCGTCCGGGTGGGCGGCGTGACCTGGCACGAGACGGAGGACCTCACCGAACTCGGCCCCACCGACCGCGGATACCGGCTGCGCTCGGGCCCGGCGGGCGAGGCCGCGGTCACCTTCGGCGACGGCGTCCACGGGGCGCGGCTCCACACCGGGACGGAGAACGTGGCCGCCGCGTACCGCGTCGGCGGGGGCAGCGGCGGAAACCTGCCCACCGGCCAGGTCAACCAGGTCGTCAGCAGGCCGCTGGGCGTCAGCGCCGTCACCAACCCCATCCCGGCGACCGGGGGCACGGACGCGGACGGGCCGGGCGACACCCGCAGCCGCGTGCCCCTGCGGCTGCGCGCCCTGGACCGGATCGTGTCGTTGCGCGACCACGAGGACTTCGCCCGCGCCTACGCAGGCATCGGGAAGGCCTCCGCCCAGTACTGCCAGGACATCCGCCGCCGCGTCGTCCAGGTCACCGTCGCGACCGTCGGCGACATCCCCGTCGGGCCCGCCTCGCCGCTCCTCACCTCCCTCGAAGCCGCACTGAACCGCTACGGGGACCCGGCGCTGCCGGTCGTGGTGGCCCTGCGCGAGCGGGTCCTTCTCGTCGTCTCCGCAAACATCCGCGTCCTGCCCGACCACAGGTGGGACGACGTCGAACCCGCCGTGCGCCGGGCCCTGCACGACGCCCTCGGCTTCGCGCGGGCCGAACTCGCGCAGCCCGTCCACCTCAGCACCGCCATCGCCGCGGCACAGGCCGTCCCGGGCGTCGACCACGTCGACGTGGACGTCTTCGGGGGCATCCCGGACGACATCGACACCGTCGGGCTGACGGGCCTCGCCGAACAGCTCACCAGAGCAGCCCCTTGCGTTCCGGCCCGCGCCGCGGCGTACCGGGAACTGCGGCACACGGTCGCCGCGGGAGACAGCCTCACCTCCGTCGCCCTGCGGTACGGGCTGAGCCTCGGCCGCCTCGTCACCCTCAACCCCACTGCCCGGCCCGACGCCCTGGGGCAGTCCGCGCCCCAGCTCGTCATCGATCGCGGCCTGCGCGCCGCCCAGCTCGTCGTCCTCGACCCCGCGGTGCCCGAAACCCTCGTCCTGCGGAGGATCCCGTGAACCCCGACCGGCTCTACGCCCTCCTGCCTGCCGTCCACCGCAGGATGGACGAGCGGAACGGCGGGCAACTGCGCGCGCTGCTGTCCGTCATCGCCGAACAGGCCGGCGTCGTCGAGGCCGACATCGAGCGCATGTACGACGACTGGTTCATCGAGACGTGCGCCGAGTGGGTCGTCCCCTACCTCGGGGCCCTCATCGGCTACGCCCTCCCGCCCGGCGCGGCCGCCGCCCTCACCGAGCGGACGGAGAGTCGCGACCAGCTCCTCGCCCTCGCCGTGCCGCGCCGCGAAGTCGCCGACACCGTCGCCAACCGCCGCCGCAAGGGCACGCTGGCCCTCCTGGAGGACCTCGCCGCCGACGTCGCCGGCTGGCCGGCGCGCGCCGTCGAACACCGGCGGCTGCTCGCCCTCACCCAGCCGGTCCGCCGCTTCACCGCCGACGACCACGGCACCGCACGCAGGCTGCACCGCGGCGGGCTGGCCGACCTCCGCCGGACCGAGCCGCTCAACCGGGCCGATGGCCCCTTCGACGAGCTCGCGCACACGGCCGAGATGCCGCGCGCCTGCGGGACCCGGCGGGCCGGCCGGTACAACATCCCCGGGCTCGGGCTACACGTCTGGCGGCTGCAGGCCCACTCCCTGACCCGCGCCCCCGCCTTCTGCCTGGACCGGGCCGCCTACCGCTTCACGTTCAGCGTGCTGGGCAACGACACCCGGCTGTTCACCCTCCCGGTGCCCGAGCCGTCGCCCTGCCACATCGCGGGCGAGCTCAACGTCCCGGCGCCCATCGGCCGGCGGACCCTCACCGAGCGCCTCCACGACTACTACGGGCCCGGCAAAAGCCTGTGCGTGTGGGAGGGCGACGGCGACGGGCCGCCGGTGGCGCTGGAGCGGATCATCTCCGCCGACCTGTCCGGCTGGGACTACCGGACGCCGGAGGGGAAGGTCGCCGTCGACCCCGTCCTCGGCCGCATCGCCTTCCCCGCCCGGCAGGCCCCCGAGCAGGGGGTCCGGGTCACCTACCACCACGGGGCCGCGAGCGACCTTGGAGGAGGCGAGTACCCGCGCCCGTACGCGGTGGTGCCCGAGGGGGACATCCCGCCCTACCGCGTCGGCCCCGGCGAGCCGTTCGCCCGGATCACGGACGCCGTCGAGCAGTGGCGCACCGACCACGACCGGTGGCGGGCGGACTACGACCGCTGGCGCGCCGTGTCGGGGCGGAAACAGGACGCTCAGGGCGGGAAACAGGACACTCAGGGTGGGAAGCAGGACACTCAGGGCGGGGAACAGAGCGCTCAGGGCGGGAAGCACGACGCTCCGGACCGTCAGCAGCAGGACGCCGGACCGCACCAAGGCCGCTTCCGGATCGCGCAGCGGACCGCCCCGCCGCCGGATCCCGGGCCGCGGCCCTCCGACGTCGTCGAGATCAGCGGCAACGATGTCCACCAGGACGTCCTCGACCTCTCCCTCCACCGGGGCGACCGGCTCGTCCTGCGGGCCGCCGACGGCGCGCGCCCCGTCCTCCGCCTCCTCGACTGGTCCGGCAGCCGCCCGGACGCCCTCCGCATCACCGGCACCGGAACGGGGGAGGGGCCCCCGCCCACCATCACCCTGGACGGCCTGATGGTCACCGGGCGCAGCATCCAGGTCCACGGCGACGTGGGCGACCTCCTCATCCGGCACTGCACCCTCGTGCCGGGCTGGGACCTCGACGAGCGGTGCGGCCCGCGGGAGCCCGAGGAACCGAGCCTGGAGCTCGTGGACACCCCCGCCGACGTCCGCGTCGAGCACAGCGTGCTCGGAACCGTCGTCGTCCGCCGGAACGAGCCGGCCGACGAACTCCAGCGGATCCACCTCTCCGACAGCGCGCTCGACGCCACGGCGCGGACCTCCGCCGCCCTGACCGGCCCCGAGGACCGCCACGCCCTGGCCGTCCTCACCGCCCACCGCACCACCGTCATCGGCACCGTGCACGTCCACTCAGTGGACCTGCTGGAGAACTGCCTGTTCGACGGGGACGTGAACGTGGTGCACGGGGCGGCCGGCTGCGTCCGGTTCTGCTGGCTGCCGCGCGGCTCCCGCACCCCGCGCCGCTTCCACTGCGAACCCGAGCACTCCGGCCCCGCCGCGGACACACCGCTGCGCTTCACCAGCACCCGCTACGGAACCCCCGGATACCTCCAGCTCGCCGACGGCTGCCCGGACGCGATCCGCCGCGGTGCGGACGACGGGTCCGAACCCGGCGCGTTGCACGACCTCTTCCAGCCCCAGCGAGAGGACAATTTGCGCACGCGTCTCGCCGAGTACGCCCCTGCCGGCTGCGACCCCGCCCTCGTCTTCGTCACCTGACCCCCACCCGACCTGACCCCTCGCGGTTCAACCAGGGAGCCCGAACACCCATGCAAGGCGACTTCTCCCGTGTCACGTTCGACAAGGACCGGCGGTTCTCGGCCGTCCTGGCCCAGCAGGGACGCGTCCAGCTCGACGCCGACCTCAACGAGCAGACCGCCATCCTGATGCACTACATGCGCACCCTCGTCACCGATCTGTTCGGCCGGACCGTTTACCCCACCGGTCCCGACGGGAACCGGGCCGGGGGCTTCAAGGTCGCGTTCGAGAACGGCACCTTCTCCGTGACGCGCGGCAATATGTACGTCGACGGCATCCTGTGCGAATGCGGCGAGGTGACCGACTACCAGGGGCAGCCCGACGGCTTCCTCGACCCGGACCAGAAGCCGGATTTCCCCAAGACGATGTTCCTGGTCTACCTGAGGGTGTGGGAACGGCTGGTCACCGCTGCTCAGGATGCGTCCTTGCGGGAGGTCGCCCTGGGTCTGCACGGTCCCGACACCAGTGCGCGGACCCGCGTCGTCTGGCAATTGGACTGGATCGAGGCCGACCCCTCCATCTTCCACCTGAAGGCGGGCCGCTTCCTCGACGAGAAACTGGACGAAGTGTTCAAGCCCCGCGGGCAGCTCGCCGCCAAGGTCGCGCGTCCCGAGGAGGGCGCCGCCCCATGTGACCTGCCACCGGAGTCGGGCTTCCGCGGCCCGGAGAACCAGCTCTACCGAGTGGAGATCCACCAGGGCGGCACGGCGGGCACCGCGACCTTCAAATGGTCGAGGGAGAACGCCTCGGTGGTTCTCCCCATCCGGTCGGCCGCCGGCGCCACGCTGGAACTGGAGTCCCTGGGGCGGGACGGGCGGCTCGGTGTGGAGGCGGGGGACATCGTCGAGATCGTCGACGACGCCACGGTCTGCCGCGCCGCCGTGGACGAGATCCTCAAGACGTCCACCAGCCTGTACCGCGTAGTGGAGGCCGATCACACCGCCCGGCAGGTCGTCCTGCACGAAGACCCCTCCCAGGACCGCCACCAGCCGGGCCTGGGCGCCGACCCCGCCCTGCACCCCGTACTGCGCCGGTGGGACCACCGCCCAGAACCTGCGAAGCCGAAGAAGGCGCAGGAGAAGGCCGAGGACAAGCCGCACGTGAGCCGGCACACGCTCCTCGTCGAGCAGGGCCGCTGGATCGACCTCGAGGACGGCGTCCAGATCCACTTCGGAAAGGACGAAGAAGGCGCGAAGCCGCAGAAGTACCGGACCGGTGACCACTGGCTGATCCCGGCCCGGGTGGTCACCGGTGAGGTGGAGTGGCCGAAGGACGCCCAGGGGGAGTGGAAGCAGGCCGAGCCGCGCGGTGTCGACTACCACTACGCCCCGCTGGGGCTGGTGAGGGGGCCTGCGGGCGCGGACAAGCGCGAGGTGAGCGATCTCCGCACGCCTCTCCGGCAGCCGTCCCCGCACGACGTGGGCCCCGGAGCGCCCGATCAACCTGATCAACCTGATCAGCCCGACCAGTAGGCCCCGGCGCCCCGACGGGCGCTCGCCCGTTTCGGCTCACATCCGGATGGCAGCCGGAGGCGGCGGCACGGCATGCTGCCTCCACCGGCACGGACTCATCCCCCGCATCCGATGGGAGCACGAGCATGGCCGTCGACGTACGCATCAGACGCACCCTGTCAGCCGTCCCTGCGCTCGCCGCGCTCACCGCACTCACCGCACTCACCACGACCACCGCCCTCCTCACCGCCGCACCACCGGCAACGGCCCACACCCACCCTCCGCGTACGGAACGGGTCAGCACGGCCACCGACGGCACCGAGGCCGACGGCCTGTCACAGTCGCCCGACGTCAGCGCCGACGGCCGCTACGTCGCCTTCGAATCGGGGGCGTCCAACCTCGTGCCCGGGGACACCAATGAGGCCGGCGACGTCTTCGTACGCGATCTGCGCACCGGCGTCGTGGTCCGCGCCGGTCTGGGCGACGACGGACGCCAGGCGCGGGGCGGGAGCTGGTGGGCGAGGCTGAGCGCGGACGGCCGTTACGTCGCCTTCTCCTCACACGATGCCGCACTCGCGCCGGGGGAGCGGCCCTCCACAGGCACCCACGTCTACGTCCGCGACCTGCGCACCGGGCGCACCGAGGCGGTCAGCGTCGGTGTGGACGGCGCGCCCCGGCTCCACGCCCACCCCGCCGCCATCAGCGCCGACGGCCGCTACGTCGCCTTCGTCGCGTCCGTGCCCCACCACAACCCGAACCTGGGCGGCTCCGAGCTCTACCTGCGTGACCGCGAGCGCGGCACGACGGAGGTGATCAGCCAGCCGCTGGAGGAGCGCATGAACGCGCCGGCAGTGCGTTCGGTCTCCGTGAGTGCGGACGGCCGGTACGTGGCGTACGGCGTGGACGCGCCGAGGGTTTCCACGCGCAGCGACGCGTACGTGCGCGACCGCGTGACCCGCGAGCTGCGCAAGGTGGACCCCGGCGGCCCGCAGCAGGCCGGCAAGTGGATCAGGCAGCCCTCGCTGAGCGCGGACGGCCGCCATCTCGCCTACCTGAGCTACCGGGAGGGCGGGGAGCGGCCCACTCCCGTCACGCAATGGGAGGTGTTCGTGCACGACCTGCGCACAGGGCGCACGGTCACCGCGAGCACCGCGCCCGACGGCGGCCGTCTCGACCGGACGGCGAACGATCCGCGGATCAGCCCCGACGGGCGCTACGTCGCCTATGCCACCAGTGCGTGCGCGACCGCGGAGCCCGGCTGCCGCTCCGCGCTGTACCTGCGCGACCTGCGGCGCGAGGGTCCCGGTGCGACGCGCCGGATCAGCGTCGCCACGGACGGAGGTTTCCCCGACCAGTCTGCCGAGTCGCCCGCGCTCGCCCTCGGCGGGCACGTGGTGGCCTTCGCGTCGTACGCCACGAACCTCGTGCCCGGTGACACCAACGGGGTCACGGACGTCTTCGTACGGCACATGAGCTGAGCCGAGCCGGGCAGGCCGGGCGGGGTCGGCGGGCCGTGCGGTAGGTGCTGCGCACCGCGATCGTCATGGTCAGGTAAAAATGTCATCATTCTGTGAGAATCGGAACCCTCCGCGTCACCCACCTCATCTCTCCAGGCGCCACAGAAACGACGAGGGCCCGCGTGAGCCCCCGGCACCGGAGTGAGGTCCGTTCGATGACATACAGCCCGCCGACCACCAACCGGACCCGGCGAGGACGTCCGGCCCGCACCAAACGCTGGGTCGTCGCCGCGGCTTCCGTCGTCACCCTCGGCCTGGTCGCCTGGCCGGTCATGTCCTACTTCGAGATCCCGCCGTTCACGGACAAGGGTGACCCGATCTCCTTCGGCAAGGGGGCGGACGGGAAGGGCGGCGGCGACCAGGCTCCGGGCTCGAAGGCCCTCATGCCTCTGGGGCCGGACGCCGGCTTCAAGGTCTCCGGCACGGTCCCCGAGGACGGGTCCAAGGTCGCCGTGACGACGTACGAGGGCAAGAAGTCCGGCTTCAAGGGCAAGGTCTGGGTCTGGGCCCCCAAGGAGTACGACGACCCGAAGTACGCCAAGAGCGGCTTCCCGGTGCTGATAGCCCTGCCCGGCGGTGCGGGCTTCCCCAACAACTACTGGATGGGCTCGGACCTCAAGCTCCAGGCCTCCATATCCAAGTGGGCGAAGGAGGGCAAGAGCCTGCCCTTCATCATCGCGATGCCGGTGCTGAACCCGGAGAACCACGACAAGGACCCCAAGGACCCGAAGCTGGGCCAGTACTGGGACGGCAGTGACATCCCGGGCCAGCCGAAGATGGGCACCTGGCTCACCGAGGACGTCCCGCAGCTGATCAAGGAGAACTTCCGGACCATCAAGTCCCGCGACGGCTGGGCCTTCATGGGCTCGTCCACCGGAGCGTCCGCGGGCCTGAAGTCCGTGCTGCAGAAGCCGGACAAGTTCAAGGCCGTCATAGCCTCCGGCCCCGACATCGTCCCCGACTCGCGCCTGTGGGCCGGCCACGCGAAGGAGAAGGCGGACAACAGCTCCGACGTCCTGGCCCAGCGGCTCATCGCGAGCAAGGGCCCGGACGTCTACCTGGGCTTCCAGGTCGGCTCCAGCGAGCCGGTCAAGCCGCCGATCGACCGCTTCGTCGACAAGTACGGCAACAAGGGACCGGTGAAGACGAAGTACCACGTGATCCAGGGCGGGGAGCACAACGCCGCCAGCTACGTGCCCAACATGGAGACCGGGGGCCTCATCCAGTGGGTCAGCGAGCACATGCAGGGCCCCACGCCCTGACGCTTCCGGTACCGGCCTGACTCAGCGCGGAGTCACCTTCAGGATGCGGCCGGAGGCCTCCACCACGAACAGGGTGCTCCGGGCGCTGTGTTCGCCGAAGCCGCGGGCGACCCGGACACTGCTGGGCATGTGCAGCCCGCTCGCCAGCACGCAGGAGCGGCCGGTGTCCGGGTCCACCCGGATGAGCTGACCGTCGCGGAAGGACGCGACGACCAGGCTCCCGTCGGCGTACGTGAGGTCGTCGAGGAACTTCATGTCCAGGAGGTTCCTGCTGAGGTGCGTGACCGTCGTACGGCGCGCCGGGTCGTTCAGCGGGATGCGGTGGACCGGGGAGGAGGTGTCGGTGATCGCGCTCGCGTACAGCTGGTCGCCGACGACCTCCAGGCCGTTGGCGCCGAAGACGTCCGCGGCCCGCGTCCACTCCTCGTCCTTCGTGCCGTCCGGGCGGACCTTGACGATTCCGGTGGCCAGCTCGCGGCTGAGGTAGAAGTTGCCGGCGGCGTCGATGGCCAGGCCGTTGATGCCCCGGATCCCGCCCACGACCTTCTCGGGCTTCGGGGCGGCGGCGGCCGGGTCGAAGCGCATGATGCCGCCGTCCGTCGCCAGCGGGTTCACGCCGTAGTTGACGTACATCATGCCGTCGGGGCCGCGCCGGAGGCCGCCGGGGCCGTTCACCGGGAAGCTCGTCCTGAGCGTGCCGTCGGGGGCGTATCCCTCGACCCGGTTCTTGATGATGTGAGAGACCCAGAGGGTGCCGCGGCCGTCGAACTCCAGGTTCTCCCGCCAGTCGAGGACCGGTATGCCGCCCTTGCGGAACACCTCCACGTCCGCCTGCTGCTCGCACGGCCCGAGAGCGGTCCTGGCCGGGGCCGGTGCTCCCGCGGCGGCCGCCGGTACCTGCGAGCCCCCCGCCAGGAGCGCGGAGACCAGGCCCGCCGCGAAGAACACCTTGCGTATGCGCATCGTCATCGCCTCTGCTGCCCCATTCTCTGCCAGTTGCCAGTTCTTTCCGCTCAACTGGCAGTTGCCACCGCTCAGTTGATGGTTACTATAAAAAACGAAGTAGTGGCTATCAATAGAGGACAACCGGGAGCGCCAGGAAAGGTGAAGGTCGGCGCGTATGGGACGTAGTTACGACCAGTTCTGCCCTGCCGCCCGGGCCCTCGACGTGATAGGCGGCCGCTGGACCCTGCTGATCGTGCGCGAGCTCCTGCTCGGGCCGAAGCGCTACACCGACCTCGTCGCCGGCCTGCCCGGCATCGGCCCCAACGTGCTGGCCGAGCGGCTGCGCGAGCTGGGCGGGGCAGGCGTCGTGAGCCGGTCCAGGCTGCCGCCCCCGGCCGCGTCGACGGTGTACGAACTGACCGCGCTCGGCGAGGCGATGCGCCCGGTGGTCGACGAGCTCACCCGCTGGGGACTGCGGTTCCTCGGCGCGCCGCGGCCCGGCGAACGCTTCCGGCTCGGCTGGCTGCTCGGCTGCGTGCGCGCGGGCTTCCGGCCCGAACTCGCCCGCGGGCTCCACGAGACGTACGAGTTCCGCGTCGACGGCGATGTGTTCCACCTCCGCGTGGACGACGGCACGCTCGACGTCCGGCACGGTGCGGCCGGGGAGGCCGCGTGCGTGGTCAGCACGGACCTGGCGACCTTCATGGCCGTCGGCGCCCGGCTGCTGACCGTCGAGGAAGCCCTGGAGCGGGGGCTCGCCCAGTTGGAGGGCGGGCCGGACGCCGTCGCCCGAGCGGTATCGATCCTCGGCGCCCACCTCGAAGCCACCAACGGCCGGTACGGCATCATCGGGGCCGTCGGAGCCACCTTCCGGCCGGACGCGGTCCGCGGCGTCCGAGAGACCTACGAGTTCCGGATCGGCGACTTCCTCTTCCATGCGCGGGTCGACGAGGGAACCGTGGAGATGAACCAGGGCCCCGCCCCCGACCCGGCCGCGGCGCTGATCACCGACCTGGCCACCCTGCTCCAGCTCGGCGCGGGCACCCTGACCCTGGAGGACGCCTTCGCCGGAGGCTCGGCGACGGCCGAGGGCGACCCGGAGGCGAGCCTGCGCATGGCGGCGGCCTTCGGCGTGGTCCTGGCCGACCCGTGACATCGCCCTCACCCCGCTCCCGGAGACCCCGGGCCCCTGGCTGCGCCTGGCCGCCGCCGTCCTGGCCGTCTGCTGCGCGGCACTGGGACTCATGGCGTCCCCGGCCACGGCCGCCCCGGGCCGCGCTCGACGACGTCATCACCGCGGCCCCCGCCGAGGTGGCCGACCGGACGCTCGCCACGCCGGCGATGCCCGTACCCGTGTGACGGACCGTCAGTCGAGGCCGGTCGCACCGCCGGACGCGCACCCGGCGGCCGGCACCCGCTGGGCTGAACGTGTTTCCCGTCCCGCCGGGGCTGGCCCGCGCGGGTGAAGGTACCGGCCGGGGGGTTCGGCGGGGGTGTCCCGCGCGGTACGGCTGCCGCAATCGGCACGGACACGGGCCGTGGCGGACGGCGGTCGAGCCGGAGTGGGAACAGGTGGCGCGATGACGGGCTTCACGCGGGGATGGCGGGCACGGGCGGGCGTCGCGGTCGCCGTGATCACCGCGCTGACGGCGGCGTCCGCCGGCCCCGCGGCGGCGGTGCGCGAGCGCGGGCCGGGCGCCGCCATCGAGGCGGTGATGAGGAAGCCCGGGTACGAGCACGCGCGGTGGGGCCTGCTGGAGGTCGACGAGAAGGGGCGCACCGTCCGGTCGGAGAACGCCGGGGAGTTCTTCATCCCCGGCTCCGCGGCCAAGCTGTTCAGCGTCTCGGCCACCTGGCGGACCATCGGCGGCGACCACCGGTTCACCACGCCCGTGCTGGCCGTCGGGCACCGGAACCACTCGGCGCTGGACGGTCACCTCGTGCTCGTCGGCCAGGGCGATCTCAGCCTGGGCGGCCGGACGGGCCCGGGCGGCACCATGGAGTACACCGACGTCGACCACACCTACGCCAACGACGTCCCCGGCGCGACGCTGACCCCGCAGAACCCGCTGGCGGGCATCGACGAACTGGCCCGCCAGGTACGGCACTCGGGCATCACCGAGGTCAACGGGGACGTCGTCGTCGACTCCCGCCTCTTCACCTCGTCCGCGAACCTGGACCCGGGCCCGACCCCGCTCATCGTCAACGACAACGTGATCGACCTGCTCACCACCCCGACGTCCGCCGGCCGGCCCGCCAGGCTCGACTGGCGCCCGCACGTCGCGCCGTACCGGGTCGACTCGCAGGTGCGCACCGTCCCGGCGGGCGGCACCACCGACATCTCCGTCACCGCCTCGCCGGACGGCACGCACATCACCCTCACCGGGACGATCGCGGCCGGGGCGAAGCCCGTCCTGAGGGTGTCCCCGGTGCGCAACCCCGATGCCTTCGGGCGGACCGCCCTCATCGAGGCGCTCGGCCGTGCGGGCGTCACCGTCCATGCGCACGCGACCGGCCCCAACCCGGCCGGCCTCCTGCGGCAGGACCGGCACGCCACGGAGCGCGTCGCGGCGTACGTGTCGCCTCCCTACGCCGAGTACGCCAAGGTCATCCTCAAGGTCAGCCACAACCTCGGGGCCAACCTGGGCATCTGCCTGATGGCCGTGCACGCCGGGAGCCGCAGCTGCGACGACGGCTTCCGGCCGCTCGCCGAGTTCGTCCGCAGGGCCGGGGTCGACCCGCGGCAGCTGCAGCTCCTGGACGGGCGCGGCGGCAACCCCGTGGACCGCATCGTCCCGACGGCCTTCCCGCGCCTGCTGAGGTTCTGGGAGCGCACCCCCGACGCGGCGCGGTTCCGCAAGGCCCTGCCGATCCTGGGCGTCGACGGCTCCCTCGCGGGCTCCTG
This sequence comes from Streptomyces aureoversilis, assembly GCF_042657885.1. Classification (NCBI taxonomy): domain Bacteria; kingdom Bacillati; phylum Actinomycetota; class Actinomycetes; order Kitasatosporales; family Streptomycetaceae; genus Streptomyces; species Streptomyces aureoversilis. The sequence continues at coordinate 36,896 of NZ_JBHSKJ010000017.1, forward strand.
CACCCGCGCGGCCACCTGCCCGGCCCACGGCAAGGTCTTCGCCAAACCCGGCACGGTCGCCGGCTTCGACGCGGTCAACAACCGGCTGGCCGTGGGCGGCGACACCCTGGCCGGCTACTTCGACACCGGCCGCGGCCGGCGCCACACCTTCTTCATCGGCGTCAACGGCGCCTCCGCACCGGACATCAAGGGCCTCCTCGCCATCATCGACGACCTCAACCACATCGCTGCCCTCCTCCAGCAACAGGCGGCCGCCCGCGAGAACGGGCCGCTCCGCGGGCACTGAGGAGCCGGGCACCGAGGGCCGGGCGCTGAGGAGCCGGGTACTTCCGCGAACGGGCGGCGTGCCTCGGGCGAGGCGTGAGAAATCGTCAGCCCCGATCGTCGCCCGGCTCGGATGTCGATCTCCGAGACCCCTTCGGGATTCTCTCCCGCATCAGGAGTCACAGCCCAAAACCGGACCAACCGGAGAGGAACTCCTGAAAAGCGCCACTTGTTTGACTTGTGTTTGACCCGTGAACTCTGGCGCATTTATGCAAGGTTCAGGGGACGGGCATTGGCTAGTGTGGGCGGTGGTGCTCGGGGTGGGAGTGATTCACGTAACTGTCCCTGTGATGCGGTCGGATGGGGCAGGTGCGTCGGTCACGTATCAGGAGGGGCATGATGGCGTCAGAGCGACCGGGGCATTTCCCTGATGAACGCGGCGGAGCCACAGTTCGCCGAACCGTGGTCGTCCCGCTGGACATAGGGATCGGCCGGCCCGTGGAAGCGACCGTCACCTCATTCGACGCTCTTTCCCACAGCGGCGAGCACGTACTGATCGGCATGGGGACACCGGGGGACATCCCCTTGGTCCGCGTCCACTCCGAGTGCCTGACCGGCGACGTCTTCGGCTCCTTACGCTGCGACTGCGGCCCGCAGCTGCGCGAAGCGCAGCGCAGAATTCACGAACGCGGCGGGGCGCTCGTCTACCTCCGGCAGGAGGGCCGCGGCATCGGTCTCTACAACAAGATCGACACCTATGCGTTGCAGGACACCGGCATGGACACCTTCGAGGCGAACACCGCGCTCGGATTCGCGCCCGACGCCCGCGACTACGCGGTGGCGGCGCAAATGCTCCAGGCGGCCGGCATACATCGGATCGATCTCCTGACGAACAACTCCGACAAGTCGGAGCAGCTGCGCCGGAACGGCATCGAGGTGGTCCACGAAATACCCACCGAGACGCATGCCAACCCCCACAACATCCGCTATCTCGCGGCGAAATCCACGGTCACCCGGCACGGGCTCACCCTCGATGCCGGCCGTGACGTCAAGGAAGCGCTGTCGTGACCGGAACCACCGAGGGGGCGCAGGGATGATCAGCCAGGATCTGGTCGAGCAGCTGATGCGGTACGGGACGTCCACGGTCGGCATCATCACCGCGACCGGGCGGAGCGGCGTGAACCTCATGTCCGCGGAGTGGACCTACCTCGTGGCCCGGCGGCCACCGCACTTCGCCGTCGGCTGCCAGATCAAGAACCACACCACGGGGCTCATCCTGGAGCGGCGCGAGTTCGGCCTGACCCTCTGCGACGCGTCCATGGCCTCCCTGGCGAACTTCGCCGGCACCTTCACGGGCGCCGAGATAGACAAGAGCTCGGCCTCCGGACTGCGGCTGCGCGAGCCGGCCGTGACCGGCACACCGACCGTCGAGGGCGGCACGCTCAGCGCCGAGTGCCGGGTCCGGTCGGTGGTGGACCTCCCCGACTACGCGCTGATCGTCGGAGAAGCCGTGTGGATGACGGTCGATCCGGCGCGCAACGCCGCCCCGCTGGTCAAACACGGGGGCATGTACGAGCTCGGCGAGCGGATCCTCAGCCGGCAGGTGACCGGCTCCGCCACCGCGTACCCCGACGGCACCGTGCGCCTGTGTGCCTCCGCGCAGGGCGTCGACGATCCGGAGCAGCCGGTGCCGTGGACCGTCACCCTGTCCCCGGGCGCCGGCGGCCCGGAAGTCCCGGTCGGCACCGTGCGCGACGGCGAGGACCTGGACGTCGTCATCGAGCTGCCACGAGCCCCCCTACCGGGCGACGCACTGATCGTCGCCCGCCCAGACTGCCGGCCCGTACGCGTCGCGCTGCCGACGACGTGACCGGTGGACCCTGTCCGATCGGAATGGAGGGAGGTGAACAGCATGCGTAAGGCCGTCCGCCGCTACACCCTCTCGGTCAAGTAACCGGGAGCAGGCACCGCAGAGCGATGACAGGCCCGGAAGCCCCCTCGTCCGGGGCTTCCGGGCCCCCTCCGCCGACGACCGCCGGGAGAGAGCACACTCATGAAGCTTACTCAGCGCGCCGCCAGGGTGGTCCGGGTCGAGGGGCACGGGCTTCTCGTCACCGACATCCGCGGCGGCCTCCACCTGCTGGACGAGGATTTCGAGCTGATCCGCTCCGGCCGCAACCCCGAGTCCGTCGCGCCGGTCTACGCGGTGACCACCTCGGGCGACTTCGCCTACACCAAGGACGCCCGCGGCACGGTGACCCAGTGGAGCCTGCACTCGCTGCACCCGGTCAACTCGCTCGACGCGCAGCACCTGCGGGGCGACGGCGAGTACCTGGAGGGCGAGGAACCCTCCACCCTCATCAACCGCGGGATCTGCGTCTGGCAGGACAAGCTGTACGTCAACAACGGCTACATGGAGATCGCGGTCATCGACGCGCGGACCTTCGACCTCATCGAGGTGCGGCCCTCCATCACCGACCACTTCCTCGAGTGGTTCTGCACCGAGCGGCCCGGTGAGCAGTGCGTCGCCGACAAGCACGGCAACCTCTACATCGGCGACCTCGCGGCCTTCGACTTCCCCGTCCACGTGCGGCTGGACGACAAGCTCAACCTGCACCGGGTCCGCTACGACCGCCGTCACGACCGGTACTGGGTGACGCAGGACGCGGGCGAGGACGACGCCCTGTACGTCGCCAACGGGGTGGTGGTCATCAGCCCGGACGGACGGATGCTGCACAACTTCAAGTTCGCGGCCGACGACGTCGAGGCCCTGGAATTCGACGACACCTTCTCGTTCGCCTACTGCGCGGGTTTCGAAGGCGAGATCACCGTCTTCGACAACCGGGAGAGCGAGCCGCGCATCGTGCGGACCATCGCACCCTTCCGCCACCAGATCACCGACATGACGATCACCTCCCGCGGCGACCTGGTGGTGCTCACCCAGGACGGGCAGATGGAGCGGGTCTCCCCGGAGGGCGAGCGGCTGGCCCGCCTCGACTTCGACAGCCGGTGCGTGTGGGACATCCAGCCGGACCCGCTCACCGAGGACGGCTACCTCGTCGCGACGGACACCGGGGTGCTCGCCGTCGAACTGACGGACGTCGAAGCCTCCCACCCGAACGTACGGGTCACCCGGCAGTGGGACCTCGGCCTGGGCTTCGTCCGCCGCGTCCGGCCGCTCGCGGACGGCACCTTCCTCGGCGTCACCCGCTCGGGAAGCCTCTTCCGCCACGACCGGGACGGAGAGTCCCTCTGGCGGGTCCCCTTCGCACCGCACCTGCACGACCTGAGCCCCGACGCCGGCGGCGAGCGGGTGCTGGTGGCGGCCAACGAAGGCGCCTTCGAACACGACGCGCGCACCGGAGAGCGGTTGCGCACGCTGGACCTGGCCGGGCTGGTGGCGTGGACCTGCGCCTACGGGCCGGCCGGAGAGCTGCTCTTCGGTACCCGCAACGGAGTCGTCTTCTGCTTCGAGCCCTCCGGCGAGCAACGCTGGCGAGTGGAACTCGGCGGCTACTGCAAGCGGATGCAACGCCACGAGGACACGGTCCTGGTGACCGGGGGCGAGTTCGCCGTCAAGGCCGTCGACGTGGCCACCGGCAAGGTGACGGGCCACTGGTTCGACATGCTGGAGAACACCGTCGAGAGCGCGGCGGTCATCGGCGACCGGGTGTACGCCACGTCCTACGGCCTGCAGATGGCGGTGTACGAGACGCGCTCGCCCGAAGTGCTGGGCGTCGTCGAGCCCTTCCAGGACTTCCCCAAGGCCCTGGCCAGGCGCACCGGCCGGGACGGCTCGCCGCGCAACCTGCTGCTGGTGGGAGGACGCGGCGGCTTCCTCCAGATACGGGACGTCACCGAAGAGGGGCCCCTGCTCCTGCGCACGGTCTATCTGCCCGCCGGATACGGGAAGTGAGACGGTAGTCGGGTGAGCCTGAAGACCGAGCCGAGCCCATGGCGGGACTCCCGGTTCCGGGTGTTCGCGGCGGGGAACCTCGCCAACAACCTCGGCGAGGGCATGTACGGCTTCGCCCTGCCCCTGCTCGTGCTGAGCTACACGGGCTCCCTTGCGACGATGGCCCTGCTGGTCGCGGTCTCCCCGCTGGTGATCACCATCGCGGGCCCGTTCCTCGGCCACGTGGTCGACCGCTACGGCTCACGCGTCCTGGTGGTGCCCGGACTGCTGCTGCAGCTCTGCGCTTCGCTGGCCCTCAACTTCGCGCTGCTGGGCGGGCCCGCGCCCGTGTGGAGCCTGTACGTGGCGGAAGCGCTCGTGCAGATCGGCGCCGTCTCCTACCGGGCCGGCTGGCTCGCGGGGATCCCCGCCATGTTCCCGGACAGCACCGGGCGGTCCCGGGGATCGCTGACCGTGCTGTTCCAGACGAGTCTGATCCTCGGGCCGGCACTGGCCTCCCTGCTCGTCGGCCCGCTGGGCTACACCGGACTCCTCTGGCTCAACAGCGCGACGTTCCTGGCCCCGCTCGTCGTGTGGTTCCTCGGCGTGAACCCGGTGGCCGGCCAGAAGCGGTACCGGTCGGCCCCGGTCTCCTTCGCCGAATCGCTGCGTGCCGGGCTGCGCATCTTCTCCCGCGGGGAGAAGATGGGCACGCTGCTGCTCCTGATGGTGCCCGCGAGCTTCACCTTCTCGACCGGCACCACGGCGCTCTTCGTCTTCCTCGCCCGCGACGTGCTGGACGCGTCGCCGAGCTCCATCGGCGTCGCCCTGGCCGTGGCCAACGTCGGCGGGCTCACGGGAGCACTGATCACGGCCGAGATCCCCCGGTGGAAGATCCGCACCGTCACCGTGCTGGGCCTGGCCAGCGCCGGCGGGGGCCTGCTGCTCATCGCCTCCGGCGTGGGCCTCGTGGCGGCCACGGCGGCCCTCACCCTCTTCTTCATCTGTGAGAACGTCATCGCGGTGGCCACGGAAATGGAGATGTTCAGCTCCGTACCGCCCGAGCTGATCGGGCGGGCCACCGGGATGTGGCGGCTGGCAACCGGACTTCCGACCGCCGCGGCTCCTTCGGTGATCGCCTTCCTCGGCGGATTCCTCGGGCCCCGGGCGATCTTCGTGGTTCTCGCCGTGGTCGCCGTCGTACCGCTGGCCTGGCTCCTCAGCCACCGCTCGGCGCTGCGCTACGAGAACCCGGACACCGGGGCCCCCGCCGGACCCGCGGCGCCCGACGCGCCCGGCGACGGCTCCCCCGGGACCGCTCGTGAGGTTTCCCCGCGCGACGGATCGCCCGCGGGGAGCTTCACCGAACATCCGGATGCCTCCGGCCGGGGGTGACCACGGCCGGAGGCGTGCCGTTCGGACGTGCTGCCGGCCGTGCTGTCAGCCGTCCGTCTTGACGCACGTCCGGTCGCTCGCCGGGAGTTCGCCCGTGGCCAGGTAGGCGTTGACCTGCCGGTCCACGCAGGCGTTGCCGTACTCGAGGTAGACGCCGTGCTGGTTGGCGCCCTTGACAGTGATGAGCTTGGAGCCGGGCAGCATGCCGTGCAGCGCGCGCCCGCCCTCGTAGTCGGTACGCGTGTCGCCGGTGGCGGCCACGATCAGCGCCGGGGCGTCGTGCTGTACCCGTGTGGGCTCCTCGCGCGGGCGGTCCCAGAAGGCGCACGGGCCGATGTTGTTCGTGAGCGGGCCGAACAGCGGGTGGGTGGCGCGGCTGCGCTCGATGTCGCGCCAGTAGATCTCGGGGTCGCGCGGGGCGGCGCCGTCCCCGCAGAGGATGGCCGTCTGCGCGCTTCCGTACTGCGAGTTCTTGCTGGTCAGCATCTCCTGCAGGGTCTTCTTGAACTCGGGGGAGAGCGGAGCGGGCTGGTTGTCCGCCGCCTTGGCCAGGGTGGACACCTGGTCGCCGAACTCCGCCCGCGCACTGTCGGTGTCCGACGAGATCGCGCCGAAGATCAGGGTCGGCACCTGGGTGTCGTCGAGCCGGAAGGAGTCGGTGCCCGTGCCGAGGGTCAGCCCGCGCGCGGACGCCTTGACGACGCGGTCGACGGTGGCGAGCACCTGGGCGCGGGTGCGGCCGAGGCCGTAGGCGTCGTGCTTCTTCGCGGCCCAGGCCGCCCAGTCGGCGAGCGCCTGCTCGTTCTCCTTCTCGACGCCCCGCAGCAACCGGGGGTTGTAGCGGCGCGGGTCGATCGCCCCGTCGAGGACCATCCGGTCGTAGCGGCCGGGGAACAACTGGGTGTAGACGGTGCCCAGGTAGGTGCCGTACGAGTAGCCCAGGTAGGAGATCTTGCGCTCGCCGAGCGCGCCCCTGATGACGTCCATGTCGCGGGCCGTGTTGCGCGTGCTGATGTGCGGGAGCATGGAGGCGCCCGCGGCGCGGCACTTCGCGGCCAGGTCCTTGTGCAGGGCGACCTGCCGGTCGAAGCTCTCCCGGCCGAGACCGGCCGAGTAGATGGAGTGGCCCACGGGCCAGTGGCAGTCGAGCGGTGTGCTGCGGCCCACGGAGCGCGGATCCATGCCGATGATGTCGTACCGTGCGCCGACGTCCTTCATGGCCTTGCGCATCTCCGGCGGGTCGCCGAGGGCGGGCCCGCCGGGACCGCCGAAGTTGATCAGCAGGGGGCCCACACGGCGGCGGGTGTCGGTGGCCTTGAGCCGGGATATCGCCACGGTGATCGTACGGCCGCCGGGGTCGGCGTAGTCGAGCGGTACGGTCACGTCCGCACACTGCGCGCCGGCCTTCTCCAGGTCACGACCGGTGGTGTCGTCGGGGCCCTTGACGCAGCTGCGCCAGTCGAGACGCTGCTGGTAGTAGCGGTCGAGGCCGGCCCCGGGCGGTGCCGCGGCGGGCAGTGCCACGGGGGCCGTGCGCGTGGAGGCGAAGGCCGCCGGGGCCGCGGTGAGGCAGGCGGTGAGGGCGAGGCCCGCGGCCGAGGCGCGGCGCGCGGCGACGGAGCTGAGAATGGTCACGGGGTCTCCTTGGTGCGGTCGGTGCTGTCGGTGTGGTCAGTGCGGTCAGTGATGTCGAGGTGACCGGTGCGGTCGGCGGCGCAGAACGCGGTGTTCACGACGGCACGGAAGTCCTCTTCCGCCCGGTCGGTATTGGGCACCTGGTTGAGGGCGAGGGCCACGCTCCGGCCACCGGGGCCGACCGCGCCCAGCGCCCGGTGGCCGCCGGGCACCGTCCCGCCGTGCCCCCACCACCAGCCGCCGCACTCCAGGGGAGTCGCGATCAGGCCCAGCCCGTAGCGGGCGCCGGGCCACAGCCGGTCCGGGTCGGCGGGCACGGTGCGCTTCATCTCGTCGAGCCACCGCGCGGGCAGCAGCTCGCCGCCGAACAGCGCACCGAAGAACCGGCTGACGTCGGCGGGCGTGGAGATCAGCGCGCCGCCCGCGCCACCGAAGGACATGTTCCACTCGGTGCCGTCGATCCGGGGCGACGGTGCGCCGTCCGGTGCGTCGGGGCCGGTGAAGTAACTGCGCGAGTGCGGGCCCCGGATGCGCGTCTCGTCGCCCGGCCAGTACGTGTCGCGCAGGCCGAGCGGCTGGAGGATCCGGCGGGTCACCTCCGCCTCCACGCCGCGTCCGGTGACCTTCTCGACGACGAGCCCGGCGATGAGGAAGTTGGTCGTCGAGTAGTGCCACTTCTTGTCCGGGCGGGGCTGCTCGATCGCGGTCGCGATCAGTTCGCGGGGTTCGAAGTGGCGGTGGCGCCACTCCTCCACGGGCCTGTCCACGAGGGCTTCGGTGTGGTCGGGAAGCCCACTGGTGTGCTGGAGCAGCTGGCGCACGGTGATCCTGCGGCCGTCGTGGCCGTTGCCCCGGATCAGCCCCGGCAGGTAGCGCTCGACCGGGGCGTCCAGCCCGATCCGGCCCTCGGCGGCGAGCTGCACGACGACCGCGGCGGTGAACGTCTTGCTGACGCTGCCGATCCGCAGCCGGTCCTGCGCGTTCATCGGCCGGCCGGTGCCGAGGTCGGCCACGCCGCGGGCGACGTTCCACTTGCCGCACCGGCCGCCGTCCGCTTCGACGGCCGCGCCCGGTATGCCGTGGCGGTGCGTGAGGGTGTCCAGGGAGGCGGCCACCGCGACGTGTGCGGCGTCGCACCCGGGGGAGGACGCGGGGAGGGCCGCGGTCCCCGCCGCGGCGGCCGAGGGGGTGGCGAGGCCCGTCAGAGCGATCACCGCCACGGCGAACGCTGCCGTACGGTGCCCTCGAAAGCGGCCTCGTGAGCGACTTCCCGAGCGACGTCCGCGACGTCCTAAGCGACTTCCTGCGGTGGTGCTGCTCTCGCTGCGCCGTACACGTGTCATACACCGGAACGCTAGTGACGCACCCGCCCGGGATCACTCCGGCAGGCCCCCGTATCCCTTCGGGGGCCTGCTCCACTACCGGCTTCCGGCGGGTCGCACGAGGTCGAAGAGGGTCGGGGGGCGGCCTTCCCAGATCCGGCGGGAGGCCTCTTCCGGATAGGGCACGGTCCGCGATCCGGCGTCCAGGACGCGCGTCAGCCGCTGATCGGGGCGGTAGGCGGGCCATCCGGCGTCGCCGGTGGTGACGAAGCGGACCCACGCCTGCCGGAGTTCGCGCGATACCGCGACGGCTTCGGGGGCCGGCCGGTCGCCGAGGAGGCCCCTGCCGGCGGGGCTGTCCGGTGTGCCGAACGCCAAGGGGACGTCGAGGCTGTGGCAGGCGCCCAGGGTCCCTCCGAAGGCAGGGGTGGGCAGTTGCAGTTCGAACAGGAAGGAGGTGCCGCCGGCCGCCGCGTTCGCCTCGGCCAGCTGCAGCGAAGGCATCCGGAACAGGGCGTCGGAGTACACCGATTCCAGCAGCTCCTGCGAGGTCGCCCGGGGGTGGGCGGCCCGGTAGGCCTCCGCGCCGTCCGGCCCCGGGGCGAACAGCTCCAGGGCTGTACGGGCGTCCTCGTCGGTGAAGGTCCCCAGCCGTCCGCTCAAGACGCTGAACAGCCGGAACTCGTCGCGGGTATGGCCGACGAGGAGCTCGGTTCCGCTCGCGCGGCCTCCGGTGAGCGCGGGCCAGGGCGCTTCGGGGAGGACCTCACCGTCCACGACGGGGCATATGGCGACACCGGTCTGAGCGAGCCGTCCCCAGCGCGCGCGGCGGCCGGGCAGGCCGGCGCTGAGGGAAGTGAGTTCGTCGGCCAGGCGCTGGGGCTCGATTTCGGCGAGCGCGGCGGCGGTGGGCGCCGTGCCGAGCCGGTCCGCGAGCGCGGCGGCGACCTGACCGGCCAGGGCGGGGGTGCAGTAGTTGCCCGGCACCGAGTGGGCGACGGCCCGCCGGAAGAGGCCGCGGGTCGGCTCCATCGCCAGCAGGGCGGCGATCGACCCCGCCCCGGCGGACTGCCCGGCGACGGTGACACGGCCGGGGTCCCCGCCGAAGGAGGCGATGTTCCGCTGCACCCACTGCAACGCCGCTATCTGGTTGAGGAATCCGCGGTTGGGCGGTGCGCCCCCGAGGAGGGCGAAACCCTCGGCGCCGATCCGGTAGTTGATGCTCACCACGACGAGGCCCGCGCCGGTCAGCGCCGCCGCGTCGTACATCGGGTCACTCGAAGCCCCCGCGATGTAGGCACCCCCGTGGATCCACACCAGCACCGGCAGCCCCGCCGCGCCCGGATCCGGAGTGCTGATGTTGAGCGTCAGCCAGTCCGTGCCTTCCCCCGGATCCGTGCGCACCGGGCCGGACTGCGGTGCCGCGGGGCCGAACTCCGCGGCCTGCCTGGTCCCTTCCCAGGGCAGGGGCGGGGCGGGTGCGGCGAACCGGAGCGCTCCCACCGGCGGCCGGGCGTAGGGGATGCCGCGGAACACCGCGTGTCCTTGTCGCCAACGACCCTCCACCAGGCCGTCGGTGGTGCGCACGCTCGGCTGTTCGGACATGGCGCGTCCTTTCTCTGCGAGTACCTCCCAGCGTTATCGGCCAAGTGTATTATGTCAACTGTAAGAAAAAGAGTTGCGGGTCGGAAGCCGGAACCACAGGGAAGGCGGAGCCATGCCGAAACAGGTGGACCACCGCGAACGCCGAGAAACGATCGCCCGGGCGCTGTGGCGCGTGGTGGAGCAGCGCGGCGTCGCGCACCTGACCATGCGCGAAGTCGCCCAGGAAGCCGGCATCTCCCACGGGGCGCTGCAGCACTACTTCGCCTCGCGCGGGGCGATGCTCTCCTTCGCCATGGACTTCGCGTCCGAACAGACCTCGCAGCGCGTAGGCCAGGGTCTGCAGGAGCTAGGCGACCGGCCTCACCCCCGCGACGTGCTCCGCCTGATGCTCGCGGAGACGCTCCCACTGCACGCCGACGCCCGAGCCACCAGCCGGATGAGCGCCGCCTACGTCCTGGAGGCGCTGCACGACGAGGAGGTCCACGCACGGGCGCGCGGCGGCCTGCTCCAAGGCCGCGCCCTCGTCGAGCAGCTGATCCGCCGGGCGATCGCCGACGGCCACATCCCGCCCGACCGCGACCCGGCGACCGAGACCAACCTGCTCCTCGCCCTCACCGGCTTCACGCCCCTCATCGAACTGAACGTGATCGATCCGGAGGACGCGCTCAAGGCGGTCGACCAGTACCTGGACAGGCTGTTCACGGGAAGTGGGCCCGGCGCGTAACGCGGCGTTCCGCCACCCGAGCGGTTCCTGAACCCGATGCTGACCAAGGTCCGGCCTGTGGTTACGGAGCCGGCTTTGGGTGCGAGGTGCTGAACTCCTCGTGCATGTCGCGCCGGTGGCGGTAGGCCAGGGCCGCCTGGACGAAGTGCCGGAACAGGCCTTCCGAGGAGGCCACGGCCGGGTCCGGGCGGGTGCCTTCGGCGTCGGTGACATCCCGTCCGGGCATGCCGGGCAGGTGGGTTTCGGGGCCACTGGATGCCCATCACGGGCGCGCCCGAGCGCGTCTCGAAGGCCTCGACCGACGACGAGCCGTCCGCCGAGGTCCGCGCGGCGACGGCCAGGATGTCGTCGGGAAGCCGTCGTACTTCGGCGTCCTGCGCGGCCCGTGTGCTCTGCCGGAAGGATCCGGGGGCGATCTCGGAAGCTGCCGCCCAGTGGGTACTGGTCACCGGGGCGACGGGCGGCGCGTCCGTTGCGCCCGGCCGGACGGGCGTGAAGACGTCCGCAAGTCGCGTGCCGGGGACGATGTCGACCGGGTGTCGCAGACCCCACGGGTTGTTCTTGTCGGTATGAAGGGCGCGCTCTGCGGCCGGCAGCGTTTCCACGGCCCCTCCGTAAGCCTCCAGCAACCGCCAGGAGCCTGCGCACACCGCGATGACCGGCATGCCGAGGTTCTTCGCTTGTTCGATCAGGGCCAGTTCGTAGGCGGTGCGGCTCCGGTGTTCCTCCAGGACGTACTCCTTGGTCTTGGGCGCGTCGACGGAGTTGTACTTCGCATCCTTGGGTGTGCCCCGCTCGGAAGCGATCTGGGTGTCGTTGGCGGACGGCGCCCCGGGGATCAGAAGGGCGTGGACCCCTTCCAGGTGGGCGCGAACCTGGGAGGCCTCAGCCGGACGGGCAGGGGTTGCGGCCCCCGATGCCGCCGCCCCGGGCGGCAGCGTCCGGCCTTCCACCTGTACGTCACCCGCCAGGCCCGACATCGCGGATACGGCCTTCAGGTCGTATCCCGTGTGCGCCGAACCGCGTCCGTCGGTCCGGTACGGCACCCCGACGACCACCTTCCTCGGTGTACAGGCCGACGCAGGCTCGCCGCCCTGCGCGCCGACCACGGCCGCTGTCGCACGGTTCCCCAGCGTCTGCTGGAGGGTGGTGAGACGGGCGGCCACGGCCGGGACCGGGGCCGGTGGCCCATGTACGGCGGCGGAGGGCTCGGCCGGTTGCGCCTCTTCCCTGCGCTGGGTGCGGTGCACGTGCGTCTCCTCTCCCGCCGGGGCCACCGGACGCGTTCCCCGGACTGCATGCTCGCCCGGATCCGCGCCGCCCGTCCACAGGCCCTATCCGGCCTGCGAACCCGGCCGGGCGGCCGTCAGGGCCACGGGTAGCCGAGCGCCTCGGCGGACTCCCGGCTGCCGCCCCTGACCTCCGCGTAGCCCTTCGGGTCCTCCGTCGACAGACGGTGCAGCGCCGCGGCGGCCTGCTGCTCCGGCGGTGTGCCGTCGTCCTGGAGTTCCCAGATGAACTGCAGGCAATGGCCGTCCTCGTCCTGGTGCCCGGCGGCGCTCCCCGGCCGGAACGTGAACGACACGGCGATCGTGTCGGGCTCGCCGAAGTCGGTGCCGGCCCAGTCCAGGCGGGCGTCCCACCGGGCGAGGACGCCGGGTCGGGCGCGTAGTCCCGCGGCGATGAGCCGCGCGGCGTTCCGGGCCGGCCAGGCCCAGGAGCGGTCGGTCTCCGCACGCGCGATCTCGGCGTCGTAGGCGGCCGCGTCGAAGCGGTACTCGGGGAGCTCGGGCGCGGGCTGCCGGCTCGGCAGGGTGCTCGGACGGCGCCAGTCGCGCCACACCACCCGGTCCCCGTCGCGGCAGATGGTGACGTGGAGCGCGCCGCAGCAGCCCTCGGTGCAGTACGCCTCGGCGAGCCGCACTTCACGGGGCTCGGCCGTGGCCCGCAGGCGGCCGGTGTCGAGCAGGTACTCGGGGGAGTGGGCGGGGCCCCGGCCGAAGACCTCGGGCACCAGGGGGCGGCCGTCGATCAGAAGCCGTGTCTCGACGGTTTCCGGGACCGCCGGGTCGCGGACGACGACCTCGACGCGGAGCCGGCCCGCAGCCGCCGGGCGGGTGAAGGGCTGTCGTGCGGCGCGGCGTATCCAGTGGACCCGGCGGCGCTCGGCGGGGTCGGTGAGGCCGGGATCGGTGGGTACGGCGGCCCACGCAGGTGCGGTCAGTACGGACTCCAGGGTCTCCAGGAGCACTTCGCGCTGTCCGGGCCGCCAGCCGAGGAGAACGCCGGGCCCGCTGTGCAGGTCGAGGGCGACGGAGAGCAGGATCGCGTAGTGGTCGAGACCTGGAGGCAGCCGGGAGGCGCGGCTCACGAAGGCCTCGTACGCGGCGACAGCCCCGTCGTAGGCGAGGATCTCGTACGTGTAGTCGTCCGCCCGCGCCATCCTGACCAGCAGGCGTCCTGCCTGGGCCAGGGTGGGGGCGTCGACCGGATCGTTGCTGATGATGTCGTCGAGCATGACGGTCTCCGCGATTCTGCGGGCGGTTTCGGACCCCACGGCACGGGGGTCGAGGGGGACGGCGAGCAGCCCGTCGCGGGCCGCCCGGTCGTCGCGGGCGAGCAGGGCGTCGACCAGGCGGCGCAGCTCCCGGCCCTCGGTGCAGCGGCTCAGCCACACGAGGGCGCCGGTCGGGCAGTCGATGGCGGTGAGGGCCGCGACGACCGGGCGGGTGAAGGTCCGGAACAGGCCGAGGACCGTGAGGCAGGGGATGTCCTCCGGTTCGCCGAGGCGCGCCAGGAGGCCGATTCCGACGCTCACGGCCGGTGCGCTCGTGCCCGTACGGACCAGGCGCCGTCCGAGGGCGCGGGCTGCCGCTTCGTCCTCCAGCGGCAGCCGGGCGAGGGCATCCCGGACGTGGGCGACCCGTGCGCCCAGTTCGCCGAGGCGGTGGTGCACTTCGCCGGCGGCCCGGAGGGTGTCGGGGTCGCTCAGCAGCGGGGCGACGGCGTCCGTCGCGGCGGCTCGGGCTTCGGCCCCGTCGAGGTGGCCGGACTGCCGGGCCGCAGCCGGTGCTGCTGCGGGCGAAGTCGGGTCCGGGGCCGGATCGGGATCAGGCTCCGGCAGGCGGTAGCCGCGCCGGGGAGGGCGGCCGTCGGGCTCTGCGTCCCGCAGGCGCAGGGCGTAGGCGTACAGGGAGGTCCGAGGGGTGAGCGCGTCGCGCTCTTCCTGCGGGCTCACCAGGCGGGGTGGGACTCGATTCCGTAGGTCATACGGAGGATCCTGCCAGCCCCGCAGGGCCTCCCGCCAGGGGTTTTTCACGGGACCGGGTGGCAGGCCCGGGCGGCGAGCCGCCACGGAGGGAATGTCAGTCCTCGGTCGTAGGGTGCGCGGCATGGCTACCGAGATCGTTTACGAGCAGGGGGACGCGACGGCCCCCCGAGGCTCCGGCCGCCCGCGCATCATCGCTCACGTCTGCAACGACTCGGGTGGTTGGGGGAGGGGCTTCGTCCTGGCCCTGTCCCGGCGGTGGAGCGCTCCCGAGACCGCCTTCCGCCGGTGGTACAGGGACCGGCAGGGCAATGACTTCGCCCTCGGGGCCGTGCAGTACGTCGAGGTCGAGCCGGGTCTGTGGGTGGCCAACATGGTGGGGCAGCACGGCATGCGTACCGCCGCGGAGCGCGCGGCCGGCGTCGGCGTCCCGGTGCGTTACGAAGCGATCGATGCCGCCCTGGCCTCACTCGGGGACAGGGCCCTCGCCCTCGGGGCGTCGGTGCACATGCCCCGGATCGGCTGCGGCCTGGCCGGGGGCCGGTGGGAGGTCGTCGAGCCGCTCGTCACGCGGAGGCTGACCGGCCGCGGGGTGCCGGTCACCGTCTACGACCCGGCCTGACCGTCCGCGCCCGCAGGCCCTCCGGCGCCCTCCACCTCGCCGAACAGGACGTTGGCCGTGCGCACGGTCTGCCAGCAGGGGGAGCAGAGGTCCAGCCAACGCGGCCCGTGCGCACCGGAGTTGACGACGACGGCGCAGCGGGCGGGCTGCCCGCAGCCGAGGCACAGGTGCCGGCCTTCGCGTACGCGGAGGTGGAGGTCCGACTCGTCCGGGTCGGCGGGCGCGCTCGCGAGCAGCGTGGGCTCGGCGGCGATGAGGTGGAGCAGCCCTTCGGCGGTCGCGGCGTTCACCCGGCGACCGTACGGCACGCACGGTGCGGGACGCCATCCTTCACATCGCCGAGATCCACCCTGCCCGCGCGCGGGGCGCCCTCATGTGCCCGGCCGCGGCGGCGCACTGGGGCGCGGGCTTCGTCGGGGCGACGACGTTCCTGCCGCCGGTGCGGGGGCTGTCGCCCGAAGGCGCCTACCGCGCCATGGCCGCCGCCCTGCGGCAGGAGGGCGTCGACCTCGCACAGGACTGGTTCGACGCCCGTACCGGCCTGTCCTCGGCCGAGATGATCCGCACGCTGCTCGACGAGCGCGGACTGAGCTGGGCCGCCCCCTCGAGGAAGTCCTCGCGGCACAGGACGCGCTGTTCCTCGAGCAGGCGCACACCGTACGCCCGCACGCGGCCGTCCTGGCCGTGGTGGAGGCGGTGAAGCACCGCCTCCCGATGACGGTGGTACCCCTCGCGCTGCCTGGTCTACGAGGACAGCGACGAGGGCATCGCCGCGGCGCACGCGGCGGGCATGCCGGTGATCGACGTCAGGCCGTTCACGCGTCGGTGACCTGCGCGGAAGCCGCCTCCGGCCCGGTCTGCTGGGCCGGGATGCGGCGTACGCATTCGATGAGGTAGTCGCCGCCGTCCGGGTCGAGCGTGACGCCGTGCGCCTCGCTGTGGAAGCCGGGGAAGCGCCGGTCGAAGGACTCCAGGGCCTTGAGGTAGTGCAGCAGCGGGCCGTCCTGCGTGCCGGTGTTCTCGCCGGGCATGAGGACGGGGATGCCGGGCGGGGTGACGGTCACCATGGCGGCGGCCACCCGGCCCGCCGCCTCGGCCAGCCGCACCCGTTCGGTGCCGCCGCGGATGAGGCGCTGGTAGCAGTGCTGGGGCGGGGTGACGGGCTCGGGCAGGTCCTGGAAGGCGGTGTCGAGCAGTTCGACCAGGTCCGTCTCGCGCAGGTGGTCGTGCATCTCCTGGCACAGCCCGCGCAGGGTCCCTCCGGTGTAGCGCTGCGGGTGCGCCTCGACCAGCTCCGGCAGGACGCGCTCCAGCGGCGCGTCCTCGTCGTAGAGCGTCTTGAAGTCCATCAGGGCGTCCATGAGCGTGCCCCACTTGCCCTTGGTGATCCCCATGGAGAACAGGATGAGCGTGGTGTAGCTGTCGGTCTTCTCCACCACGATGTTCCGGGTGGCCAGGTAGGCGGTGAGGACGCGGGCCGGGATGCCCCAGTCGGACATCCGCCCCGAGGCGTCGATGCCGGGGCAGGTGAGGGTGACCTTGACGGGGTCGAGGAGGCAGTAGCCCTCGGTCAGGCCGGGGAAGCCGTGCCAGTCGGCGCCGGGCTCCAGCTGCCAGCAGGACGGCTCGGTGCGCAGCAGTTCGGCGGGGGCGTCGGCGAAGGGCACCTGCTCGCCGGTGGCGGGGTCGGTCACCGTCTCGGGCTGCCAGACGCCGAAGAACCAGCCGGGCCGGTCGCCGGCGGCCGCGATGCGGCGGCCGATGCGGACGACCGTCTGGCGGAAGCGGACGGCCTCGGCCACCGCCTCGTCGATGAGCCAGCGGCCCTGCGGCCCGTCCATCATCGCGGCGGCCACGTCCAGGGAGGCGATCATCGGGTACAGCGGCGAGGTGGTGCCGTGCATCATGAACGCTTCGTTGAAGCGCTCGTGCTCCACCGGCGCCCGCGGCGCGGGCTTGACGTGCACCATCGCCGACTGCGACAGCGCGGCCAGGAGTTTGTGCGTGGACTGGGTGGAGAAGACGGTGGGCCGTTCGGGCTCGGGGAAGGTGCCGGGGCCCACCGCCATGCCGTAGCGCCCCGCGTAGAGGGGGTGGAACCGGGCGTAGGCGAACCAGGCTTCGTCGAAGTGGAGCCGGGGCGTGCTCGGCGCGAGGGCCCGGGCGACCTGCAGTGCGTCGTAACACAGGCCGTCGTACGTGGAGTTGGTGAGGACGGCGTACTGGGCGTCGGGGGAGACCGCCCCCGGGGTCAGCGGGTTGCGGGCGATCCGGGAGGCGACCGACTGCGCCTGGATCTCGGCGGGCGGCAGCGGGCCCGCCAGCCCGTATCCGTTGCGCGTGGGCACCAGGTAGACCGGTCGCGCGCCCGACAGGACCAGGCCGTGCAGGACCGACTTGTGGCAGTTGCGGTCCACCAGCGCGATCTCGTCGCGCGTGACGCTGAAGTGGCCGACCATGCGGTCGCACGTCGAGTCGCCGTGCAGGACGAAGTAGGTGCGGTCGGCGCCGAAGATACGGGCGGCGTTGCGCTCCGCCGCCCCGACGGGGCCGGTGTGCTCGAAGAGCGACCCGAGCTCCCCGACCGAGATCGACAGGTCGCTGCGCAGCAGCCGTTCCCCGAAGTGGTCGTAGAAGGCCCGGCCGACGGGGGACTTGAGGAACGCGACGCCGCCGGAGTGGGCCGGGGTGTGCCAGGAGTACTCGTGCGTGTCGTCGAATTCGCGCAGCGCCTTGAAGAACGGCGGCAGCAGGTCTTCCTGGTAGCCGCGGGCGGCCCGTGCGATCCGTCCGGCGATGAAGGGGGCGGTGTCCTCCAGCGGCCAGATGTAGCCGACGACGGTCTCCGCCACCCACAGGGGCAGGTGGTCGAGGTCCTCGCCGGCCGTGATCAGGAAGACCGGCAGGTTCTGGAAGCGGCGGCCCACCTGGCGCAGCACACCGGAGCCGCCCGGCTCGCCGTCCTCCGCGCCGTCCTCCTTGCCGTCTTCCGCGCCGGCCTGCTTCCCGCCCTCCTTGGCGTCCTTCCCGTCCGCTCCGGGAAGCCCCCAGTCGACGACGGCGGCGGCCAGCCCGGCCTCGGTGCGCAGCACCGCCCGGGCGCCGTCGCTCGTGGAGGCCCAGCGCACCTCGTAACCGGCCGCCTCCAACTCCTTGTGGATCCGGCGCAGTTGCTCGGCTCCGGTGCCCCCGTCCCCGGAGTTCTCCCGTACTGCGAACAGAATCGTCCCGTCTGCCATGCCGCCCCCTGCTGCTCTGCTGCGATGTCCGCTGCGGTCTTCGAGAGGCAATCGCAGGAACACGGGCAGCGGCGCCGCGACCGGGCCGAAACCACCCCGATGAGGGAAAGGGCGACACCGGCGGTGAGCCCCGGGTGCTTACGGCTCGAAGCGCAGGGCGCGCAGGATCTCGCCGTCTTTGGCCGGATGCGCCCGCTCCAGCATGCGGCGCAGTTCCGAAGCGGCCACCGGTTCGTACACGGTGACGGTGAGGGTGACCCCGTCGCGCTGCAGCGCCATCCCGCCGGCGGAGCTCCCGTCGCCCAGCGTCCGGGTTACGGAAGTGAAGCCTCCGCCAAGGTCCTTGCAGGTGGCGGGGCCGGGCAGGGTGCGGTCGTCGCAGGGGGAGACGCTGCCGGGCCTCACCTCGTACTGGAACGGCTGCCGCATCCGGTCCTTGCCGGAGCCGGAGCCCGTATGGCGGTAGCCGAGGCGGAACCCCCCGGCCGAGATGCTGCCGTTGCCCGCATCGATCTCGTAGCCGTCAGGGGCCTCGGGCAGCAGAAGTTGCTCCCGCCGGAGTGGCGAACCCTCCAGCAGGGAAGCCAGCTCCTTGCTCCGGTCCGCCTGGTACCCGGACCACACCAGGAAGACCGCGGCGCAGGCGGTCACCGCTCCTGCAGCGGCGCGTACGGCCCGGGCGGGCACGGACAGGGCCGCGCACAGGGCGTACGGCACGCCGCACCACAGGAAGAGCGTCGAATCACCGCCCAGGCCGATGTCACCGGAGCGCCGGACGAGGTATCCGAGCGCAACTCCGGCGCTCCCTCCCAGGAACACCGCGACCGCCCACCCGACTTGCCCGGCGGTCGTGCGGCGCACGGGCGGGGCGGCGGGGCCCGGCCTCATGTCCCGGACCGGCAGCCCGGCCGCGAACAGCAGCGCCACCATCACCGCGCTCCCGGCCACGAGCGCCCCCACCGCGCCGGGCAGGCCGCCCGCCCACGCCCACACGACGCCGACCTGCCACGCCCAGGGCACCACGAGCGCCCCGGCGAGCCACGCCGTGCCGAGGAGCAATCCGACGGGCGCCCACCGTGTCCGCCGCGTCAACCATCTGCCTGCTTGATCCATAGGACGATCGTGCGCAAACGTTCCTCGGAGCACCTGAGTACGCGTACTCAGAACGACGTGGATGGCTCGTGGGGCCCGCCGGGGCTCCGTGGAGGGGTGAACGATGAATGCGGCGGTGGATCCGGCGAACACAGGCGGTTTGAAGCGGCGGCTGGGCGTCTTCGACGCCGTCGTCATCGGCCTGGGGGCGATGCTCGGGGCGGGGATCTTCGCCGCGCTCGGGCCGGCGGCCGGCGCCGCGGGATCCGCCCTGCTGCCCGCCCTGGCCCTGGCCGCACTGGTGGCGTACTGCAACGCCACCTCCTCGGCACGGCTGGCCGCCCGCTACCCGGCCTCGGGCGGAACCTACGTCTACGGCCGCGAGCGCCTCGGCGAGTTCTGGGGCCACCTGGCAGGCTGGGGCTTCGTCGCGGGCAAGACCGCCTCCTGCGCTGCCATGGCCCTGACCGTCGGGACATACGCGTGGCCCGGCCGGGCCCACGCGGTCGCGGTGGCGGCCGTCGTGGTGCTGACGGCGGTGAACTACGCAGGAGTGCAGAAGTCCGCCCGGCTGACCCGGGCGATCGTCGCCGTCGTCCTGGCGGTCCTGGCGGCGGTGGTCACCGCCTGCCTGACCGGCGGAACGGCAGAAGCCGGCCGTCTGCACATCGCCGCGGACACCGGCGTGGGCGGGGTGCTGCAGGCGGCCGGGCTGCTGTTCTTCGCGTTCGCCGGGTACGCCCGCATCGCGACCCTCGGCGAGGAGGTGCGCGACCCCGCCCGCACCATCCCCCGTGCCATCCCGCTCGCCCTGGGCATCGCCCTCGTGGCGTACGCGGCCGTCGCCGCCGCGGCGCTGTCCGTCCTCGGCCCCGACCGGCTCGCCGAGGCCACCGCGCCGCTGGCGGAGGCCGCGCGCCTGTCCGGCGCCCCCGCCCTGGTGCCCGTCGTGCGCGCCGGTGCGGCCGTCGCCGCCCTCGGCTCCCTGCTCGCCCTGATCCTGGGCGTCTCCCGTACCACCCTCGCCATGGCCCGCGACCGCCACCTGCCCCACGCCCTGGCCGCCGTCCACCCCCGCTTCGCCGTCCCGCACCGCGCCGAACTCGCCGTCGGGGCGGTCGTCGCAGTGCTCGCCGCAACGGTGGACGTGCGGGGCGCGATCGGCTTCTCCTCCTTCGCCGTCCTGGCGTACTACGCCGTCGCCAACGCCGCAGCGTGGACCCTCACCCCGGAGGAGGGCCGCCCGCCGAGGCCGGTCCCGGTCATCGGTCTGACCGGCTGCGCGGCCCTGGCGTTCGCCCTGCCCGTGACGTCGGTCGCAGCCGGAGCCGCGGTCCTCGCGACGGGGGCGGCCGTCTACGGCCTTCGCAAGTTCCTTTCCCGCGCCTGACAGCAGGCGGTGACCCGTCGCTCGACCCGAACGGGTTTCCGGACGGCGGAGTCGGCGAACTCCCCGCAGTGCCCGCGCCTTCACGAAGCCGAGCGACTCCTAGGGGCGGTAGCCGACGACCCGGTCTCCGGGGCTGTCCGGCTCCGGGTCGGTGTGGAACGTGCTGACGGCGGCGAGCCACTCGGCGAGCGTGATGCTTCCGTCGCCGTCCGAGTCGATCCGGTGGAAGGCCTCCTCGGCCCGGTCGGCAGGGATGCCTTCCACGGCTTGCGCCCGGACGAATTCCGACCGGTCCACGACACCGTCGTCGTCCGTGTCCACGAGGTTGACATGGGCGGCGATCACGGGTTCGAAGATGCGCATGATCGTCCCGTCGGCGCCGGCCGACGACAAGGCGGCCACGAATCCCTGCCGGTCCAGGGGCTTGTGGTGAGCGATGCCGGCCCGGTCCGCGATCTGCTGCCAGCAGCTGCGGGAGGCGGCGTATCCGGCCGCGGCCTTCGGGGAGCCGGCGCTCAGGCCGAGCCCTTCGAGGAGCCGTTCCACGCGCGCCGTGAAGTCGGTTTCACCGATGAAACCGTCGCGGTCGGTGTCGTAGATGCCGAAACGGTGGTCGTACTTGGCCACCAGCCGCTCGTCCACCATGACCGTGTCCTCCTCAGCCATCGCGGCCGTCACCTTGGGTGTGTGCGTGCGAGAGGCACCGTCAAGGTGCCCTCGCTGGAGAACCGTGCCCCGCTCAAACCCCGGACCAACGACGTGGACGGCACGTCAGCCGTCCGGCTCAACCGCGGTGCGGTCAGTGCGCGGAATCCGCCGGCGCCGCCTTGAGCGTCAAGGCTCCCGGAATCGCGGCGAAGGCGGTGGCGAGTTCGGCGGCGAGGGCGTCTCGGCCCGGATCGCCCGGGAGGGACACCCAGGTGTCCACCGCGTAGTGACAGGCGGCGACGAGGAAGTCGAGGGCCAGGCGCAGGCGCAGGTCGTCGCGGGGGTCTTCGATGCGGAGCCGGCGCCGGAGGGTCTCGGCCGCGCTGCGGGCCGTGCGGTCGCAGAAGTGCAGGCCGTGGGCGTCCATGGACGGCGTCTCGGCGGCCAGGCGGCGGCTGAGGCGGACGCGTCGCGTCCATCCCTCGTCGCTCATCCGCTCCAGCGCCGCGAACACCGATGCCTGCAGCATCGCCAGGACCGTTTCGCCGCCGCCGGGTCCTCCCGGTCCGCCCGGTCCGCGGGTCTCCAGGTCGTCGAGGAACGCCGCCCACAGGTCCTGGGTCGGCGCCATCGCCACGTCTTCCTTGCTGGCGAAGTTACGGAAGAACGTGCGCTTGGAGACCTCGACCGCGTCGCACAGCTCGTCCAGCGTCGCCCCGTCGAAGCCCCGTTCCGTGAACAGCTCCAGGGCGGTGTCGATCAGCGCCTGACGGGTGCGCAGTTTCTTGCGCTCGCGCAGCGGGAGGCGCTCTGCGGGCGCAGGCGCGGCCGCGGGTACGCCCGCAGGTACGCCGGGAGCGTCAGGTGCGTCGGTCGTTGCCATCACGGCCAGTGTAGCGGGGGCGCTAATGCCACCTGTAGGTTAATGCCACTGAGTGGCACAATCTCCTCGGCGCAGTCGATCCCGAAGCCGATCCCGAAGCCGATCTCGAAAGGGCTGACCCTCCATGCGCGCACTCCTCGTCGATCCCGCCGCCCCCGGCCGCCTGCGCCTGGGCGAGGCACCGGACCCCCAACCCGCCCCGCACCAGGCACTCGTCCGCGTCGCCGCGACCTCGCTCAACTTCGGCGAGGTCCGGCACGCCCTGGCGGAGGCCCCCGCCGGAGCCGTACTCGGCTGGGACGCCGCCGGTGTCGTGGAACGCGCCGCGGCCGACGGCTCCGGCCCCGCCGCCGGCACCCCCGTGGTCACGCTCGCCCCCGACGGCGCCTGGGCGGAACTGCGCGCGGTCGACTCCGATCTCATCGGCACCGTCCCCGCCGGCACCGACCTCGGCACCGTCAGCACCGTCCCCGTCGCCGGCGCCAGCGCCCTGCGCGCGCTGCAGCGCCTCGGACCGATCCTCGGCAAGCGCGTCCTGATCACCGGCGCCACCGGGGGAGTCGGCCGGTACGCGGTCCAGCTCGCCCGCCGCGGCGGAGCGCACGTCATCGCCTCCACCGGCGACCCCCGCACCCACGGCGACAGCCTGCGCGCCCTCGGCGCACACGAGATCGTGACCGGCCCTGAAGCCCTCGCCGAACCCGTGCACGGAGTCATCGACATGGTCGGCGGACGACACCTGGTCGAGGGCTACGCCCGCCTCGCCGAACACGGCACCCTCGTCTCGGTGGGCCGCGCCGCCCAAGACCCCGACACCTTCCCGCCCGGCGCCTTCTCCGGCGCCCCCACCGGGCACGACCGCTCGCTGACCAGCTTCTTCCTGCTGCGCTGCACGGGACTCGGCCCCGACCTGACCCTCCTGGCCGAACTCGTCGCCGCCGGAGAACTCGATCCGCAGATCGCCTGGCGCGGCCCGTGGAGCGCGGCCGCCGACGCCGTCGGCCTGCTCCTCGGACGCCGCCTGCACGGCAAGGCGGTCGTAGACCTCTCCTGACCCCTCCGCCCCGTCCGAGGCCGGGCCCGGGCCCGGGTGGTGACGGTGCCTAAGATCGCCGGATGGACATCTCCCGGCTCCCCGCAGAGGCGCGGCAGCGGCGCAGCGCCGAGATACGTGAATTCCTGCGCTCGCGCCGGTCCCGGCTGACTCCCGAGGACGTGGGAATGCCGTCCGGCGGCGGGCGCCGCACCCCCGGCCTGCGTCGCGAGGAAGTGGCGGTGCTCGCCGGGGTCGGGGTGTCCTGGTACACGTGGCTGGAGCAGGGGCGCGAGATCAACGTGTCGGCCGACGTGCTGGACGCCATCGCGCGCGTGCTGCGCTTCGACGCCGCCGAGCGGGAACACCTGTACCTGCTGGCCGGCCTCAACCCGCCACAGGCGCCCGCGTCCGACCGGGAGGTCCCCTCCGGGCTCCGGCGCGTGATCGACGGCTGGCTGCCGAGGCCCGCCTACGTCATCGACCGGCACTGGAACCTGGTCGTGGTCAACCGCGCCGCCCGCGTGGTGTTCGGCTACGACGAGGTTGACCACAACTGTCTCGTGAGCTTCTTCACCAGCGCCCGCCACCGTACGGCGCTGCACCGCTGGGAGGACCGGGCACGGGCGATCGTCGGCCAGTTCCGGGCGGACGCCGCCCGCTACCCGGACGATCCCGAGTTCGGCCGGCTCGCCGCCGACATGTGCGCCGCGAGCCCCGCGTTCGCCGCCGTCTGGGCGGAACACCCCGTCGGCAGCGCTGCCCACGGCATCAAGGTGCTCGACCTCCCGGAGGCGGGGCAGATGGCCTTCGAGTACACCACGCTGCCGCTGTCCGACCTGCCCGGCCATCGGCTGCTGCTGTACACCCCCGCTCCGGACACGGACACCGGCTCACGGCTGGAGGCCCTGCTGTCCACGCCGGAGCCGCTGGCAGGCTGAGCTCCCGACGTCGCCGAGCGCCCGCCGCCCGCGCCTTCACGACGCCGGAGGCCATCCGGCGAGGCCTCAGGGTGGTGGTGTCGGACCCAGGCTCAGCCGACCCTTCCGGCCGGGACCGGCCCGCTCGAAGATCGTCGGCATGAAGCGATTCACCAACAAGACGGTCCTGATCACGGGCGGCACCAGCGGCATGGGCTTCGCCACCGCACAACGGCTCCTGGACGAGGGCGCGTACGTCGTCATCACCGGGCGCGACCAGGCGCGCCTCGACGCCGCCGTCGCCCGGCTGGGCGCCGGCCCGGAGCGTATCCTCGCCGTCCGCGCGGACGTGGCCTCGCTGGCCGACCTCGATCACCTCGTGCGGCGGACGGAGACCTGGCGCGGCCACCTCGACGCGGTCTTCGCCAACGCGGGCGTCGGGGTGTTCAAGCCGGGCGCCGAGATCACCGAGGCCGACTTCGACCACGTCGTCGACGTCAATTTCAAGGGCGTCTTCTTCACCGTCCACAAGGCGCTGCCCCTGATGCGGGACGGCGGTGCCGTCGTCATCAACGCCTCCTGGACCCTGTACCGCGGGCTGTCCGTGGCGTCCGTCTACTCCGCCAGCAAGGCAGCCGTCCACAACCTCGCCCGTACGCTGGGCGCGGATCTCGCCCCCCGCGGCATCAGGGTCAACTCCGTCAGTCCCGGCTACATCGACACCGAGATGTACCGGGAGGCGAACCCCGCACCCGACGCCGAGGCCCGCAACGCCGCGGAGGTGCCCCTGGGCTCCCTCGGTCACCCCGGCGACGTCGCGGCGGCCGTGGCATTCCTCGCTTCGGACGACGCCGCGTACATCACCGGCCAGGACCTCGTCATCGACGGCGGCCTCGTCGGTTCCGTGCCCGCAGCGGTCCAGGGGTGACGCGTGGGGCACGAGACGCTCTCGCCTCCCAAGGCCGGGCGCGCACGGGAGGCGAGGCCCGGCACCGGCCGCGGCCCCGGTCCCGGATCCGGCAGCGGTGCCGGCATCGCGTTGGCGGCCGTACTGCTGACGTTGCTGATCCTGCCGACCGCGGTCACCGGGGCGGGAGTCCTGCTCCCGCACATCGGGCGCGACACGCATGCGTCGCTGGACGCCCTGCAGTGGGTGGTGCACGGCTACAACCTGACCTTCGCCAGCTTCCTGCTGGCCGGCGGCTCGCTGGCCGACCTGATAGGACGCCGTCGCATGTTCACGGCGGGCGCCGCACTGTTCACGGCGGCCTCCGCGGCGAGTGCCCTGGCGACCGACGTGCACCTGCTCGATCTCGCACGCGGCGCGGCTGGCATCGGCGCCGCCGCACTCCTGACCAGCGGCAGCTCCATCCTGGCCACGACCTTCGCGGGGCCGGCACGCACCCGGGTGTTCACCGCCGTCGGCGTCGCCACGGGCGGCGGACTCGCCCTGGGGGCCATGGCCGCGGGGGTGCTGGCGGACACCCTGGGGTGGCGCTCCTTCTACGGCGTGCACGCGCTGCTGATGCTGCTGGTCCTGCTCGCCGTACCGTACCTGCGGGAATCGCGCGGCGCGGCGGCGGCCGGGGTGGACTGGCCGGGAACCGTGACGTTCGTCAGCAGTCTCTTCCTCCTCATGCTCGGCACGGTCGAGGGCCCGCAGTGGGGCTGGGGCAGTCCCGGCGTCCTGGGCCTGCTCGCGGGGGCGGTGCTGCTGATGGTGGTCTTCGGCCTGGTGGAGCGGCGCCGGCCGCATCCGATGTTCGACCTGCGGCTGCTGCGCAACGCCCGTCTCATGGCGCTGTGCCTGATCCCCGTGGTGGTGACGTTCGCGTACGTGATCCTGCTGCCGCTCCTGCCCAACTACCTGCTGGTCGCGAACGGATCGAGCAGCCGGGCGGCCGGCACCACGATGCTGCTGATGACGCTGCCGATCCTGGTCACCCCGGTCCTGGCCGGAAAGCTGATCAAGCGGGGCCTGTCCACCCGCTCCGTGTTCGCCCTCAGCCCGGCGTGCCTGACGGGAGGCGTGGCCTGGCTCGCCACCGTCCTCCGGCCGGGCGTCGGCCCGGCGGAGCTGGCCGGTCCGCTGATCGTGCTCGGAGTCGGCCTGGGTCTCAACTTCGGCCTGGTCGACGGCGCGGTACTGACCGTCGTGGCACCGGAGTCCACCGGAGCGGCGGCCGGATTCCTCAACACCCTCCGGCTGGGCAGTGAGGCCGTCGCCATCGCGGCGGCCGGGTCGGCGCTGGTCAATCTGGCGGAGCACCGGCTGAGGGACGGGCTCCAGCGCTTCCCCGGCTACCACGGGGACTCCGGGACCCTGGCCAACAGCCTGAACGCGGGCGACGCGACCGGTCCCGCGGCAACCCTGCCGAGCGAACTGCAGCCACGGTTCTCCGCATTCCTCGCCCACGCACTCACCGACGCATGGCGGACCGTGCTGCTGGCGAGCGCCGTGATCTGCGCGCTCCTGTCCGTGGCGATCTACGTCATGCTCGCCGAACGCCACGAGCGCTCCGGGCGCCCCGATCCCGCATCGACCCCATAGGGGTTTGCAGGGGGCTCCTCGCAGTCGGGACGCCCGCCCGGCCCGCGTCCCGGAGCGCCATCTCATCGGAGATGACGTCGCCCAGCCGCCGGACCCCTTCGCGGATGCGCTCCGGTGGCGGGTAGCAGAACGACAGGCGCATGTTCGCCCGGCCGCTGCCGTCGGCGAAGAAGCCGGCGCCGGGTACGTAGGCGACGCGGGCGCCGGTCGCCCGGGGCAGCATGGCCTTGGCGTCCAGCCCGTCGGGGAGGGTGGCCCAGACGAAGAAGCCTCCCGCCGGGGTCGTCCAGGTCACGCCCGGGGGCATGTACGCGGTGAGCGCGTCGAGCATGGCGTCGCGGCGTTCGCGGTACATCTCCCGGAAGACCTTGATCTGGTCCGGCCAGGGCTGGGTGCGCAGGTAGCGGTCGACGGCGAGCTGGGTGAACGGGGACTGGGACAGGATCGCGGACTCGGCCGCCAGGACCAGCTTGTCCCGGACGGCGGCGGGCGCGAGGGCCCAGCCGACGCGCAGCCCCGCGGCGAAGGTCTTGGAGAACGAACCGAGGTAGACCACGTCGTGGCCGCGGGCCGCGTCGGCGCGCAGGGCGCGCACCGGCTCGCCGTCGTAGCGCAGCAGCCCGTACGGGTTGTCCTCCAGGATCAGCACCCCGGCGCGGCGGCAGACTTCGAGGACCTGGTGCCGCCGCGCGGCCGAGAGGGTCACTCCGGCGGGATTCTGGAACGTCGGCACGGTGTAGAAGAGTTTGGGGGTGCGTCCTTGGGCGTGCAGGCGGGCGAAGGCGTCGGCCAGGGCCTCGGGGACGACTCCGTCACCGTCCATCGGGACGTGGGCGATACGGGCCTGGTACGCGGCGAAGGTGTTGATCGCCGTCACGTAGGTGGGGGCCTCGGTGACCACGGTGTCGCCCGGGTCGAGGAAGATCCTGGCGACCAGGTCCAGGGCCTGCTGCGAGCCGCTGGTGACGACCACGTCGTCCGGCGCGGCGGTGATGCCTTCGAGGGCCATGACGTCGCAGATGCTCTCGCGTAACGACCCGACGCCTTGCGCGGAGCCGTACTGGAGGGCGACCGTCCCCTGCTGCAGGACGAGGTCGGCCATCACGGCGCTGACGGTCTCCAGCGGCAGCGCCGCGACGTTCGGCATCCCGCCTGCCAGGGAGACCACCTCCGGGCGGGCCGCCACGGCGAACAGGGCCCGTACTTCGGAGGCGATCATTCCGTCCGTGCGGGCGGCGTAGCGGCTCCGCCAGGGGTCGAGCGCGGGACGTTTCCCGGGTGAGCCGAGCGAACCAAGCGAACCAGGTGAATCAGGTGAATCTGATGGTTCATCGGACTGCGACTGCATCGGCCGTCTCCCTCACCGCACCGTGACCTCGGAACGGACCCGAGGGTAGTGAGGCGGGCGGGTGACATCCTCCTTCCGTCACCCGCCCGGGTGACGGAAGGAAGAAGGCGAAGCCGTGGCAGCGGCAGTGGCAGCCGGTCGTTACTTCGACTGCGGCGGCACCGCCACGGACGCCCGTACGTGGTGCAGGTGCACCACGACGTCGAAGGCGCGTCCGAGAGCGAGCGGCGGAGTCGGGTCGTTGGGGTACCGCCCGGGAACGACGAACGTGGGGCGCTCGGTGTTCAGCCAGCTCTTGACGGCCGGGTTGCGGCCGGCCTCGCGCAGGTCGACGTAGAAGTCGCGGTGGCGCACCTGGTCGAGGGTGTACTCGTTGCTGCCGGGCGCGGCCGGGCCGACGCTGTAGGTTCCCGACCCGCCCGTCGCCGTCTTGGCGCGGTAGTCGCCGCCGTAGAAGGAGGTGCCGACGGCGAGGTAGTCGCGGCCCGCGAGCTCGCGCAGGTCCGCGCCCATCGTGACCGGGTAGTACTCGGGCACCGCGGACTCGTAGGAGACGTGCCCGTTGTGGGCCGAGACCACGATCCGCTCGCCGGTCTGCCGCTGCCACCACACGGCGGTCTCCGCCATGGTCCGGTCGCGGTGGCGGCTGGCGGCCTTCGCCTGGGCCGGGTCGCTCCAGTCCACGGTGTACTCCGTGGCCATGTGCGAGAGGATCCGGGCCTCCTGCAGCACCCAGGGGTCCTGCTTCCCGGCTTTGGACAGCAGCTGGTACGCGGCCTCCGCGTCCTTGGCGATCGTCTTCCGTTCGGCGAGCGGCAGGGCGTTGTACGCGGCCATGCGCGCGGCCACGCCGGTGGGCAGGGCGCGCAGTGCGGCGTAGTGGCGGCGGAGTTCGGGCGCGAGGGCGGGCTCGTTGCCCTCCGCCCAGGTCAGGATGCGCTCGTACTGCTCCGGGTCGGCGTCGGAGAAGTCCATGCCCACGACCCGGATCTTGTGCGAGCCGGTGCGGTTGTACTCCCGCATCCAGCTGAACAGCTGGGCGAGTTCCTCGGTGTCGAGCAGGGAGTACCCGTCCTGGAACTCCTCACGCATGATCTGCCGGACGTCGCCCTTGCCGGTGAGGAGGTACGTGTTCAGCCGGGTGGCCGCCGACCAGCTGATCTCCATGGCGTAGGCGGAGAAGCCTTCGCGCCGGACCAGCTGCCTGAACAGCCGGTCCTTCACCGTGAACACTTCCTTCGAGCCGTGCGAGGCCTCGCCGAAGCCGACGATGGACGCACCGCGGGTCATCGAGGCGAACGCGGCCAGGTCGCCCGCCGGCCCGCCGGGCTCGGCGGTGCGCAGCGGGTGGGCGTACCGCTCCAGGCCGGCGACCACGTCGCGGTCCGAGGCGGTGGGGCGAACGGCGGCCTGCCCGGCGGGGGCAGCGGCCGCGGCCGCGCCGGCGGCGGCCGGGCCCAGGAGTGCGGCGAGGGCGAGGGACAGGGCCGCTGCCGGCACTATGGAACGGCGCAATGATGCGTGTGTCATGCAGGGATGTTATCCAGGGGGCCGCAGGGACCTTCTGGAGCCATGGAGGTGCCCGGGGTCATCCCCCGAGGCGCCCGCTCACCACGTGACCGGCAGGTCCACCGGCCCCCGGATCAGCACCTCGGTCTGCCACCGCACCTGTGTCCGCGGCGTGGCCAGCCGCATGGTGGGCAGCCGGCGGGCCAGGGTGGCCAGCAACAGCTCCGACTCCATGCGGGCGAGCATGGGGCCCACGCAGAAGTGCGGTCCGTGCCCGAAGGCGACGTGCGGCGGGCCCTGGCGGTCCACGTCGATGCGACCGGGATCGGGGTAGACCTGCTCGTCCCAGTTGGCCGCGACGTAGGAGACGTAGACGAAATCCCCCTGACGGATCAGGACGCCGCCCACTTCGACGTCCTCGGTGGCGATCCGCGGCTGCCCGACCCCGTGCTTGTGCGGGATCCAGCGCAGCAACTCCTCCACCGCCTGCGGCACCAGTGCGGGTTCGGACTGCAGCCTGTCCATCAGCCCCTTCTCGGTGAGCAGCGCGTACACCATGTTGGAGGCGTTGTTGCGGACCGCGTGCCAGCCGTTGAGCCCCATGAGGGTGGCCAGCGCGAGGAGCTCCTCTTCGTCGATGCGGCCTTCGTCGACGGCGGCCACCATCGCGCTCATCAGATCGTTCCGGGGCTCGGCCCGGCGCAGGGCGGCCAGTTCGCGGAAATACGCCCTGGCCGCTTGCTGGACCTGCTTCGCGCGCTCGGCCGCCGCGTGGTCCGACGCCCTCGACAGCAGGATCTGGGCCCAGTCGCGCACGCGCGTGCGGTCGGCCGCCGGGATGCCGAGCAGCTCGCTGATCACCTCCAGGGGAAACGGTGAGGTGACGTGGCGAACGACGTCGGCGGGCGGACCGGCTTCGAGCAGCCCGTCGACCAGGCGGTCGAGGACGGCCTGGGCGCGAGGGCGCAGCAGGTCCATGCGGCGCTGGGTGAAGGCGGGGGCCACGACCGCGCGCACGCGTGCGTGATCGGGCGGGTCCACGAAGCTGACGGCCCTGTCGAGCGGGATGAAGTGCTTGGTCATCTTCGGGACGGAACGCCCGACGATGTCCCGGCTGAACCGCCGGTCCGAGGTGACGAACCGCACGTCGGCGTGCCGGGTCACGAGCCAGCAGTCGCCTTCGCCGTGCGGTAGCCGGATCCGGGAGACCGGGGCGTCTTTCAGCGATTCCCAGAGAAAGGGGTCGAATTCCAGTGCCGGTAGATCGGTGACGTCGTACAGCCGTGGACACTCCATTTCACATCCTCCTCTCTGTCATGGGTGCCCGCGGATTCCCTCGCCCTACACATCCGGCAGGAGTGACGCGCACGTATCTCTTTTTCGGTCGGCCGTGGCCACCGTTGTGCGCAGCGTGCGTCGCCGCGCCTGCTTCGCTCTTTCCCTTTCTCTTTCCCCTGCCCTGTTTCTCACCGCGCTTACGACCCGGATCCGACCCGGACTTCTTCGAACCTCGTCAGTCACGGATTCCCGCGGCGCGCAGCCGCCGGGACACCTCGTCCCAGGAGGGGTCGACGGGAGCGGCGAGTTCCGGCGACGCACCCACGCCGCGGTCCTTGAAGCCGCTGGACGTGGAGATGCAGACGACCGGCCCCTCCCGCTCCACCCCCTGGCCCGCACTGCGCAGGCCGGCCAGCCCCGCGGCGGCCGAGAGTTCCGCCCACAGGCCGTGGCCGGCCAGCTCCGCCTGGGCGGCCCGCATCTGCTCGTCGCTGACCAGCAGCGCACTGCCGCCGCTCCCGCGCACGGCCAGCACGCCCCGGATGCTGCCGACCGCGCAGTCGATGCCGTACGCGTCCGACTCGCCGACGTCGACCCGGGTGGCCGGGACCCCTTGGCGCAGGGCGGCGTGGAGCGGGCCGCCGAGGGCGGGCTCGCAGGCGTGGATGCGCGGGACGCTCTCCGCCAGGCCGAGCCGGTGCAGTTCCGTGAACCCCTTCCAGACGCCGAAGAGCAGTTCTCCGTAGCCGGTGGGCACGAACACCGCCGAGGGGACGCCGAGATCGGCGAAGATCTCGTACGCGACGGTCTTGTAGCCCTCGGCACCGAAGGGGTGACCGGTGTGGGTCACCGCGAGGTTGCTGACCGGGTGCAGGCCCGTGCGGTCGGTGATGAGCCGCATCAGCGGCCAGCGGTCGGCAGCGGGCACGGGCAGGACCACCGCCCCGTAGGCGTTCAGGAAGGAGGCGACCGCGGGCGGCATGTCCGCGGACGCGAGCACGACGCAGCGCAGCCCGGCACGCGCCGCGTACGCGGCGGCGGACGCGCCGTGATTTCCGGAGGAGGCGACGACGATGCCGCTCGCCCCGACGCCGACGGCGGCGCTGGCGGTGACGCGGTTGAGCCGGTCCTTGTGGCTCCATGTGGGGTTGCGGGATTCGTCCTTGATGAAGATGCCGTCCCCGATGTCGATCAGCGGGGTGCCGCCTTCCCCGAGGCCGGGGGCCGGCAGCGGGGGCAGTAGCGGGGCCCACCGGTCGTGACCGGCGGCGCGGCCCGCACCGGTGTGGGAGCCGGCACCGGTGAACAGCGCCGGACTCGCCTTGTCGTACGCGTAGTCCACTTCGAGCGGGTGGGCGATCGTGTCGGTGCTCGTGGTGGGGCACCCCGCGACCAGCGGCGGCCACAGCGGGTGGCGGACCTCCGGATCGCCCAGGGACCGTTGGCTGGTGGCTAGCGAGTCTCCTGCAGTCATCGACGTGGTCATGGCCGGGAGTCTAGAACCGGGGCTCTGGAACCGGGCGCTCAATGACCACCCTGCAGCCGTGCCCGGTACCGGCCCGGCGTCGTCCCGAACTCCCTGTTGAAGGCGTGTGAGAGGGCGTACGGGCTGCCGTAGCCGACGCGGCGGGCGATGGCGGCGAGGGTGTCCGGGGTGTCGCGGAGCAGGGTGGCGGCGAAGGTCAGGCGCCACCACGTCAGGTACGCCATCGGCGGGCGGCCCACCATGGCCGTGAACCGGCGGGCCAGGGTGGGCCGGGAGACGCCCGCCGCGGCGGCCAGGCGCTCGTTGGTCCAGGGCGCGGCCGGGTCCGCGTGGAGCGCGCGCAGGGCGGCGGCCGTCACGTCGTCGCTCAGCGCACCGGGCCAGGCTCCGGCCGTGCTCTCGGCCATCCAGGAGCGGATCATGTAGACGAGGAGGAGGTCGAGCAGGCTCGGCAGAGCCGTGTGCGAACCGGGCCGCAGTACGTCCAGCTCGCCGCCCAGCAGGCCGATGGCGGCGCGGAGTTCGGGGTGCCTGCCCACGCGGTTCGGCAGGTGGACGACCTTCGGCAGTTCCGCCATCAGCGGGTGCACGCGGCTGCGGTCGAGCCGGTACTTGCCGCACAGCATCTCCACGTCGCGGTCGAGGTCGCCGTTGCCGCTGCCGTCGCCGCGACCGGTGCCGTCTCGCGCGCCGGGCTCGTCGCGCCACCGGTCGAACGGCACCGCGTTCTGCACGGCTGCCGCATCGAGCGCGGAATCGGCGAGCACGTGGCCCGTACCGTGCGGGAGCAGCACCGCGTCACCCGCGCCGAGGGAGATCGGGGAGCCTCCGTCGGCCAGCAGCCGGCAGGTGCCCTCCAGGACGACGTGGAATCCGGCCCCGTCGTACGGCGCCATGCGCACGCACCAGCTCCCGCTCGCCCGCACCCGGTCGGAGAAGGGGCGTCCGAGGCGTACGGCGGAGAGTGCGTCGCTGACCACGTCCATGGCTGTCAGGGTATCGCCGGTGGGCATCAGGCTTGAGACGCTGACGTATTCAGGTGAGCAGAATAATCATTGAGAAGCTCAGGACCCTCTCCCTAGGGTCGGGGACATGAAGAGCGAGGATGCGCAGAACGTGCGGAGCGAGAACGTGCGGAGCGAGAACGCGCGGAGCGAGAACATGCAGGGCGTTCAGAGCATGGTGCTCGGGGATGTCGAGGTCATCCGGGTCGTCGAGTGGCAGGGCCCGCTCCTGCCGGCCCGGGGCCTCGTCCCGGAGGCCACCGCCGAGGTGTGGGAGGACAACGAGGAGTGGCTGGCGCCGGACCACTGGGAGCCGCACACCGACAGGGCGGTGTCGGCGCTGCAGAGCTGGGTGCTGCGCAGCGGAGGGCGTACCGTCCTCGTCGACACCGGCGTGGGCAACGGGCGCGAGCGGCCCGACTCCCCGCACTTCCATCACTGGCAGGGCGACTTCCTGGGCCGGCTGGCACAGGCCGGCATCCACCCGGAGGACGTCGACGTCGTCGTCAACACCCACCTCCACGTCGATCACGTCGGCTGGAACACCATGGGCGCAGGCAAGGGCGCAGGCGCTGAGGGGGAGTGGATACCGACCTTCCCCAACGCCGAATACCTCATCCCGGCCGCCGACGACTTCCACTACGGCCCGGACAACGGATACGGGAACGGTCTGCGGGAAGAGGACCGGCTGCTCTACGAGGACAGCATCGCGCCCATCCACCGGGCCGGCCGGGCCGTGCTGTGGGAAGGCGCCCACCGCATCGACGACCACCTCACGCTGGAGCCCGCGCCCGGCCACACACCGGGCTCGTCCGTCGTGCGGCTCACCTCCGGGACCGACCGGGCCGTCTTCGTGGGCGACCTGCTGCACAGCCCGGTGCAGATCCTCCACCCCTCCTGCAACAGCTGCTTCTGCCTCGACCAGGGCCGAGCGGCGGCCAGCCGCCGCCGCATCCTGGAACGGGCCGCAGCCGAGCGCGAACTGGTCCTCCCTGCGCACCTCGGTGGGGCAGGTGCCATGGAAGTCCGCAAGGAGGGTGACGGGTTCGCTCTGGAACGATGGGCGGTCTACGACAAGGCGTAGCAGCCGGCCGGGGGAGGGGACGGGAGGGGCAGGGGCCCCAGATGGCGGGGGCGGCGGTGGTGGCGGCGGTGACGCCGGCGGTCATGCGCGGGGCTGGATGCCGAGTTCGGCGAGCAGGTCGCGGACGCGCTGTTCGATGTCGTCGCGGATCGGGCGGACCGCGTCGACGCCCTGGCCGGCCGGGTCGTCGAGCTTCCAGTCCAGGTAGCGCTTGCCGGGGAAGTAGGGGCACGCGTCGCCGCAGCCCATGGTGATCACCACGTCCGACGACTGCACCGCTTCCACCGTGAGCACCTTCGGAGTCTCGGCCGAGATGTCGATGCCGACCTCCTGCATGGCCGCGACGACGGCGGGGTTGACGGTCGCGGCGGGGGCCGATCCGGCGGAGCGGACTTCGACGCGGCCCGCGCCGAGGTGGGTGAGGAAGGCGGCGCCCATCTGGGAGCGTCCGGCGTTGTGGACGCAGACGAACAGCACCGAGGGCTTACGGGTTTCGGACATGGGCGGAACCTTCCGGGGCGGTGGCCGACGGGCCGGTGGCGGGGTGGGGGAAGTAGCGGCGGCGGGCGGCCAGGGCGACGTGGACGAGGCCGATGAGGACGGGGACCTCGATGAGGGGGCCGACGACCCCGGCGAGGGCCTGGCCGGAGGTGGCGCCGAAGGTGGCGATGGCGACCGCGATGGCGAGCTCGAAGTTGTTGCCGGCGGCGGTGAACGCCAGGGTCGTCGCCCGCGGGTAGTCCAGGCCGGCGGCGCGGGCCAGGGCCATGGAACCGGCCCACATGACGGCGAAGTAGACGAGCAGCGGCAGCGCGATCCGGACCACGTCCCACGGCTGCGAGGTGATCGCCTCGCCCTGGAGGGCGAAGAGCACGACGATCGTGAACAGCAGTCCGTAGAGGGCGTACGGGCCGATGCGGGGGATCAGCTTCGCCTCGTACCAGGTGCGGCCCTTGGCCTTCTCGCCCAGGCGGCGGGTGAGGTACCCGGCGGCGAGCGGGATGCCGAGGAAGATCAGCACGGAGCGGGCGATCTCCCACATGGACACGTCCAGGCCCGTGGCCTCCAGCCCGAGCCGGTCGGGCAGGAAGGAGAGGTAGAACCAGCCGAGCGCGGAGAACGCGATCACCTGGAAGACGCTGTTGAGCGCGACGAGGACGGCGGCGGCCTCGCGGTCGCCGCAGGCCAGGTCGTTCCAGATGATCACCATCGCGATGCACCGGGCGAGACCCACGATGATCAGGCCCGTGCGGTACTCGGGCAGGTCCGGCAGGAACAGCCAGGCCAGCGCGAACATCACCGCCGGGCCGACGATCCAGTTGATCACCAGCGACGGGACGAGGAGGCGGCGGTCGCGGGTGACGGTGTCGAGGCGGTCGTAGCGGACCTTGGCCAGCACCGGGTACATCATCACGAGCAGGCCGAGCGCGATCGGCAGCGAGACGCCGGTGACGGTGACCTTCGCCAGCGCGTCCCCCAGACCGGGGACGAGGCGGCCCAGGCCGAGACCGGCGCCCATTGCGCCCAGGATCCACACCGCGAGGTAGCGGTCGAGGAAGGACAGCCGGGCCGCCACGGGGGCGGTGCTCGCGCGGGTCACGAGTGAGCCTCGGCCGGCTCGGGCAGGGGCTGTCCGGCGGGGCGGGTGAGGATCCCGGCGAGACGGTCGGTCATCTCCGGCAGCAGCCGGTAGAACACCCACGTCCCGCGCCGCTCGGAGGCGATCAGCCCGGCCTCGCGCAGCAGCTTGAGGTGGTGGGAGATCGTCGGCTGGGACAGGTCGAACGCGGGGGTGAGGTCGCAGACGCACACCTCGCCGCCCGCCCTGGAGGCGATCATCGACAGCAGCCGGAGCCGGACCGGATCGCCCAGGGCCTTGAAGACCTTCGCCAGCTCGGCGGCCTGGTCCTCGGCCAGCGGGGCGGACAGCAGGCCGGGGCAGCAGCCGTCCGGTCCGTCCTGCCCGAGCACCACGAATTCTTGATTCGACATGCCTCTATGTTGACGTCTGTCGATCCAAGGCGCAAGCTTGCATCGAAGAGGATCGATACAAGGGGATCGAGGATATCGCCATGTCCCGTATTCAGCTGGCCCTCAACGTCGCCGACCTCGAAGCGTCGGTGGCCTTCTACTCCAAGCTCTTCGGCGTCGAACCGGCCAAGCGCCGGCCCGGCTACGCGAACTTCGCCGTCGCCGAGCCCCCGCTGAAGCTCGTCCTCATCGAGGGCGAGCCCGGCCAGGACACCCGCCTGGACCACCTCGGCGTCGAGGTCGGAACCACGGAAGCGGTCACGGCCGCCACCGACCGCCTCAAGGAATCCGGCCTGGCCACCTTCGAGGAGAACGACACCTCCTGCTGCTACGCCCTCCAGGACAAGGTCTGGGTCCACGGCCCCGGCCGCGAACCCTGGGAGGTCTACGTCGTCAAGGCCGACGCCGCCACCCTCGGCAAAACCCCTGCCCCGGATGCCGGCGACGCGTGCTGCACCGCGGCGGCCGAGGCGCCTGTCAGCTGCGGCTGCGGCACGTGACCCTGCGACCGGGCCCGGGCTGCCGTTTGCGGATCTGCGGGAGGTGCGGATCTTCCGCGTGAATGCTCAAGCGTCGCCCGGGCGGCGCGCCGACTGCGGCACCCGTCTGCGGTAACCGGAGTCGTGGGGCGGGGAAGGCGCTGCTCTGATGGACACGTGCGGGCACGTACCCGTGTGTCGGATGGGCAGGAGGCAAGGCATGACCGGTGGCCGACGTGAGGACGAGTCCAGGAAGGCTGCCCGCGGTGAGCGGGCACCCGGGCTCGGACACGCGGATTCCGTTTCGCGTGAGGACGCGATGACCAGGCGTCTGGCCGACTGGGAGGAAGAGGGCGGGGCACTGCCCGAACCCCAGCCCCGGTCGAAGGGACCTGCTCACCGCACCGGCCACTGACGGGTTCCGGCCTCGGCCTGGTGCCGGTCCTGGCCTTGGCCGGGGCCTCGGCCAGCACCAGGCCCCCTCTCCCCGGGCGCCGCGGGCCGGGAGAGGGCTGCCCGTATCCAGGTACGTCTTGAGGTTGGACAGGACGGTCGACCAGCCGCCGGCGGCCTGGCGCCTCTAGGCCTCCTTCAGCGCGCTCAGTGCCCGGAGGCGCGGGCGCTCGAACTTGCTGTGTGGCGGACTGGCGTGACATCGCCAGGCTCTCGCACGGGGCGACAACGATGTGGTGGCCCGGCTCCGCAGGAGGCGCTCCCGGATCACGGCCGTACGGACGGCGCCCCGGCCTCCGTCGCGTCGGTGAGGGTACGGAGGCGGGCCAGGGGAGAGCGGACGACGAAGAGCAGCGCCGTGAGGGTGGCGAGCCCCGCCACGGCGAGGGTCGCGCGCAGGCCGATCGCTCCGCCCAGCCAGCCGCCGAGGAGCGCGCCGAGGGCTGCGGTGCCGGTGACGAGGAAGCGGTAGCCGGCGTTGGTCCGTCCCAGGAGTTCGGGGGGTACGACGGTCTGGCGGAGGCTCACCACGTGGATGTTGCTGATGGCCACGCCCGCGCCGTTGAGCAGGAGCGCGACCGCGATCGCGATGACGGCCGCGGCGGCGGCACGTCCGCCGGTCCCGGCCTCGGTCCCGGTCCCGGATCCGGTCCCGATGCCGCCGGCGATCGGGATGAGCAGCGGTGCGGCGCAGGCGAGTGCCGTCGTGGTCACGATGGTGCGGCCCAGTCCCCATCGGCGCGCGAGCCGTCCGGCCAGCACGCTGCCCGCGAAGGCGCCGACTCCGCTCATCGCCAGCACCGTGCCCAGGAGGAGGGCGGAGAGGTGCAGTTCCCGGGAGAGGTAGAGCACGAGGACGGCCCAGAACGCCTGGTTGAAGAGGTTGTAGGTGGCGGCTTCGCCGGCGATGGCGCGGAGGTGGCCGTGGCGGGCGAGCAGTCGCAGACCCGCGCCGATGCGGGTGAGGAGCGGGCCGGGATCGGGATCAGGGGCAGTGACGTTCGTGGTGACGTTCGTGAGTGCGGTGGCGGCGGTGACGGTGGCGGGTCCGGCCTCGGGGCGGCGGATGAACAGCAGGGTGACGGCGGAGGCGAGGTAGGTGAGGGCGTCCAGGAGCACGGCGACGGGGGCGGTCGCCAGGCCGACGATCAGGCCGCCGACGCCGGGGCCGCCCGCCTGGGCTATGGAGCGGCTTCCCTCCAGCTTGCCGTTGCCCTCGATGAGCTGATCCCGATTCACCAGTGAGGGCAGATAGGCCTGGTAGGCGAGGTCGAAGAACACGGTGAGGGTGGCGGCGGCGAAGACGATGGCCGCCAGCAGTTCGATGCGCAGCAGACCGAGGGCGCTGGTGAGAGGGATCAGTGCCAGCACCGCCGCACGGCCGAGGTTGGCCCCGATCATGACGGGCCGCCGCCGGCGCTGATCGACCCACACTCCGGCGAGCAGGGTGAACAGCAGATAGGGCAGGAACTGTGCGGCGTTGATCAGGCCCATCTGGAACGGGCCGGCGTCCAGGACGGTGACGGCGAGAAGGGGGATCGCCGACACGGAGATCTGGGTGCCGAACATCGACAGGCTCTCGGCGCCCCAGAACTTCAGGAAGTCGGCGTCACGCCACAGTCCGCCGCGCTCGCACTTCGCCTCCGGGTGCTGGAGCACGTCCGTGTCCCGGGATGGCATGGCGCTCCGATCTTCGTAACCGGCGTTTTCGTTTTACTGGTGTCTCGGCTCGACCGGGGTAACCTGTCATGCGAGTTTGGTGGTGTCAATGAAATTGATCGATTGGAATCGATCGACCGGAGTGGACAGGGGCGGTCATGCCGCAGCAGTCAGGAGCGCGGCCGGTGCGGTCGCAGCCCGCGTCGGCCCCGGGCGCGCTGGAGGTCGTGCAGGACTTCTGCAACTCCCTGCACGTCGAGCGGGGAACGGACGCGCTGGCCGACCCCGCCACGGCTCCGGGCTGGCTCCGGGACATCGGCCTGCCCGCCGAAGACGGAATCCGTGACGAGGAGTTGGCGGAGCTGATCCGGCTGCGTACGGCCCTGCGCGACCTGGTGCACACGGGCAGCGATGCAGGGGTGAGGGTGCGCGCGGCCGAGCACGTTGCGGAGGCGGCGGCCGGGCTGCGGTACGCACTCAGGGCGGACGGAGCCGGTCGGCTCGGCTTCGAGCCCGTCGGCTCCCCGGCCGAGCGGGTCACGGGCATGCTGCTGAGCCGGGTGCACGACGCCCAGCGGGACGGCACCTGGGAGCGGCTGAAGATCTGCCGCAGCGACGCATGCGCGTGGGTGTTCTACGACCACTCGCGCAACCACTCCGCCGTGTGGTGCGCGATGGGAGTGTGCGGGAACCGGCAGAAGGTCTCCCGCTATCGCGGCAAGCGGTAGTAGCGGCTGATTCCGTCGTCGATCCCCATGGGGCCACCGGGGCGACCCGCCCGGACCCAGAGGAGGTGGAGCGCACCGGCGACCAGGAGCGTGGCGGTGAGGGAGAGCGTCGGCCAGCCGCGGAGGAGGTTCACCGCGAGGGTGAAGGCGACGGCGCCGGCGGCCGCACCGTTCAACCACGCGAGGGCGGCCTTGCGTTCGGCGCGGGCGAAGCGGGTCATGGCCACGAGCCCGACGAGGAAGCTGACGAGAACGGCGACCGCGTAGAAGAGCACGAGCTCCTGCTCCTTCCCGGCGGCGGCCACGATGATCACCCCCGCGGCGGCCAGGTGGACGACCACGGCCCAGTACGGGGTGTGGTGGCGGTTGGTCCGGCCGAACGCCGTGGGCAGCACGCCGGGGCGCTCCGCCGTACCCGCGAGCGCCTTGAAGAGGCCGGGACCGGCCTGGAAGGACGAGCTGGCGGCGGCGAGGAGCAGCAGGGAACTGGTCAGCTGGAACGCGCCGTACAGCCGGCCGGATCCGGCCGCGGCCCGGGCGATCTCCGCGATCTGCGTCGAGTCGTGGCCGGGGATGCCGGTGCGCAGGCGTACGGCCAGTACGGTCAGGGCCAGCGTCAGCCCGCCGACGATGACCAGGAGCAGGGCCAGTGTGCCCCGGCCGAAGCGCCGGCGCCCGGCGTCGTCGAGTTGGCCGAGCTGCGCGATCGCCGTCGAGGGCGCTTCGACGCCGGTGGCCAGGGCCATCGCCACGGGAAACGCCAGGACGACCGCCAGGGCAGCCGGCCGGCCCGGATCGGTGGCGGCCGGCGCCTCCCCGATCGCGTGCGGGGAGACGAAACCGAGCACGAGCACGGCGACGGAGACCAGGACGAAGAGCAGCGTCATGACGGCGAACAGCAGCCTGCCGCCGTGCCCGAACCACGTCAGCCCCGCCACCACGAGCAGCAGGAGCAGCGCGAGCGGGACGCGGAACGCCGCCAGTGCCGGGAAGAGTGCGATGACGGCGCTCGCGGCCGCGGCGATGGAGATCCCGATGGTGAGGACGAAGTCCACGACCAGCGCCCCGGTCGGCACGAACGTCCACCGCGGCCCGAAGGCCCGCCCGGCCGCGGCCGCCGCCCCGCCGCCCTGAGGGAACCGGCGCACCAGCTGCCAGTAGTTCGCGGTGACGACCACGACCAGGCCCACCACCAGGGCCATCGTCGGCAGGAGCAGGGTGAGGTCGCCGTGCAGCGCCCGCAGCGCCGCTTCGATCGCGTAGGCGACGGAGGACACCGGATCGGCGATCACGGCGAAGGAAAAGGCGAAGAAGAGGACCGGGCGGCGCGGCCCGCGGCCGCTGACGGGGCTTGCTGTGACGGCGGCGGCAGGTGCACCCGGCTCGGAGGCGGTCATGGCGGGGGCCTTTCCCGGCGAGAGCCGGATACCCATGGAAGAGCCCATGCGCCACCGGCCGCCGACCAGACTTCCCGGCACCCCTGACGCCGAAGGTAGGTCAGGACCCCATCAAGGAGAGGCTCAAATGGATTTGCTCTCAAGGGATTTGTAGGACCTGGTCATGTCAGAGCCGCTCGCTCCCGGGGGAGGGGAGAGAGTCGTT
Organism: Streptomyces aureoversilis; assembly: GCF_042657885.1. Classification (NCBI taxonomy): domain Bacteria; kingdom Bacillati; phylum Actinomycetota; class Actinomycetes; order Kitasatosporales; family Streptomycetaceae; genus Streptomyces; species Streptomyces aureoversilis. Next base: position 78,043 of record NZ_JBHSKJ010000017.1, read on the forward strand.
GCCGAACCCCCACGCTGGAGGGGAACTGGCCCGGCAGCATGGTGCTGATCGAGTTCCATCGCATGAAGGAACGCCCGCACGAAGGCCCGGTCGAACACCGGCGCGGAGCCACGTCTCGCAGGCGACCGTCCGGGACAACGACGTGAGGATGTGGGTCGTGGGGTGCGGGCCGAGCAGCGCTGCGCGCAAGGGCTCAGGGTCGATGAGCCCCATGCCGGCGAGCAGGGAGCCCTCGAAGAGGTCCAGGAGTTCGCCGCGATGGCGGCGCAGGGCGGCGTAGAAGTCGGCGCTGTAGTCGCCCTTGGTGGTACGGGCCAGGAGCGGATCCGGGACGATGCCGCGCATCGCGGCGAGCAGGACGGGTTTGTTGGCCGTGGGTGGGACGCCGTGCTCGGCGGCCCGGTCGTGCAGGCGGACCGACAGGACCGCATCCATCACCGCATCGTCCAGGCACGGCGCGGCCAGAGGCAATCCGGCCCGCCCGGTGGCCTGGTCGAGGCGGCGAACCGCGCTTCCCGTGGCCCGCGCGTACAGGATTGCCGCATGTTGCGCGCGCTGCCGGGCCAAGGGATCGGTGGCACCGGGGGTGGCCTCATGCGCCTGTGCCTCGCTCGCCTCCCGCAGCAGCTCTTGTACGTACCGGACCGCCTCCGCAGTTGCCCACGGCGGCATGCGCAGCACCGGCCCCCAAGCCAGGGAAGGCGCGGGGGCGGAGGCCTCGGACAGGGGGGTGGTCAGCTGATCGGCGGCGCGCGTCAGCCAGCGCGCGTACGTGGTGCGCTCGGCGAGCGCGCGCAGCAGAGGCGTGAGTGGCTGCCGCAGCCGCAGGCGGTGGGCACGGATGTAGGCGGGTGCCTTGAACGGGTGCTCGCGGACCAGGTCGTGGAGGCAGCGCGGGGTGAGCGTGAACAGTTCGTCGCCGCCGTAGCCGGTCAGGTGCAGCCGGGAGCCCGCGGCGGTCATCCGCCGGGTGAGGTCGCCCAGGCGCGCCCTGTCGCGCACCCAGGTGCCCGGCTCCTCCCACGGCGGATACGAGCTGTCGTTCACCCCGGCGAACCACAACGGGATCCGGTCCCGGCCGACGTGCTGGTGCTGGTGCTCGGCACCGGGCAGGGCGGGCAGGGCGCGAAGGGCGGCCACGGCGCGCCGCGTCCAGTCGGCGTCGTCGTTGGCGGGGTCGGTCGCCTCCCGGTGCACGGTGACCAGCCGGGCCGGACCGCGGGCCGCCAGGAGGCACAAGCTGGTGGAATCCAGCCCACCGGACAGGTCCGCGCTGACCGTACCGCCGCCTGCGGTGCAGGAGTCGACGGCGGCCGACAACGCCCCTCGTAGCGCGGCAGCCCCTTCTTTCAGGGGCAAGGTCGGTTCGGGCGCCTGCCACCAACGCCGCAGGACCGCCCGGCCGTCGGGCTCGACCAGTAGACAGTGGTCGGGTGGCACAGCCGTGACGCCCCGCCGGATGCTCCTGCCGTCCAGCGAGTGAACCGCTCCGGCTGCCGGCAGCCGGGCAGCGAGCACCCTTTCGTCCACCGGGGCGCCGATCACCTCGGCCAGCACGTCGCAGCGGTCGGATGCCACCGTCACGCCGCCGACCCGGGCGTGAAAGACGCGGCGGACCGCGGAGGCGCTGCCGCGGACTCGTCCTCGTCCCCCTGCCCAGGCCACCAGATGGAAGCTGCCTGCCGGCCCGTCGACGAACCGTTCGACCTCGTCGATGTGGTTCGCCCTGGCCAGACGGGCCGCGCATGAAGAAAGCCCGGTCGTGGTCACCGGACACCGCCCGATCACCGCCACGCGTGCCGCCCCGACCTCGGCGACCGTCACATGACCGTCAGGCCAGCGTCCGAGCAGCCACGGCCGGCCGGACCCGTGCGGAACGACTCGATCGGCCGACGGGCGCAGCGCACGGGCTGCCGTACAGGCCGCTGGGCTGTCGGGCAGGACGGCGAACCACACGTCTTCCGGCATCAGCAACGATCAGCAACTCGTGCGCAGAGTGGCCCTACCTCCACCACCGCAGGCCTTCGCCGCCCTCCTCGAGGACGTTTCCTTCGAACCAGCCGAGTGTCAGGGCGGAGAAGTTCCCGACTTCGACCAGCGCCGGAGGCTCGTAGACCGGCTCGCGCGTCGGCGTCGGTGTCGGCGTGGGTGTCGGCGCGTACACCGGCTCGTCGGAGCCGGGGGCCGCGGATCGAGCCGCTTGGAGGTCCGCCATCGTCGGGTTCCCTTCTGCAGTGAAGGTGTTCGGCGTCGGCATCCCTACCCATGGGTGACCTGAGCATCTCCGTGCCCCCTCCGGAGCCGGCGGCTCGATGGTGCACGCGGCGCGCAAAGGGGCGCGTCCGGGACCGGTCGTCCGGTGGCTACGGCTCGGCTCGTGCCGCAGTGACCGCCACCGTCACGTAAGGCATCGTGAAGCTGCCGCCCATCGCGTCGACAGCGGCTCCGACGTGCTCCAGCACCTCCGCCAGCTTGTCCGGGGGCAACTGGGTGAGGGAGCCGTGGGTGGGCATCTGGTCCAGCCACGCGTCCCGCGTGTAGGACCACTCCCAGTCGAATCGCCACTGCTCCGGTTCGCCGAATCCGCCCGCCTTTCGGATTCCGTCGGCGGCTTTGGCGGACAGGGCCCGGTACCCGTCCGGGGCGGGCTTCGCCGCCGCCCGGAGGGCGAACGGGGAGTTGGGCGCCACCCGTCGGTAGACCGCGGCGAAGGCCTCCGCCACCTCGGGCGGAAGCCGGGGCACGTTCCAGAAAGCTGCCAGCCGTCCGCCGGGCCGCAGCACCTGCGCGGCCTTGGCGGCTCCTGCGACCGGGTCCATCCAGTGCCAGGCCTGGCCGGCGACGACCGCGTCGAATCGCCGGCCGGCCGGGTCCCAGGCCTCGAACGTCGCTACGTCGACGACGTCGAGCCCCAGTCGGCGCGCCAGGCCGGCCATCCGTGCGTCGGGTTCGACCCCGGTCACTCTGCAGCCGGCCGCCTGGAACTGCCGGGCGGCGATGCCGGTACCGCAGCCGACGTCGAGGACGTCGGGGACCTCGGGGACGTCGCGTGCGTCGAGAACATCAACGCCGGGCCCGGCGGCGGCGATCCGCTTCACCATGGCATCGGGATAGCGGGGCCGGGCCCGGTCATAGCGTTCGGCGTCCGAGCCGAACGACTCCGCTGCCTGGCGATACTGATGAGGCTCAGGTCCAGGTTCAGGCTCGGAAGGGCGCGAGCGCTCCGGAGGTAAAGTGGGCATGCGCCCACTATGAATGGGCGCGCGCCCACTCGTCAACGAGTGGGACGGACAAGGGGAAGAGGGATCGCGGTATGCCGACAGGCGTGGCCATGCGCGACGCGCGAGAGCAGCTGTTCGACGCCGCCGAGCGCATCCTGCTACGGGACGGGCCGAACGCCCTGACCAGCCGGGCAGTCACCACCGAGGCGGGCTGCGCCAAGGGCGTCCTCCACCGGCACTTCGCCGACTTCGACGCCTTCCTCGCCGACCTCGTCCTGGACCGCATCGCCCGGATCGACGACCAGGCCGCCGCCCTGCGCGACGCCGCCGGCACCGGCACCGTCGCCGGCAACCTCACCGGCGCGCTGACGGACCTGTTCGGCTCGGTCGCCGTGGTGATCGTCGCCCTCGTCACCTTCCGGGACGACCTCCGCGCCCGGCTGCGCCGCACCAGCCCGTCCGGCATCCCGCTCCTGACGGAAGCCACGGCCATGCTCGCGTCGTACCTGACGGCTGAACGCGAACTCGGCCGCATCGCGCCCGACGCGGACGTCGACACGCTCGCCCCCACACTGATCGGAGCCGGCCACCTGCTGTTCGCCGACCGGAAGGCCGCTCCGCCGGACACCGAAGCTGTCCGCACGCTCGTGACCTCGGTCATCGCCGGGGTGGAGGCCTGAGCCGCGTCCTTCCCCGGACGGAAGGTGCAGCGGCCGCCGGTCCCAAGCGCCGGCGGCTGCCGCACCCCTTCTCACACGTCATGGGTTCGTGGAGCCGGTGAGCCGGTGAGCCGGTGAGCCGGTGAGCGGGTGAGCTAAGAGGGCACGCCGTGGCGCCGGCCCTACGCCACCGGCCCTACACCACCGGCACGGCGATGTCGCACACCTCTGTGGCCGGGCCGGCCGGTGCCCAGTCGGCGAAGTAGACCTCCCGGCCGGGGCCCGTCTCGCCGCCGTCGTTCGTCTCGATCCACCGGTACACCGCGTCGTACGCCGAAAGGATCTGCGGGTACTCCACCTGCGCCTTGGTGAGCGTGGTGTAGGCCTCGCGGTGGGCCGGCTCGGTCCGGACGGGCGTGCCGGCCTCCGCTGCCTCCGAGGCCCGAAGCGGATCGATGGGTACGCAGAGTTCCACCGGTCCGTCGCTGTCCTCGTTGACCTCGCCGTGGTAGACGACGAACGGTGCGGCGACCACGCCCCCGTAGGCCTTGGCCTCCTCCTCAAGGCGTGAGCAGGTCTCCGGGATCCACACCGACAGGTCCTCCGGCCGGACGTGGCGCTGCTCGACGAGCACCACCTGCTCCGGCACGTCACGTTGCCTGATCTCGTACATGTCCAAGCCTTCCGTCCCTCCCGACAATTGGATGCGAAGGTGGACGGCGAGTTCCCGCTGCGCGGCGATGCGCCGCTCGACTCCTTCCCAGTACGCGGCGACCAGGCCGGCCGCTTCGGGCTCCGGCGCGGCCAGCACCTCAGCGATGCGAGCGAGCGGCATGTCCAGGCCACGCAGCCGCACGATCAGCCGCGCGGTGGCCAGCCGGCTCTGCCGGTAGTACCGGTAGCCGGTCACCGCGTCGACCCGGTCCGGGGCCAGCAGCCCTTGCCGGTCGTACACGCGCAGAGCCTTGGGCGAGAGCCTGGCATGGCGCGCGAACACGCCGATGCTCAGCATGGGGTCGTCGTCCTCCATGCGGTTACTCTCCGGTCTGCCCCTGGGGCAAGGTCAAGGCGGGCCGACAATCGCGACATCCCCGTACGGGCGGTGGCATGCCCGGGCGGTGGCATGCCCGTACGGGTGCCCCGCCCCCGAGCCGCAAGCCGCCCTCGGGCTCGCACTCGTAGCTGCAGTGTGCACGGGGGCGTGCCTCATGGCCCGGTATGGAGGAACGGCGCCCAGACGCCCGGTTCGTACGGGCGCTCGGACCGTAGCCCCCGGACGGCGCGGGTGAGGCGGGCGGCCGGGGCGTCGTGGACGTTCCAGGGCCCCTGACGGCTGGAACAGAGCCCGAGTGCAACGCGTTCCGGACACAAGCAACCGACCGGACCCGCCCCACGAGTCGGAGCACTAGCCGCGGACCCCACCCTGCGCCATCCTCGGGCGCGGAGATGAAGGACTACGGGTCCAGGAGGCTCGCTGATGAAGGCGCGGAGAACCCGAAGACTTGGGCTTGGGCTGCTCACGGCGGCCGGTGCGACGGTACTGGCCACCCTCACCGGAGGTGCCCCGAGCGCGTGGGCGGGGGCTGCGGGCGGCGAACCGTCGAATTCCCGCGGCGGCAGCGGCGCGGCGGCGGCACAAAGGGTCAAAGCCGACTTCGACGGTGACGGCAAGGCCGACTTCGCCGTATGGCGGCCTTCGAGCGGTACGTGGTTCGTCCTGCGGAGCAGTGACGGCGGACAGACGATTCGGCAGTACGGTCAGGTGGGCGACGTGGCCGTACCGGCAGATTTCGACGGCGACGGCAAGACCGATTTCGCTGTGTGGCGCCCTTCGAGTGGTACGTGGTTCGTCCTGCGGAGCAGTGACGGCGGACAGAGCATTCAGCAATACGGGAGCTTTGCCAACGACGTTGCGGCCCCTGCTGACGTCGATGGAGACGGTAGGGCCGACTTTGTGATCTGGCGTCCGTCGAACGGCACGTGGTACGCGCTCAGAAGCAGTGACGGTGGGCAGACGACTCAGGTCTACGGTCAGACGGGTGACGTGGCCGTACCGGCGGATTACGACGGTGACGGCAAGGCCGATTTCGCTGTGTGGCGTCCGTCGAACGGCGTCTGGTTCGCTTTGCGGAGCAGCGACCGCAAGGAATCCATCCGGCAGTACGGTCAGGCGGGCGACGTGGCCGTACCGGCGGATTACGGCGGTGACGGCAAGGCCGATTTCGCTGTGTGGCGTCCCTCGAACGGCACGTGGTTCGCTCTGCGGAGCAGTGACGACGGGCAGTCCATCCGGCAGTACGGTCAGACGGGTGACGTGGCCGTTCCTGCTGACTTCGATGGTGACGGCAAGGCCGACTTCGCTGTGTGGCGTCCGTCGAACGGCACGTGGTACGCCCTGCGCAGCACTGACGGCGGACAGACCATCCGCCAGTACGGGCAATCCGGCGACATCCCGGTCTGACGGCGCCGACTCCGAAGCGGACCGGTGGCGGGTCCACTGCGGCCACCGAGGTACGGGCCGTTCGACGACTGCTCGGCCGGCTTTCAGAACGTCAAGGATCTGCGCCCGGCTGCGCCCGGCCGATGCGGTCCGTCCGGGAGCTCCACCATGATCGTGTCGCCGGGGGCGCACTGTTCCGCCCACCTTGACCACGCACGCGGCTGCTCACCGGACCCCGGTGAGCAGCCGCGGGTGTTGAGGGCCTCGTCTAGGTTTCGGTTCGCTTCTCCAGCCGGCTGCCTCGCGGCATGGTGACGGACATGATGTCGCCGGGAGCGTCGAGTTCGATGCGGTGCCATCGCCCGCGCGGCACGATGACCGAGGCTCCCGCGGCCAGCTTGATCTCTTCTTCCTTCTCGCCCGGCTGCTCCGGACGGAAGCAGAGCCGTATCCCGCCGGTGAGGCAGGAGACGAGCTCGTCCGCGGCGGGGTGGATCTCCCAGTGGTCGGCGTGGACGTCGGCAGCCGTCTCCACGTGGAAGGTCATCACCTGCCAACCGTCACGCTCGAAGTCGAAACTCGGCTGCTCGGCGCGCACCTGGCCGCCTTGGTCGAGGTGGATGAAGGACGCGAGGAGATCGATCGGGGTCACGGTCATGCGGGGATGTCCTTCCTGGGGAAGTTCGTTCATCTGCGGGGGTGGCATGAGGTGGTCGGTCCGGTCGGCCCGGTCGGCCCGGTCGGCCCGGTCGGCCCGGTCGGCCCGGTCGGTCCGGTGAGCCCGGTCGGTCCGGCGGGACTGGACGGTCACGGCCGCGTCACCCGGCCAGGGCGCGGCGCAGGACTGCGCCGAGTTCGGTGATCTGCCGCTGCGACACCTCGGCGGACAGGATCGCCTGCGACCCGTGGAACGTGCCGGCCCACTGGTGCAGCTCCACCGACACGCCCTCCTGCAGCAGTCGCATCCCGTAGATGAGGGCTTCGTCGCGGTTCGGGCAGAGCTCCGCGGTGGCGATGTAGGCGGGCGGGAGGCCGGACAGGTCGGTGGCCCGCGCCGGGGCGGCGTACGGGGTGGCGGGCGCCGAGCCGAGGTAGTGCCGCCAGATCGCGGTGGCCTTGTCGCGGTTCATCCAGGGCGTTTCGGTGAAGTTCCGTGCCGACCACGACTCTTGGCGGTCGTCGAGCCCGGGCTGGTTGAGCAGCTGGAAGCGGATCGCAGGACCCTGCTGGTCGCGCGACCGCAACGCCACCGCCGCCGCGAGCCCCGCGCCGGCACTGTGGCCGCCGACCGCGATCCGGTCCGGGTCGATGCCGAGTTCGGCTGCGTGCTCGGCGGCCCAGGTCAGCACGGCGTAGGCGTCGTCCAGGGCGGCCGGGAAAGGGTTCTCGGGGGCAAGGCGGTAGCCCACGGAAATCACCACCACACCGGCGCCGTCCGCGATCCGGGCGGCCCACGGGTGCTCGGTGTCCAGGTCACCCATGACGAATCCGCCGCCGTGCAGCCAGATGATGGCGCCTCGCGCCCCGTGCGGGCGGTACATCCGCACGGGCACGCCCGGGGCGGCGGGCACCGTACGGTCCTCGACGTCCATTCGTGTGGTGTCCGGCGCCGGTACCGAGGCGGCCAGGGCGGCGAGGTTCTTGCGCTCGGTGACCGGGTCGGTCAGGTCGGCGCGGGGGAACATCGGGATGAATGCTTCCAGTTCAGGGTCCATGCCGGCCATCCTCACGGCCACCGCCCCCACGTTCATCCGCCATCCGTCGGGCATCCCGCCCGGACCACGCACCGATCGGCGCGCACCGGGCTCATACGCGTATTGCGCCTTGCACCCTTGCCGCCCCGGACCGTCGAATCCCACGTCCGACTGCCTGCGGACTCTCGGCTTCACCCGGGAGGAGAGCTTCGGCTGGAGTGAGTGTGAGCGGCCGGTCGACCACCCGTACGACCCGCCGGAGGGAACCCCGGTGCCCAGGTCATGTGCGGCGGCGGTACGAGTGCGCGGCGATGGACAGGCCGACGCCCCACACCAGGAACTGGGGGATGCCGTAGACGACGATCCAGGGGCTGAAGACGCCGTCGTCGTCGAAGCCGTTGACCGTCTGCACAGCCGCCCAGACGGTGTACAGGAGGAGGAAGGCCGAGACGGTGAAGGCCGTGGCGGACAGCGTCCGGTGCGGGACACGGCGCCCGGCGAGGAACGGAGTCCGGGCCGGGAACACCACACCCCACGGCCGGACCAGGCTCAGCGCCAGGATGCCCGCCAGCAGGGCCAGGCCGTTGAGTACGAAGAGGTACGGACCGCCACCGAGTGCGTACCACTCCCGGAACTTGTTCTGGTCCGCCCAGAGGGGAATGCCCACCGCCCAGACCGCGTGCAGCGGGATGAACCCGACGGTTGCGGAGAGCGCCGAGGCGTAAGCGGCTCGGACGGCCCGCCGGGGCGGCGGCGGAACCTCGGCAACTGCGTTGCCTGAACGGCGGACAGCGAATTCGGACATGGCCCGGGTCTCCTGATGAGAGGGGAGGTCGTGGTCAAGAGCCACGGTTCCATGGGCCCGCGTTCGAGGGCATCGAGCCCGGGACTGAAGATCACTCGTCCCCCGGGGTGGCCGGGGCGACGAGCCGGCTCCCCCGTGCGGGGGAGCCGGCTCATCCTCATCCACCCTTGGCGGCGGGTTGCTTGCCGGGCTTGTCGGGCTCGTCGGGTCTGTCGGTCCCATCGGATCTGTCGGGCTGTCCCGGTGCGGTCGGGGTCAGGCGGCCTGTGCGGTGCAGGCCGAAGACGGCCAAGGCGCAGCCGCCTCCTGTTGCCGCGAGAGCCAGCCACGGGAGCGCCGGGGTACCGGCGGAGTGGGCGGCGTCCAGGGCCGCGCCGGTGAGGAGGTTTCCGAGCGTGATGCCGATTCCGCAGATGGTGTTGTAGAGGCCGTAGTGCGTGGCCACGTACCGGTTCTCGGCGAGGGCGACGATCGTGTCCATCTCGAAGGGGTAGGCCAGCATGGTGCCCAGGGCGATGAGGAGCGCTGAGAGGAGGGGCGGGCCGACGGCCAGGGCCCAGCGGGCCGGTCCGTCCGGGGGTGCCGGAACCGCGGTGGCCGCCAGGAGCGGCACGAAGGCGGATCCTAGGGCTGTCAGTCCGGCAACCAGCGACCTTCCGGAGCCCCAGTGCTGTTTGCACCAGGCCGTGAGCCGGGTCTGGCCCGCGATGGTGGCGAGGCCGGAGGCGGCGAACAGCAGCCCTACGCCGATCGTCCCCACTCGCTCGTCCCCGGCCACGCGGCGCACTTCCAGGGGAAGCGCGAGGTAGACCTGGAAGGACAGCGCGTACGAGCCGATCATCGCGAGGGAGAACAGCAGGAACGGCCGGTTGGACACCACCGTGCGCCACTGGGCGAGCACCGACGTCACTGAACTGTCGGCCCCGTCTCCGGCCCCGGCTCGGGCACCGGCCCCGACCCCGGACCCGGCCCCGTGCGACGGTGTCCGGGCCGGTAGTGCCCGGATCTGAACGATCGACAGCACGGTGAAGACTCCGGCCGCTACGAGGCAGGTGAGGCGGAAGCTCACCCCCGTCAGCGCCACACCGGCCAGCGGGCCGAGCAGGATGCCGGCCTGGTAGAAGACGTTGAAGAGTGCGAATGCCTCCACGCGGCGCTCCCGGGCGTCGTGGGCGACGTAGGCCCGTACGGCCGGGTTGAACAGGGCGCCGGCCAGGCCGGTGGCCGCCGACGCCGCCAGCAGCGCGGGCAGGGAGTCGACGAGCCCGAGCACGGCGAAGCCGACGGTGCGCAGCATCAGCCCGGTGATGATCACGGGCTTGTACCCGAACCGGTCGGCCAGGGTGCCGCCGAAGAAGAACATGCCCTGCTGACTGAAGTTGCGGACGCCCAGGATGAGCCCGACGGTCCAGGCCGCCATGCCCAGGTTCCCGGACAGGTACTGGGCGAGGTAGGGCATGAGCATGTAGAAGCCGAGGTTGATGGTGAACTGGTTCGCCATCAGCAGCTGCACGCTCCGGTCGAAGGTGCGGGCCTGCGACAGGGGGTTGAGGCGGTTCCGGGGGGCCGGGGGATTCTTCACGACCGGCCCTCGTCCACGCGGGGCTCGTTCGCGCCGGCGCTGCACTCCCGCTGCGCGGCGAGCGGGTCGACGACGGTGGCACACCTCGTCCAGCGGGTGACCTCCTTCTCGTCCGGCCTCCCCACGACCTCGGGCTCGGCGGCCGGTGGCGCGTCGAGGAGGCCGTGGGCGGCGCAGTAGTCGTCGTCGTAGACCGTGCCGAGGTAGCGCTGCGGGCCGTCGGGGAAGACGGCGGCGATCCGGGTGTGCGCAGGGAGGGTGCGTGCGAGCCAGCCGGCGACGAGGGCGACCGCGCCGACGCTCCAGCCGCCGGTGGCGTAGTGGGAGGAGGCCAGTTGCCGGCAGGTCCACACGGCCTCGGCGGGGGAGACCCAGTGCACTTCGGAGAAGTTCTCGTAGGCGACGTTGCGGGGGTAGATGCTGGAGCCGAGGCCGCGCATCAACCGGCCGCGGGCAGGCTGCCCGAAGATCGTGGAGCCGATGGTGTCCACGCCGACCAGCTTCAGACCGGGGTAGAGCTGTCGCAGCACGCGGGAGACGCCGGCGGAGTGGCCGCCGGTGCCGACGCTGCACACCAGGACGTCGATGTGGCCGAGCTGGGCGGCCAGTTCGAGCGCGAGCGGGGTGTAGGCGGCGACGTTGTCGGGGTTGTTGTACTGGTCCGGCACCCACGCGCCGGGGTGCTGCTCCCGCAGGCGGTCCACGCGGTCGCAGCGGGCCTGCTGCCAGCCTCCGGTCGGATGGGGCTCGGAGACGACGTTGACCTGTGCCCCGTAGGCGGTCAGCAGCCGGGTCATGGACGACTCCAGGCCGGGGTCGGTGACCAGCGTGACCGGGTGCCCGTAGACCATCCCGGCCAGGGCCAGGCCCAGTCCCAGCGTGCCGCTGGTGGATTCGATGATCATGCTGCCGGGAGCCAGATCGCCGCGGGCACGGGCCCGCTCCACCATGTGCAGGGCGGGGCGGTCCTTGATGCCGCCCGGGTTGAAGCCTTCCAGCTTGGCCCAGAAGCCGTGCCCGGCGGGGGCGAGGGGTTCGGACACCCGCAGGACAGGGGTGTCGCCGACGAGGCCGGATATGCCGGAGGTACCGGGGGAGTTGGGGACGCTGGAGGGCTCGGGGGAGTGGGGGGAGTTGGGGGAGTCGGGGGAGATAGGGGCGCTGGGTGTGATGGGGACGATGGGCGTGATGGGCGTGATGGGGGTGACGGGGATGGCCGAGGAGCTTGAGCGGGCGGAACCGGTGCCGTTGGTCGTCAGGGGGTCCATGGCTCGTTCGCCTTTCGGTCGGGCGGTGCGCCGGTGAGGGGGCTCGTCTCGCGTGGTCGGCGAGCTCCTATTCGCGCCACCGGCAGAGAAGGGCGAGCGTCCTCCGCCTCGACCGCTCGGTGTTCCCCTTGCAGGGATCCGGGGTGGCAGAGGTGCTGTGACGGCCGGGGAGGCCGCGCGCCCCTTGCGGGACGTCATGAGAATGGCCGGTTCCGTACGCAGGCAGGGGGCAGCCGACCGAGGGCGGGAGCAGGAGCGGAAGCAGGAACGGGAGCAGGAGAAGAAGCGGAAGTAGGAGCAGGCTCCCCGGGACGGCAGCCGGAAGCCGGGTGGATATCCGGGAGAGTGGTGTCGAATTGCGCGGCACAGACACTCCGTACGACGGTCACGTGGCCGGAGTTCTCCGGACAAGTGGAAGCGAATCAGACGGGCGGCCGGATGGTGCCTGGGCAGGGCTCGGCAATTCCCCTCGGGGGACCAGGAGAAATGGAGACGCAGGCGCCGGAGCCGGGTGGAAGTGGAATCCGACCGGTTTTGGAGTGTTCGGAGCCTGGCTTCTAGATTCGCAGGATGCGCGAAGCTGCTGAGTGTGCCGCTTCCGGCGCAGCGGGAGACGGCCGCGCGCCCGTCCAGGGCTGCGAGCTCAGTGTCGACAGCGCGTCGGACAGCGCCGAGCAACTGGGAGCGAAGAGGGCCGGTCCGTCCTGGGGCTTGCCGGACGTGCAGTTCTCGGCGCCGTGAGAGGACTCGTCCTCGTGGTGGTCGGCGGCGTGTGCCTGCTCCGTACCGGGAGCGGCGACCGGGGCCGGCTCGCCATGGGCGTGATGCTCGTCAACGGCGTGCGCAAAGGCGGACAATGCCACCGGCCTGCCGGTCGCGTGACTGACCGCGCTCTCCCCGCTGATGCCGTGGGTGTAGAGCACGCCGAACAGGAGCAGCAGGACCGGCCACAGCAGACGCGACGGACCCGACACCGAGGGGTGGGTCCGTCGCGTATGAAATGCGAGCTGGGCCGAGACCATGACGTGATCGTAGCGGAATGCGGGGCTACTTATGTCAAGGGCGTCGTATCGAGGGCATGTGAATCGGCCAACGCTGGGGATTTCTTATGGAGGTTGCTTAATGGTGCGGGTCCGCTATCCGGGCGCAAACGGAAACCGTTTCACCTCTCCGGGGAAATGTGCCGTGTTTGTCCGCGACCGTCGTTGTCGCGAGATGGCCGTCCACGGTCAGCTCAGTTCGTAGGCGAAGGTGTACGGGACTGACGGTGCGCCGTGCTCGGCGGTGAAGCTGCCGGCACCCCGTAGACCGGTCAGCTCGCCCGTGCCTGATCCCGGCACGACCTCGAAGCCGCAGTGCACCGTGCCGTCGGTGCCGAACGAGCCGCGTTCCTCGACGACGAAGGTTCCTTCTCGCCCGTCGAGCCGACCGGACAGGATCTCCATGCCGGTGAACGTGCCCGTCTTCTCCGTGACGTAGACGATGGTGTACTCGCAGGTGGTCTCGGCGGCCTCGATGCCTCCGGAGAAGGAGTTGGTGACGGAGGCGTGCGCGAGTTTCGGGCTCGTCCCGGCCGGGGTGACGTCGTGCTCCTTCCAGCCGGCGAAGGTGAAGTGGCCGGTGGTCTGCGTGGGGGTGGGGGTAGGCGTGGGCATGGGCATGGGTGTCCTCAGTGATCGGGCCGAGCGGGTGCCGGGTTGAGCGGGCCGCACGGTCTGTCCCGTACGACATGTGATCAGACTGAGCCCTGTACCTGACATCTCCTGTCAGGTACGGCGGCACAATGGCCGCATGCGCGCCGACCGTCTCCTCTCCCTGCTCCTCCTGCTCCAGAACCGTGGGCGCATGACGGCTCCCGAGCTCGCCGCGGAGCTGGAGGTGTCGATCCGTACGGTCTACCGGGACATCGAGGCGCTCGGCGCATCGGGCGTCCCGGTCTGCGCCGACCGCGGGCCCGCCGGCGGCTACCGTCTGATGGACGGGTACCGCACCCGGCTGACCGGGCTCACCGACGCCGAGGCGAGTTCCCTCTTCCTGGCCGGAGCGCCCGGGGCGGCGCGCGAGTTGGGACTCGGCGCGGTGCTGGCCACTGCTCAGCTGAAGCTTCAGGCCGCCCTCCCCGCCGAGTTCGCGGAACGCTCCCGGCGTATTCAGGACCGGTTCCACCTGGACGCACCGGCGTGGTTCCGGGATGCCGAACCGGTTCCGCACCTGGCGACCGTCGCGCGAGCGGTGTGGGAGCAGCAGGTACTGCTCGTGCGCTACCGGCGGTGGAACGGCCAGGTGCACCCGGAGCCGGGCGCCCCGGAGCCCGGCCGCCCCCTGTGCCCGCTCGGCATCGTCCTCAAGGGCGGCACCTGGTACCTGGTGGCAATGGCGACGGAGGGCGAGGCAGCCGCAGGCACCCTCGGCGCTTCCCGCACCTATCGGATATCGCGGTTTCTGGACGTCGACACGTCGGGGGAGACGTTCGAGCGACCGGACGGATTCGATCTGGCAGCTTGCTGGGAGGAGTCCTCCCGGCGCCTGGCAGCCGCGCTCCACCAGGGCACCGCCCGGCTGCGGATCTCGCCCCGGGCGCGGCGGCTGTTGCCCGTCCAGTTCGGTGCGGTGGGCACGCGGGCCCTGGAGAGCGCCGGGCCGCCGGACCACGAGGGCTGGGTGCAGGTGGAGATACCGGTCGAGGCGCAGGCCGTCGCCGTCAGTGACCTGCTCAGGCTCGGAACGGAGGCGGAGGTACTCGGGCCGCCCGAGCTGCGCCGGGCCGTCGGCGAGGCCGTGGCCGTACTGGCGGAGCGTTACGGTGCGGCTCCGCTGTCCTGATCGCGAGTGCCGCTTCCACGCTTCCACGCTTCAGTGCTTTGACCTTCAAGCTGCTTGAAAGCCGAGAATCGCCGGCATGGACGACACCGACACTGACACCGACATGTTGATGAGTATCGGCGCCTTCGCGCGCCGGGTGGGGCTGGCGCCGCGCGCCTTGCGGTTCTACGACGACTGCGAGGTACTGCGCCCCGCCCACGTCGACGATGCGACCGGCTACCGCTACTACGCCCCGGAGCAGCAGGCCCGAGCGGTCCTCGTCCGGCGACTGCGGGAGGCCGGGGTGCCGCTCACCGATGCCGCGGTGGTGCTGGACGGCGCCCGCGAGGAAGCCCGTGCCGTTCTGCAGGAGCACGTGGCGAGGGCGCGGGAAACGGCAGCCTCGGCGCAGGTGGTGATCCAGGAGATTCTCAGCACCCTTCCCGACGGAACGCCCTGGACCACCGAAGCCGAGGCCAACTGGACCACCGAGGCCAAGGCCAAGGTCTGCGTCGGCGGGGCGGAGCTGGCCAGCGCCGTACGGCAGGTGGCACCGGCGGTGGCGGCCGGTCCCGTACGGGAAGAGTTCCCCGTACTCGGCCACATTCTGATCGAGATCGACGGGCAGGAGGTGCGCCTGGTGGCCACGGACGGCTACCGCTTGGCAGTCCGCACCCTGCGGGCCATGTCCACGGAGGGCGATTCCTGGCGCGTCTTGGTCGCGGCAGCGGAAATGAAGGACGCCGCAGCCTGGGCCATGCGCATGCCGGACGTCAGCATCGAGGCGGACCGGGAAGGCGCGCGACTGCGCAGCGGAGCGTACTCACGGACTCTGCCGACCGCTGACGAGACGGCCCTTCCCTTTCCCGACTACCGGATGGTCCTGGACAACTTCCCGATGGCCCGGCACCGGATCATCACGGATCGGGCAGCTCTGCGCACGGCACTCGCCGAGGCCGGATTCGGCGATGCGCCGATCATCCTCCGCACCGCCGAACAGCGGCTCACCCTCACACCTGCGGAGCCGGAGCCGGAGCCGGGCTCGGACCGAGACCCGGGTCCGGGCCCGGAAGAGCTCACGCTCCCCGCCATCTGCACAGGGCCGCCCCTGCGCATCGCCTTCGCCCCGGAAGTGCTCCTCGCGGCGATCGAGGCCGGCGTCGGCCCTGACGTGCTGCTGGAGATCTCGTCTCCGGACCAGCCCGTCGTGGCCCGCTCCGCGGATCAGGGCAGTTTCACCACTCTCGTCATGCCGGTCCACGACGCAGCGGCTGACAAGTGACCCTCCAAGCGCCTCTTCCGGCAAGAACCGTGAGCTGAACCCTACGAACTCGACAGGTCTCACGTATGGGTGACATGACGTTAGGCCGTATGGCAAACAGGAAAGCCTCTTACCGGTTCCACTGCACCTCAGGGCGCCCTGCCCAAGAGATCACGCGGCCGCGGCCGGATACGGTCGGCCGCTGCCGCGTACGGACTGAAAGGGCCTGCCTTGCCGCGCTGCCTCTCCACCCTCGCCGCCACCGCCCTGCTGACCGTGCTCGCCACGGTGCTTGCCGCCCCCGCCCAAGCCGATCCGGTCACCGATACCGTAAGCGGCGCTGTCGATACGGTCACCGGCACCGTCGGCAGCTTGCCCAGTACCGTCACCGGTACTGTCGGCGGACTCACCAACCAGCTCAACAACGCCCTCAACGGCCTCCTCGGCGGTAACTCGTAGCTCCCGCTGCCCCGGCCGGGCCTCCGGGCCCGGCCGTCCATCGGACCGCGTCCGGATGTCATGACCCTGTGCGTGACAGGTGCGCGGGTGGCGCAGCCGCCCCACGGTGCTTGATGTTGACGGCCGAAGCCTTGGCCACTGCCCTGGGGTTCAAGAATCGCAGCGGACCGATCAGGCGGGACGCGAACAGATGCACGTGCCGCGCCACCGATTCATCGCGCGCTGCCGCCGAGAACATCAGCCGCTCCAAGGGATTGAACGGGCGGGCCTTGGCGAAGTCGGCGGCCAGGTACTGGTGGCCCTGCAGCCGGCGCCGGTGTCTGCGTGCGTACACCATGAGCGCCCTGTCGAGGTCGCCCCGACCGGTTGCGGCCGAGGCGACCGCCTCTGCCAGCCATTGCGCGGACTGCAGGGCCCACCCGCATCCCACTCCCCACAGGGGATCGGTGGTCAGGGCGGCGTCGCCGATGAGCGCGACGCCCGGTGCGGTCGGCTTGCGGCTGTGAAGCGGGTAGTCGACAGTGCCGATGATCTTCGTAATGCGCTCGGCGGAGTCGATGGGCGGCGCCTCGGGCAGGGCGCGGACGAATGCGAAGAAGCTGCCCTCCAGGTCTTCCCGGAAGGCCGGCAGCCGTCCCTTGCCCGGGAGCACCGCGATGACCGTCACCCCGTCGTCGTTGGGAAACGCGTACGCCATGTCGGGCTCGAGGAACCAGGTGTGACTGATCCCGCCGTGCAGCGGAAGGTTGCGGAAGTGCGCGAGATAGCCGAACCGCGCGTTCTCGTACAGCCGGGCAGGCACCCCGGCGAACTTCGCTACGGCCGAGTCCTTGCCGTCGGCGCCGACCACCAGGCGGGCCCGGATCCCACGCTCGCCCTGCGGTGTCGACGCGCGTACCCCCAAGGTCCGCCCGGCTTCCCGGACCAGCCCGGTCACATGATGACCGAGGAGCAGATCGACGCCGGGGGTCTCCGCCGCATGGGACCTGATCAACGGGTCGAGAGTGCTGCGCCGAATGTTGTACCCGTACGGCAGCTCGGGGCCTGCCGGAGCCGCCTTCGGCTCGATCCATCCCCAGCGGGTGTACGAGCGGGCCACGTTACGGACGGCTCCCGCCTCCTCAAGAGCGGGTATGAGGCCGAGTTCGTCCAGCACCGGGTAGGCGCTGGCCTGGAGGGAATGGGTGCAAAGCACCTTGTACGCTTCGGGGTCCGAGCGGCGTTCCAGCAGTGCGACGCGGGCGCCGCGTCGAGCGAGCAAGATCGCCGCGGCGCTGCCGGCGAGGCCGGCTCCGCTGATGACGGCGTCATAGTCGTATCCCGCGCCGTATCCCGCGCCGTATTCCGCGTCGTGTCCCGCGCTCTCAGGTCTGGGTCTGGTCATGCGCTGATCGCTCCCTTCGGGGTGTGGTGCCGTTCGTGGGAGGGTGCAGTGCCAACTGCTCTCAGGCGCATGAATAGTTGTCAAGAGTTGTGGATCGAGTGCCGGAGCTTCACGTAGCACGAAGAAAGGAATTCTCCGTTCCTTCACATCAGCACGAGCAAGGTCTGTTCTCTCTCCCCCCGCACAGTAGGTGACCCCACTGACAGGAGGATGCATGTCAGTGGGGCCTCCGGCGGCACTCTCGGCCGCGCCCGAATCAGGACGCTATCGCCCACTTCAGCTGCGCCGGTGCCGACGCAGGGCTGCCCGTGTACTTCGTGGTGTACGCGGGCGCCTTGCCGTAGTCGTCGCCTCCGGTGCCCAGGTACCAGCCGTTGCCTTCGTTCTTGACGAGTTTGGTGCTTGCGTCGTAGGTCCACTTCAGCTGTGCGGGAGCGGCTGCGGGGTCCCCGGTGTATTTCGTGGTGTACGCGGGGGCCTTGTCCGACGAGGAGTCGCCGCCGCTGCCGAGGTACCAGCCCTTCGCCTCGTTCTTGATGAGTTTGGTGGCGGGGTCGTAGGACCACTTCAGGTTGCCGGGCGCGGACGCGGGCTCTCCCGTGTATTTGGCGGTGTACGTGGGGGCCTTGGCGGAGGTGGTGTCACTGCCGCTGTCGAGGTACCACCCCGCCCCCTCGTTCTTGACGGGCGCCGGGGAGGAGGCGGCGGTGTGGCCCACGCCGGGGGCCAGGACCACCATTGTTGCGGCGGCCGCAAGGATCGCGGACCGCCGGGCGAGCGGGTGCACGAGCGGGTGCACTGGCATGGTTTTCCTGCCGTTTCTGCGTGTGGTTCCGAGAAGGCGAACGGTTCGCCCCAGAACCGCGCTGTCCGCAATGAGCATGAGCCAGCGCCCTTTTGCGCACCCACCGGAACCGTTCCCCACCACCGGTTCGTGCATGGGCATACGGCTCGGACGAGTGCGCAGCGGCGGCGCCGCGCGTTCGGGGGCGCCCGGCGTGCGTGCGAGGGCGGTGCCTGCCCCGCGCAGCGCACACCAGGTCCGCCCGCGCGTGACCGCTGGAGTGCTCCGGCGTGCCCATCCCCGGCGGCCCCGCCTGCGTGGCGGAGTTTCGACACATGGCCGGGGGACACGCGGACCGACGGCGGCTATGTGCCCGTAGCGGCCGGACGGACGGAGAATCACCCGAGGGCGGACGGACACGGGAAGGTGCTCCGGACGCTGCCTGGTGACCTCGAACCTCAACCTCGACCTCGACCTCGACCTCGGCCTCGGCCTCGTCCTCGTCCTCGACCGCTACCTCTACCCCTACCTCGACCTCAGCAGCCGGAGGCTCCATGAACCGCTCTGTGAACGGCCCCCAGAGCACCACGATGAACCGGCAGGCCGGCCCGGAACGCCCGTACGACGTCGTCCTCTTCGGAGCGACGGGGTACGTCGGGGAGCTCACGGCCGAGTACCTGCTGGAGCACGCACCGGAAGGGTGCCGGTGGGCGCTCGCCGGGCGCAGCCGTGCGAAGCTGGAGAAACTGCGGGACCGGCTGGCGGCGCTCGACTCCGTACGTGCGGCGGACGTGGCTCTGGTGACCGCGGACGCGAGCGACAAGGCCGCGATGCGCGCGCTCGCCGAGTCCACGCACGTCGTCGCCTCCACCGTCGGCCCGTACATCTGGTACGGCCAGGAACTGGTCGCCGCGTGCGCGGAAGCCGGCACCGACTACACGGACCTCACCGGAGAGCCGGAGTTCGTGGACATGACGTACGTGCGCCACGACGCCCAGGCCCGCAAGTCGGGCGCGCGCATCGTCCACGCGTGCGGCTTCGACTCGGTGCCGCACGACCTCCTCGCGTACTTCACCGTGCAGCAGCTGCCGGAAGGGGTGCCGCTGACGGTCGACGGGTTCGTGCGCGCGTCGGGGATCATCTCCGGCGGCACGCTGGCCTCGTCCCTGGCGATCGCCTCGCGGCAGCGCCAGGCGAAGGCGGCGGCGGAGGAGCGGAGCCGGTACGAGCCGCAGCCTGCCGGGCGCCGGGTCCGGGCTCCGTTGGGGGCACCGCGGTTCAGTAAGGAGACGGGCACGTGGGCGCTGCCGCTGCCCACGCTCGACCCCCAGGTCGTACGCCGCTCGGCGGCCGCGCTGGAGCGTTACGGGCCCGATTTCCGCTACCGCCATTACGCGTCGGTGAAGAGACTGCCCGTCGCCCTGGCCGGGCCGGTCGGCCTGGGGGTGGTGTGGGCGGCCGCGCAGGTGTCCCCCGTGCGGACGTGGCTGATGAGCCGCTACGAGCCGGGCAGGGGGCCCAGCGCGGAGCAGCGGGCGCGCGCCCGGTTCCGGGTGCGGGCGGTCGGCGAAGGCGGTGGTCAGCGTGTGTTCACGGAGGTCACGGGCGGTGACCCGGGCTACGGGGAGACGGCGAAAATGCTGGCCGAGGCGTCACTGTGCCTCGCCCTGGACGACCTGCCGACGACCGCCGGGCAGGTCACGACGGCTACGGCCATGGGCGATGCGCTGATCGGGCGGCTGCGGGACGCCGGCATGCCGTTCCGGCTCTGTCACGCCGACTGACGAGGCGCGCGCTTTTTCCCCACCGACTCGCTCCATCGGCCCGCTCCACCGACCCGCTCCACCGCCCCGCCCCGCCCCGCCGGCAGCCGTCAGGCTGCGGGCGGGGTGACGGGCACGGTCAACACGGTCAAACGGTCAAGAGGTCAGCACTGGGGTCGCTTGCCATGATTGGCCGCCTTGCTACGGCGGGCCCTCTTCTTACGGCGCCGCTTCGAGGACATGCGGTCTCCTCTCCCGTAGTTCTTCGACCATTCGACCAATTTATACCGTTCTGGTGTGATGTGCTTGGTGAGCGCGCTTGCCGGAGCCGAGCGCAGTTGCCGGAGCCGAGCTCAGTAATCGAGGTCCGGGTACCAGTCGCCGCGGCCCTGCGGGGTCAGGTCGAGCAGGTGCCACACGGGGGCCAGGAGGTCGATGCCGCGCTCGTCGATGTCGTCGGCCATGCCGGGGTGGGTGGAGTAGAAATGGCGGACCGTGCCATCACCGTCGCGCGTGAAGACGGAGACGGTGGAGTCCTGCACGCCGTCCTTGTCCTCGCTGCCCAGGTCGTACTTGAAGGTGCTGTCGCCGCAGCTCAGGAGCCGTAGATCGTGCCAGCCGCGGTTGCGGGCGTGCTGCCGGAGGGCCGGCGGGTCGGCGGCCGCGGCGATGACGAAGTCGGCGTTGCGGGTGACGTGGCGGGCGATGCCGTTGAAACCGTCGATGCAGAGCGTGCACATCGTGCAGGGGTCGGTCTGCAGCTTGCCGTACATGAAGTGGTAGACGATCAGTGGGCGGTCCGGGGCGGTGAACAGCCCGCTCAGGGTGACCTCGCTGACCGGTGCGTCGCCGGCGTCCAGGTCGGCGGGACCCTCGATGAAGACGTAGTCGTCGACGGGTGGCCCCTGGGGGAGCGCCCGTCGCCGGGCCGCAACCTCCTCGCAGTGGCGCATGAGCTCGATCTCGGCCAGGCGCAGCTCTTCGCGGGCGGCGAGGTAGTCCGCTGATTCCCCGGCCAGTCTGGTGTGCCGCAACATCGCGTCCTCCTAGGGTGGCACCCCCCGGTCGGCGGTCCGGACTCCGGGTGCCCAGCCCCCGCGTCCCCGAACCGGCGCTTCAAGTTTATGGCCGCTCCGAGGTTCGCCGACACTTGAGCAGGCGTCCGGCAGTCCCTGCCCCCATCAACGGTGCAAACGCACCGTCGGCGGATATTTGGTGGCCACCACGGCAAGATCCATTTATCCTCAGGGAGGATTTCAAGATCGTCTTCAGAAAAAGTGAGTGTTGTACATGAAGTTGACCCGCGTGTCGCTCCTCGTTGCCGCCGCCGCCATCGCGCCGGCCGTCCTGCTCTCCACTCCGGCGCTCGCCGCCGGTGCGGTGCAGGCTCCCGCTGCGGCGTCGGCCTCTGCGGCCCAGGGCAACACCAGCGACTCGGACAACCAGCTCGCCATCGTCCAGCTCGTGTCGCAGTACCCCGGCGCGGCCATGAAGGAAGGCGCCAAGGCCGCCCTCAAGGGCACCCCTGAGGACCGCGTCCGCTTCCTGGAGTCCGGTCAGTTCATCGCCCGCGACTCGGACAACCAGGTCGCCATCGTCCAGCTCGTCTCCAAGAACCCCTCCCCGGAGTTCAAGGCCGCGGCGAAGAAGGCCCTCAACGGCACCCCTGAGGACCGCGTCCGGTTCCTCGCCGAGCACCAGTAGGCTCTGCCGGCTGTCCATGCCGTGACACCTCTGAGGCCCGCAGTAATTACTGCGGGCCTCAGAGGTCGTAACAGGATTACGGCGCGCCTAATTGCCGGGCCGGTCGCCCGGTCTGCCGGACACGTCCTAGTGCTTTCGGCCCGTGGCGGAGGCGAAGCCGAGCCAGGTGTGTCGGTTGCCCCACCAGCACCAGCCGACCTTCGGGGCGTTGCGCCGCTCGCGGCCGTCCCGCCCGGTGCCGTTGCTGATCCAGATCGCCGGGGTACGGGCGTCGTAGGCGCCGTTCGCCTTGCGCAGCCGGGAACCGATGGTCATGAAGCAGTGGTTGCGCTCCAGGACCGCCGGCTGCTGGAGCACCCAGTGGATGCCCTCGGTGAGCAGCAGCGGGGTGCGGCCCTGCTCGGTGAGGGCAGGCAGCGCCTCCTCCGGGCTCCAGTTGGCCATGTGGTCGCCACGGTCGACGTCCGTGACGAGGTAGAGGGGGGCGTCGGGCAGCTCCACGGCGCAGGGGGCGAAGTGATCGACGTCGGGCATGTCCGTGACGACGAAGCCGGGCTTGCCGTCGTGCCGGAGCAACGGTGCGAGCGCGGAGGCGGGGGCGCGGTCCGGATTGACGGCGAGCAGGGCGCCGCCGTCCTTGTCGCCGGCGTTCGCCGCGAAGGCGCGCAGCTCATCGGCGGGTATCCCGGCGAGCTCGTGCACCCCGAGCTCGATCAGGCGTTCTGCCTGGGCGGCGAGTGAGGGGAGAGCGGTCACGGTGCCGGAGGGCGAGGTTTCGGGCAAGGTTCTCCTCGGTTCGTGATCAAGGGTGGTGGACCCGAGGTCAAACGAGGCGCCCTGCCGAATTGTTCCCGGCGCGGCGGTACGAGCCCGTTGCGCCGGGGATCCGGGCGCACGCGCCGTCGGGGCAGGGGCAGGGGCCGGGGTCGGGGGCGAAGCGGTGGAAGCGGCAGACCAGGTTCTGCCCGCGGGCTCGGCCCGTCAGCGTTCCGGGGAAGGGTCGGCGGTGCCGGCGGCAGTGGCGCCGACGTCGAGCAGGCGCTCCGTCTCGGTGACGATGATCGCGGGTTCGGTCGTGGGGACCATGTGGTCGGCCTGCTGCGCGAGGACGTGCCGGCCGCGTGGCGACTGCCGGGCCCGGTACGCATGGGACGCGTTCACGGACTTGCGGGCTTGCGCGCTCATGCCGGGGGTCGGCCGGGTCGCGGAGATGAGCGTGACGGGGATGTCGCCGAGTTTCGGCGGGTGGTCGAGCAGGGCGCGCAGGTCGGCCTCGACGGCGGCCTGTTCGGCGCCCATCGTGCGCACCGCCGCGACGGTGAAGGCCTCCGCGCGCATGTCGGCGGCGGCGTCGGGCGGCAGGGCGCGGGTCACCTTGCGGAAGAGGAGGCCGAACAACTTGAGGCGGGCGAGCAGCATGGATATGCGGTAGCGGTTCTTCTCCAGCTTGCGGATGGAGGGTTCGAGGAGCAGGTCGCAGGCCTCGTCCGTGGGGTCGACCAGCACGAGGCCGGCGATCCGCTCGGGCCGGGCCGCCGCGGCGACGCGCACGATCAGGCCGCCCCAGCTGTGTCCCACCAGGACGAAGGGCCCCGGCCCGAGGTGGTCGAGCAGGTCGCCCAGGTCGTCGGCAAGCCGGTCGAGGTTGCGCACGCCCGACGGGTCGGGGGCGCTGCGGCCGAGGCCGCTGCGGTCGTAGACCACCGTCCGGGCCGAGCCCGTCACGGCCTGCTGGACGGGTGCCCAGTACGAGCGGGTCGCGGCCAGGCCTCCCTCGAACACCACGGTCGCGCCTCCGCCACCTGCCGGCCCCGGCTGCTCCATGAAGAACAGCTCGCGGCCGTCACGGGTGCGTGCGGTGCCGGGTGTTCCCTGGCTGTGCTGTCGCTGCATGGTGACCGTCCTCAGAAGCGGAACCGGGCAAGCCGTTCCTTCGGCCGACCGAAGGTGGAGTTAGGTTAGCCTAAGTAGCTGGTGGGGCGGTCCATGACAACCCAAGTAATCTTGCCGCTGTGACTGTTGCTGTGACCGCTGCTGACGCCGCGCGCAAGAGGCGCTTCCTCGTCCTCCACGACTACGGCATGGGCGGCGCGTGGTGGTGGGTCTTCGCGCGGTCGGAGCGGGAGATCCTCGAGACGTTCGCGTGGGCCGAGGTCGTCACGGACCCGGAGACCGTGGCATGGCGCGAAGGCGACGACGACATCCCGGAAGTCGACATCGACGCACCGCAGATGCCTCCGGGCCTGGACGACATGCGGGCCGAGCGCGACGCGCAGCGCGGACGCCCGGGCTTCGGCGCACTCGCGGACAAGGACGTCCTGTACCTGCGGCGCCGATGGGACGAGGGCGATGACGGTGGCGATGGCGATGGCGATGGCGAGGACCTGACCATCTATCTGATGGAGGTCGGGCCCGACGGGCGCCGCATGCGGGAGGTGGAACTGGCCGAGGACGGAACCGCCGCCGTCAGGAGCGGTCCCGACGACTGGCCCTTCAACACGCCGGTCGTGGATGTCTTCGCCCCTGAAGTGGTGGGGCAGGAGATCAGCCGCGAGGAGTTCGAGGAGCAGTGGGCCCGCGCCCGCCCGGTGGAACCCGAACCCGGCCTCTAGGAAAGCGCCTTCCCCGGCAACGTCAGTGACCGTGCTCGGCGAACGCCGCGGCCACCTCGTCCCGCCCCGCACCCGCAGTGAGCAGCAACCGCAGCAGGACCCTGGCCTTGTACGGATCGAGCAGCCCGCCGTTGATCAGCCCGCGTTGCTGCAGGTCGGTCTCCGAGCCGGGCGCGGTGTAGGTGTGCCGCAGCACCGGGCCGCTGCCCGTACGGGACGTCAGGACGACCGGGATGCGGTCGGCAAGCGCACCGAGCACGGGCGCGAGGGTGGCCGGAACGTGCCCGACGCCGGAGCCGGCGACGACCAGGCCGCCGTACGTCCCGGCCAGCCCTTCGAGCCGAGCCCCGTCGTCGTCGAGCGTGACGCAGTGCAGGGCCACGCGGGCGGCGTCGAGCCGGGCTCTGTCGAACCCGTCCTGCAGGACGGCGGTACGGCGCGGCGGCGCGGCCAGGATCCGCACCGCGCCCTCGATGACGTGACCCACCGGGCCGGCGTTCGGCGAGGCGAACGTCGCCGTGCTCGTGCTGTGGGCCTTGCGGACCCACCGCGCCGCGTGCACCTCGTCGTTGAAGGCGACCAGCGCACCGAGCCCGCGCGCCGCGGGCGAGGCGGCGACGCGCGCGGCCGCGAGCACGTTGGCCGGCCCGTCGGCGCCGGCCATGCCCGGCTGCCGCATCGCGCCGGTCAGCACGAACGGGGCTTCGTGCCGCCAGACCAGATCGACGAGGAACGCGGTCTCCTCCAGCGTGTCCGTGCCCTGCGTGACCACGACACCGGCCGCCCCCTGCGCCACGGCCCGCGAGGCGGCCCCGACGACGTCGAGCACCTGCGCAAAGGTCAGGCTCCCGCTCGGCACGGCATGAACGTCCTGCACGTCCAGCGCCACCCCGAGCCCGTCGAGCCCGGGCACGGCGGCGGTGATCTCGGCGCCGGTCAGCCGCTCACCCTTGGCGCGCCCGGACACCGAAATCGTGCCCCCGAGCGCGAACAGCGCGATGCTCACGGTTCCCCCTCGTCACCACCGTCAATGGACGCCAGATTACGGGCTCCTGTCGACGCCTCAGCCTCCGCCCCCGGACCCGGTTGCCCCTTGCGGCCCGCTCCTCAGGCCTTCGGCTGGGTGAACCGGATGCGGTTGCCGAACGGGTCGCGGAGGCCGCAGTCGGTCCCGTACGGGCGGTCGGTGGGCTCCTCGGTGAACTCGACGCCCCGTGCCAGCAGCGTCTCGTACGTCTTGCGGCAGTCGTCCGTGGTGAAGATGAGCCAGCCGCCCATCGCCCCCTTGGTCACCAGCTCTCGGACCTGCTGCGCCGTCTCCTCCGACATCGCCGGGGCGCCCGGCTTCTCCAGCAGGATCTGGCGCTCCGGGTGGCCGGGGACGCGGACGGTCAGCCAGCGCATGAAGCCCATGTCGACGTCGGCGGCGACCTCCAGGCCGAGCTTGCCGACGTAGAAGTCGAGGGCCTCGTCCTGGTCGAGGACGTATATCTGCGATTGCGTGATGGCGTTGAACATGTGCATCACGCTACTGGGCGGGACGGACGGAAACTTATCCAAAACTGCTCAGTCGGCCGGCGCTGTCCGGCAGGTCAGGCGCTCGGCCGCGTCCACGCCATCGTGAAGCACGTCGGCACGCCTGCCGCCGCGGAGGCCGTTTCCTTGCGGTACGTCCTCGGTGAGCGGCCGACGATGTCCCGGAACGTACGGCTGAAGGTTCCGGGGCTGCCGAAGCCGACCTCGAAGCAGATGTCCGTCACGCTGCGGTCGGTCTCGCGCAGCAGGAACATCGCCCGCTCCACGCGCCGTCGCTGCAGGTAGCGGTGCGGCGTCTCGCCGAACGCGGCCCGGAAGGTGCGCGTGAAGTGGGCCTCCGACACGTGGGCGATCCGGGCCAGGGCGGGGACGTCCAGCGGTTGCGCGTAGGCCCGGTCCATGGCGTCCCGGGCCCTGAGCATGCGGCGGTTGGTGTCTTCGGTGGCGGTGCGGTTCACGGCGCCATCACATCATGGCGCTCTTCGAACGGCGCTCTTCGAACAGCGCTCCCTACGGCTCGGTCACCCTTGAGGGCGCGCCTTCGGGGCCCGGGCGCGGACCCGCCATGGACTCGGCCAGCTGGACGAATTGCGGGAGCCACTCCTCGTAGGAGACTCCGCGCGTGAACTCCAGTGCCGTCTCCGCCTCCTTGCCGATCACCGTGTGGAGCGGGGTGGCGGGGTTCTCCACGGCGGCGACGATCGCCTCCGCCGCCTCGCGGCTGTCCCCGGCGCCCTCGCCCATGCGGGAGAGGAAGCGGGCCAGCCACGCCTCGTCCGCCGCGTACGGGTCGTCGCCGGAGGGCTCCCGCTCGGCGGCGTTCTCGTGGATCCGCGAGGCGAAGGCGCCCGGTTCGGCGCACACCACACGGATGCCGAACGGCCGTACCTCCGCCGCCAGCGCCTCGCTCGCGGCCCCGAGCGCCGCCTTGCTGGAGGTGTAGAACCCGCCGTGGGGCACCGAGAACATCCGGGCCGCCAGGGAACTGACGTTGACGATCACACCGCCGCCGCGGGCCCGCATGGCGGGAAGGACGGCGCGGATGGTGCGCAGCGCGCCCCAGTAGTTGGTCTCCATCACCGCGCGCGCCTGCTCCAGGGACGCGGCTTCGACGGCGCTGGTGTAGTCGACGCCGGCGTTGTTCACGAGGACGCCGACCGCGCCGTGCCGCTCCTCGACCGTCCTCACGGCGGTGGTCACGGACGCGTCGTCGGTGACGTCGAGCGTCAGCACTTCGATGTCCAGCCCCTCGGCACGGGCGCGCTCGCGGAGCCCGTCCGCCTTGGCCGGATTCCGCATCGAGGCGTGGACGCGGTCTCCCCTGCGCGCGAACGCCAGCGCCGTCTCCAGGCCGATGCCGCTGCTGCAACCGGTGATGAGGACTACCGCCACGGCCGACCGCCCGCCTTCCGTCGATGACGCTGAGGTTCCGGAACCGTCGGCAGTCTAGGGGCGGCCCGGGAGCGGCCCCAGCCCCCTACACCCCCCTACGCCGGGACCGAAGGCCAGGGGCGGTCGGTACGCACGTGACCGAGGGCACGTTCCCTCATCAGCGGGTCGCGTGGCAGCGTCGGCCCAGGGGCCGGTAGACACAGTTCCGGAATCTTCAGCCTTGTTCCCCGTCCCCGTCTCCGTCCTCGCCGTCCCGGGTGACCTCCTCCACCACGATGTCGATGATCCTGTCCCGCTCCTCCGCAGCGCTCCGGCCGTCCGCCGGCAGTTCGATCCGTACGCGGCGCGCGATCACCGACCGCGACGGTGACGGCGTCCTCGTGCGCAGGTCCTGGTACACCGTCCACGCCAGGGAGGCCACGCTGACGATCAGCGAGCCGAGCGCGAACGGATCGGCGTCGAGGTACTGCCCCGCGCGGCCACCGGCTCCGGCGCCCCGCGCGTGCAGTGCCGCCTCGACCTGGGCCTCCAGTTGCGCGCCGTGCGTGGCGGACAACCGCCGTGCCGCCGCCCGCGCACCCCGGTCGGCGGGGTTGTCCGTCGCTGCCGTCTGCTCGCTCATCGTCTCTCCTCCGAGCCGTGTGTCTCGATCCGCTGACGTACGTCAGCGGGCAGTGGGGTGCCGGTGACGCGCGCCCAGCACTGTTCCAGTGCCGCCATGCCCAGCCGTCCGGTCAGGCGTGCCAGGTCGCGGGGGCGCGAGCCGGCCGACGGGTGCGGGAAGCGGTCGAAGAGGGTCGCCGACCGGACCGCCCACTCCAGGGCCTCTCCGGTCCTGCCGCGGGACGCGGCCAGCCCGCTCATCTCGTGGTAGGTGAGCGAGATGGAGCGCTTGTCGCCGAGCGCCTCCTCGATGGTGAGGCACCGCAGGTACCACTGCTCGGCCTCGTCCAGCCGTCCCTTCGCGTGCGCCACCCGGCCGAGGTCGCTGCAGGTGCCTGCCATGGCGGACCGGTCGCCCAGCTGTTCCTCGATGGCGAGGGCCTCGCGGTACCACTGCCCGGCTTCGTCGAGCAGGGCTCCGCCCATCGCCAGCAGGCCGAGCTTGTGACACAGGTGGGCCCTGCGGCGCGGGTGTTCGGCCGCCGCCCCCTCCTTGGCGGCGCGGAGCCGGTGGTACCACTGCTCCGCCTCGTTCCCCCGGCCCCGCAGCACCGCGACGACGCCGAGGTCGCTGAACAGGTCCGCCGTGCCGCGGCGGTCACCCGCTTCCTCCGTGACGGCGAGGGCCCGGCGCAACCACCGCTCGGCCTCCTCCCACTGTTTCCGCTCCTGCGCCGCGAGACCGAGTTTGCGGTACGCCTCGGCCTCGCCGGGCCGGTCGCCCGAGCCCTTCCTGAGGGCGAGGGCCCGGCCGAACCACTGCTCGGCCTCGTCCAGCCGGTCCCGCACCTGGGCCAGCTTGCCCAGCTCGTCGTAGGCGGTCGCGAGCTGCTCCCGGGGAGGCTCGCGATGTGCCTCGAGCATCGTGAGGATCTCGGCGTGGACGGCCTCGGCGGCGTCGAACCGGGCCAGGATCTGCAGCATGCCCGCCTGCAGCCGCGCGACCAGCAGCCACAGCTCTCCGCCGGGGTGACCGAGCAGGGGCGGGGTGCCGTCCGGTCCTTCGAGGGCCAGCCTGGCGCGGTCGCTCCACGCGAGGATCTCCTCGCTCAGCCCGCTGCGCTGCCAGTAGAGGTACAGGGGCTGGATGAGATATTTGGCGTTGATCCACAACCGGCAGGCCAGGGAGTGCCCCAGGAGGTGGCCGAGCGTGCGCAGGTGCAGTCCGAGGGTGCGGTAGGCCTGCGAGGCGCCGTCGGCGTGCAGCTCCTGGCGCAGCCACTCCGCGAAGCCGGTGACCGCGAACAGCATCGCCTCCTCGGCGTCGGCGCGTTGCGCCGCGTAGGCCGCCGGGTCGTCGGCGCGCCACCGTTCGGTGAGGTAGGCGGGCAGCGCGGGGTGGCTGCGGTACATGCCCCGGCCCAGCCCGGTGAGCAGCCCCACCTGGGCCGCCCGGTTCAGCACTGTGTCCCACCCGCGGCTGTCGACGCCGCCGAAGCGCCGCGGGGTCCGCTCGTGGCGGGAGAACTCGGCCAGCACCCGGGCGTCGGCGACACCCTGGAACAGGCATACGGCCGCCAGCAGCCGGCGCTTCTCGGGGTCGAGGTGGGCGAGGGAGTAGCTGATGCTGGCCGGCAGGGACGTGGTGCGGTCGCCGCCGGGCGGCGCGGGCAGGGTGGTGCCGCCGTGCAGGGCGGACAGGAGCGCGGCCGGGTCGGTGGTGTCCAGGTGGGGCAGGATCAGCCGCATGCTCAAAGGGTGGCCGTCGAGCCATTCCAGCAGTTCGGCGAAGGCGCGGTCCGCGCGGCGCGGTGCCGCGGCGGGAAACGGCAGCAGCACGTGGTCGGCGTACTCGACGGCTTCGTCGTGGGAGAGGCCGCCGACCGTGACGCGGCGCAGGTCGCCCAGCCAGTGTTCGGGCGTGCGGCTGGTGACCAGGACGACGCTGCGGCCGCCGGCGGCGACCTCGGTGAGGAAGTCCTTGAGCTCGCCGCGCGCGGCGTCGTCCAGAGGGGGAGTGGCGCCCGCGGGGTCGGGCATGGACGCGACCGACTCGAAGTTGTCCCAGACCACCAGCAGCCGGTGCTCGCGCAGCAGGTCGCGCACGAGCTCGCGGCGGGTTTCCGCGTTCTGCCGGGCGAAGTCCGCGCCGTACGCGCGCAGGCCGATCGCCGAGACCACGCCGTCCAGGCCGAACGAGGCGACGCCGGGCTCGAAGGAGTGCCAGATCACCCACTCGGGTCGCCCTACGCCCCCGGTGTCGCGCCACCAGCGGCCGAACGCCTTGGCCAGCTCGGTCTTCCCGGTTCCGCCGGGGCCGTGCAGGACGACCACGCGCCGGTTGCGGGCCGCGGCCTCCAGGGTGTGGAACAGCGCGTCGCGGCCGACGAACTCGCCTTCGGGGGCCAGAGGATCGTCCCGCTCGCCCGGGCCGCGCTCGCGCAGCCGGTCCAGGGCCGCCTCCAGGGACAGCTCCGGCCGGGCGGACGCGGGCGCGGACCGCAGCTCGGGGAAGCGGACCTCGCGGCGCAGGTAGTGCACCGGGACCGCCCAGTCCTCCAGCGGCAGCTCGCCCTTCGGGCTCGGGCGCCCCGGGCGCCGCGCCATCTGCGCCCGCCCCGCGCGCACCGCTTCGCCGATGGTGTCGCCGGCGAACAGCCGCTCGTAGAAGGCCGTCATGAACTCGGCCGCCGCCACGGCGTACACGCTGTAGGACATGGCCACCACGGCCGAGGCACCCCCGGCCAGCAGCCGGGTGGCCACGGCCGCCTCCAGCTCCTTGCCCACCGCCCCGGACTGGCAGGCGTTGAGCACCACGACCGGTACGCGGGCGTCCGCCAGGACGCGGGCGATGCGGTCGGCCCCTACGTGGTCCGCGCCGCCGCCGGGCCTCTCGAAGACGAGCACGCCCTCGTCCGTCAGCGCGCCGTGCCCGTCGAAGTGCACGATCTGGAACGGCGTTCCGGCCTCGCGGGCCGTGCGCAGCCGCTCGGCCAGCGCCTCCAGCGTCGGTGGCCGCAGCACCTCCACCTCGACGCGGCCGCGGACCGCCTCCAGACGGCGCAGCAGCGGGCGGGCGATCATCCGGTAGCCGACGTCGCGGGCGCCGTCGGGCCGGGAGATCACCATCAGGACGCGCAGCTGCCGCCCGCCGACGTCGAAGGCGTTGCCGAGGCTCGCCGCGGGCAGGCCGCGGCTCAGCCCCACCCCGTCCAGCGCCAGCGGCGTGGGCAGGCGCGGGTCGCACAGCAGCTCCCACGGCAGCCCCAGCCAGGCCGGCGCGGCCGAGCGCAGCACGATCTCGGTGGAGCCGGGGTGAGCGGCCCGGGTGCGCACCTGGACGTAGGCGTCGCGGGCCGGCCCCGAGCCGAACAGGGCGGTGAACATGACCCGGCCCCAGCTCGGTATCCGGCGGGCTATCCGGCTGCCCCGGTCCTCGTACACGCCGAAGGGCGCCCGCAGGTAGTCCTCCAGGTACCAGCGCAGGTCCTCCAGCTCGTCGGAGGTCAGCGGCCAGTTCAGCGTCACGGGCTCGCCCACGGGGCCCGGGAGGTCCCCGTCCAGCCACGCCGACACCGACGCGCGCCCCGACGCGTCGAGATCAACCAGCAACCGGTCCGCCACTGCGCATCAGAGCCCCTCTCGAACCCCTGCCCCCACACCCTGCCGACGCGAACTTACCGATGCCGGGGGCCGGATGGCGCCACAGCGGCCGGATCGGGAGTGTGAGGTAGGAGACCGGTGCGGAGCTTGCCGGCGATGGCCGCGACGTGGGAGCCGTTCCGCTTCGCCGAGCAGGAGTTCCTCGCCACCGCGAGACCACGGTGGTGCGGGCCCCGGTCCGTGCCCCCTGCCGCGCCTGGGCGACGGGCCGCGAGCTGACGTTCGCGCCGCTGGCCTCTCCCTTCGCCCGTCGGCCTCGTCCGTGTCCCGCCGCCCGGCTACGGAACGGAGGCGCCCACCACCTCCTGGCCGGGTTCGCGCCGGGTCGCGTCCAGGCGGTCGAGGAACACCGCGGTGATGGACGCGAGGGGTTCGGCGTTCGTGTGCCGTACCTCGAAGGTGCAGCCCTCGGCGTCGCCCGCCGCGGCCGAGGTGCGCTGGGCCGCGGTGTGCGGCACGCCGGTGTACCCGGCCAGGGCCGCGGCGATCACGTCACCGGAGTACAGGCACAGTTCGGGCGCTTCGGCGGCGGCGCGCCCGTCCCCGACCACCCGCTGCGTCGCGCAGAAACAGCTCCCGGGGTCCGTGCGCACCAGCGCGGTGCCCCCGGCCGTGACGCGGGCGTCGCGCACGAGGGCGGGCACGTCCATGCGCCGCCCCGTCGCGAGCAGGGCCCGGCTGTGGGCGGCCAGCCGGTCCGCCGCCTCGGCGAGCGGCACGTCGCCGCCCCGCTCCCGGCGCAGGCTGCCTTCCTCGAAGTAGCGCGGCCACAGCGCCATGGCCTGGGTGACCGACCACGCCCAGTACATCTCCTCGGGCGCCACCTCCCCGTTCCCGAAGGCGAAGTTGAACTGGTCGAAGAGGGCGGGCTCGGTGAGGCTGTCGATGAGGCCGGACGTCAGGCAGGTCCGGTAGTCCGCGGAACCGGGGATCGGGTAGAAGGGGTTGGTGTAGAACCGCACGCCGGCCAGTGCGCAGTTCACGGAGTCCTGGGCCATGTCGGCGAGCGTCTGGCCCGGCAGGCCGACGATCAGCGAGCCGTTGACGTCGAGGCCGTGCCGCCGGAAGAGCGACGCCCCGGCGGCCACCTTGGGGAGCGAGGTGAATCCCTTGCGCATGCGACGGAGCCGGACGGCGTCGGTCGTCTCCAGGCCGAAGAAAAGGCTCTCGAATCCGGCGCCGACCATGTCCGCCACGAGTTCGTCGGAGAGCTTCAGCACGGTGATTCCATTGGGCAGCCGCAGTTTCACCTCCAGCTGCCGCTCCCGGATGATCCGGCATATCGAACGGACCCGGTCCATATCGAAGGTGAAGTTGTCGTCCTCGATAAGGAACCGGTGCACTCCATAGCGATTGACATAGTGCTCGATTTCGTCGACGACGTTTTCGGGGGACCGCGCCCGGAACTCCTTGCCCACGGTCGCGTGCACGGTGCAGAACGTACAGCTGAAGGGGCAGCCGCGGCTGGTGATGAGCGTGGTCGTCCCGTCGTAGCGGGAGAAGTCGAGCTGATCGGCGGCGGGCGGCGGAAGGGCGTCGAGATCGGCGGCGAACGGAGTCCGTGGACGGATGTGCGGAGCGCGGCCCGGCTCCGCGCACCCGCAGAACCCTTCCCCGCACCGGAAGGCGATCCCCGGCAGCCGGTCCAGGCGGCGGGCACCCGCCAGCTCCGCGATGAGCGGGCCGACCGTCGCCTCGGCCTCGCCGAGCACCACGACGTCGATCTCCGGCACCTGCAGGGCGTGCGGGAAGCTCACCGTGCCGTGCTGGCCGCCCAGCAGGACGACCGCCTGCGGGTGGATGCGCTTGGCCAGCCGCGCCAGGTCGTAGGCGGCCTCGTAGAAGGGCGTGAACATGCAGGAGATGCCGATGACGTCCGGCCGGCAGCTGCGCAGCGCCTCCTCCGTCCGCTCCCGGCGGGCGCCCCAGTGCAGGATGTGGCGCCAGCGCGGATGGTTCCGGAGCTTCTCCCGCTCCTTCGCGGTGAGTTCGTCCTCGGGCACGACGTGGTTGTCCTCGACGAAGGAGAGGGCGTCGAAGATAGTCGTCCGGTGTCCGGCCTCCCGCAGCGCGGACGACAGATAGGCGAGCCCGATCGGCACGTGCCGGCCGACCTCCACCATGCACGCCCGTATCGGCGGCTTCATCAGCAGAATGCGCATGGCTCCTCCTCGAGGGGATCGCACAGCACCCCTGAACGCATGCGCACGCTTCCCGAAGGGTGCCTGAAACTCGCGGGTCGATCCGCCCCATTCTGTGCCATAATTCCGGCTCGGAACAGGCGGTTTTACGCCCCATGGAACCGGCGGGGAATTTCGCTCAGGAAAGGGGTGCGGGAATGGGGTGCTGGACGCTGCCCGGACACCGGCCCGGACGCCCCGGCGAATCACCGGAGTTACGCAGGTTACGCAGAGGGCTCTATGCCTTTTCCGCGCTGAACGACTTCGTCCCGCTCGTCCCCGTGGTCGCCCTGCGCTTCTCGGACGCGGGCCTGGGCTCCGTCGAAGTCTCCTCGCTGTTCGGGCTGCTGGCCGTCTCGGCGCTGCTCCTGGAAGTGCCCTCGGGAGCCTGGGCGGACGTCGCCTCGCGCCGCATGCTGCTCGCCCTCGGCGCCGTCCTGCGCGCCGGCTGCTTCGTCCTGTGGGTGCTCGCACCGTCCTACCCCGCCTTCGTCGCCGGGGTGCTGCTCTGGGGCGCCTGCCATGCACTCACTTCGGGAACACTGGAAGCCCTGGTCTACGACGAACTCTCCGCCAAGGCCTCGGCCGCGAGTTATCCACGGCTGCTGGGACGCTCCCGCGTCGGCGCCCTGGCCTCCAACGTGCTCGCCACGCTCGTGGCCACCCCGCTGCTCGCGGTGGGGCACTACGCCTTGGTGGAAGCCCTCAGCGCGGCGATCTGCGCGGCCACGGCCGGGGCGGCGCTGTATCTGCCGGAGGCGCGCGATGCACGGCGCGGCCGTCCCGCCGCCGAGGGGCGCCCCGGCGCCGATGGCCGGGCAGTCACCGGCGGCCGTTCAGTCGAACCAGTCGAATCAGTCGAACCCGCCGTCGCGCGCTACCTCGCGATGCTCCGCGCAGGGCTGGCCGAGGTCCGCGGCGACCCGGCGGTGCGCCGGGCGGCCGCGGTGGCCGCCGTCCTCCCCGCGGTACTCGTCATCGACGAGTACCTCCCCCTGCTGGTGCGTTCGACGGGCATCTCCACGGCCTTCGTACCGCTGCTGGTGATCCTCGCCGTGGTGGGCAAGGCGCTGGGCGGCTGGCTCGCCGGACCGCTGGCCGGGCTGCGCGCCTCGCGCCTGGCCGCCGCCCTCGCGGCGGCCGCGGTGCTGCTCGCGGCGGGCTCCCTGGGGCGGCACCCGCTGGGCATCCTGCCCGTGGCCCTGTGCCTGGGAACCGTCCAGCTGGCCATCGTGCTGTCGCAGGCCCGCCTCCAGGACGCGGTCCGCTCCGGCGCGCGCGCCACGGTCACGTCGCTGGCGGGGCTGGGCACCGACGCCGTGGCCATCGCCTTCTACGTCGCCTACGGCGTGGGCTCGTTGTGGGGGAACGTCTCCGTGGTCATCGCCGGTTTCGCCGCCGTGCCGCTGCTCCTCGCCCTGGTCGTGCCGCGCTGGCTCCCCGGGCCGGGTACCGCCACGGGCCCGGGCCGGCGGTCTCCCGCCGCGGTGGGAGCGGGGGCGGAGGCAGAGGCGGGGGCGGCGGACCCGGGCTGAGCCGCCCGGGGCTTCCCAATGGTCTATTTAGACCATAGTCTTCGATCATGCCGCGCCGCGTCCTCGACAACCCGATCGTGCTCGCCGTGCTGGGACTCCTGCTGGAGCAGCCCTCGCACCCGTACCAGATGCTCGCCGAGCTGCGCACGCGCAGCGACAACCACGCTGCCGCGGTCAACCGGGGCTCGCTCTACAACGTCGTCGCCGCCCTGACCGAAGCCGGCTGGGCGACGGTGCAGGGGCAGCAACGGTCCGGCAACCGCCCGGAGAAGACCGTCTACGCCCTCACCCGGGCCGGCCACGAGGAACTCGTACGGCGCCTGGACTCCCACATCCGCCGCCCGGAACGGGAGTTCTCCCGGTTCCTGGGCGCGGTCGCCTACCTCGGCGCCCTCGGCCCGGCCGGCGCGGTGGACGCCCTCTCGGAGCGGGCCCGGCGCCTGCGCGAGCGCACGACGGCCGACGAGGAGCGTCTCGCGGAAGCCCGCAAGGCCGGCGTGCCCCGCCTGCACGTCATCGAAGCCGAATACGCGATCGGCCTCGCCCGCTCCGAGACGGCGTGGATCGAGGCCGTCATCGACGACATCCGCACCGGCGCCCTGACATGGCCCGCCCAGAGCGAAGGGAACCCCACCACCGATGCCCACGAAAACGCGTGACGGACTCGTCTTCGGGATCTACCCCGGCGGAGCCGCCGGTGACGACACCGGACACCTGGCCGACGGCCCGCCCGACGACCCGGCCCGCATAGCGACCGCACTCGACCTCCTCCAAGGCCGCCCCGACCGCCCCTTCCTGGTGCGCGCCTACACCGCCTTCGACGACACCACCCGCCCCGGCGGGCCGCACGCGACGGCGGCACCGGCCGCCGCCGAGCAGTACGCGGTACGCGGACGCCGCCTCGACCTGGTGGCGCAGTACCGGTCCGCAGCCGGAAACGTCGACGGCTACTGCGCGTTCCTGCGCGAACTGGTCGGCCAGTACGGCGCGATCACGGACACCCTGCAGGTGACGGAGGAGCCGAACGTCACCACGATCCCCACGCTCGACGGCTTCTACCCCCGGGTGAACGAGGCGATCGCCCGCGGAGTCTCCGCCGCCAAGGCGCGGGCACGGGAACTGGGCCACACCCACCTGCGCGTCGGCTTCAACACCACCCCCCTCTTCGGCCCCGCCGCCTCCTTCGTCACCGACCTGACCGACCACGGGAAGGCGGACTTCGTCGGCGACCTGGACTACGTGGGCCTGGACTTCTTCCCCGACGTCTTCCGGCCCGTCGCCGCCGCCGACCTCGCCGCCGCCACCGAGGGACTGCTGCGCCACCACCGGGACGCCGTCATGGCACCCGCCGGCCTGGCGCACCTGCCCCTGCACATCACCGAGCACGGCTGGCCCACCGGGCCCGACCGCCCCGGGCACCGTCAGGCCGACGTGGTCGAGACCGTCGTACGGACCGTCGCGGCCCACGCGGACGAGCTGCGGATCCGCGGCTACGCCCACTTCGCGCTGCGCGACGCCGACAGCGCCGAACCCGGCCTGTTCCATCAATTCGGCCTCACCGCCGACGACTACACCCCCAAGCCGGCCTTCGAAGCGATGCGGGCGCTCGTCGCCGAGCTGAGCGCACTTGCATAGGCATCGCACCTGGTCACGGGACGTATGACGGTTGTAGCCGCAATCGGATCAGCGTGCCATCGTGGGTCACATGGACGGGAACCGGCACCTTCACGGGCACGGGCACGGGCACCGACCTGGGCACGGGGAAGGCCACGGGGAGGGGCATGGGCATGGGCTCGGCCACTTCCTCACCCCGCACCGCCATGAGCCCGTGGACAAGGTCGACGCGGCGATGGAGGCCTCCCGGGAGGGCATGCGCACGCTGTGGCTGTCGCTCGGGATCCTGGGCGCGACGACGGTCGTCCAAGCGGTGATCACTGCGCTCTCCGGGTCGGTGGCGCTGCTCGGCGACACCCTTCACAACGCGGCCGACGCCCTGACCGCCGTACCGCTGGGCATCGCCTTCGTGCTCGGGCGGCGGGCCGCCAACCGCCGCTACACCTACGGGTACGGCCGCGCCGAGGACCTCGCAGGCGTGGCGGTCCTCGCGACCATGGCGGCCTCGTGCGCCCTCGCGGCGTACGAGGCCGTCGACCGGCTCCTGCACCCCCGCGACGTCACGCACCTGTGGGCCGTGGCTCTGGCCGCGCTGGCCGGCTTCGCCGGCAACGAGTGCGTGGCCCGCTACCGCATCCGCACCGGCCGGCGGATCGGCTCCGCGGCCCTGGTCGCCGACGGCCTGCACGCCCGCACCGACGGCTTCACCTCCCTGGCCGTCCTCCTCGGCGCAGGCGGCGCCGCCCTCGGCTGGCGCCTCGCCGACCCCGTCGTCGGCCTGCTCATCACCACCGCGATCCTCCTCGTCCTCAAGGACGCCGCCCGGGAGGTCGGCCGCCGTCTGATGGACTCCGTCGAGCCGGAACTCGTCGACAGCGCCGAGCGCGCCCTGCGCGGAGTGGACGGCGTGCGCGACCTCGGGCAGGTGCGCATCCGCTGGGTCGGCCACTCCCTGCGCGCCGAGGCCGACATCGTCGTCGACCCGCACCTGACCGTCGTCCAGGCCCACCGTCTGGCCGTCGCGGCCGAGCACGCCCTGATCCATGCCGTTCCCCGGCTGACCGCCGTGACCGTGCACACCGACCACACCCCCGTCGGCAGCGACCCGCACGCGCCGCTCGCCCACCACGGTGTCTGACAGGGACCACGGTGTCTGACAGGGTTTGTCGACAGGAGCGATGACCGACGGCGGCGGCGATCGACGGGCGATCCGTCACCGCCGGCATGGCAAGTGATTGCCGCTCACAAGGTGATCAGCCGGGTGACGTTCTCGTCGAGGATCGCCGTCACCTGGGCGTCCGGCAGGCCCGAGTGCCGGATGTAGCCGGTGGCGGCCAGGAACTGCTCGTCGGCCTGGTAGGGGAAATCGGTGCCCAGGACCAGCCGGTCGGCTCCCAGCGACTCCACGGCCGCCCACAGCGCCGGCACGTGTCCGTGCCCCACCGTGTCGTACCACATGCGGCGCGCCGCGAGGCTCGGCCTCTCCGGGGTGTCCGGTGCCTCCCAGAGGTACTGGTGGTCCGCCCGGGCCAGCACCATGGGAAGCGCTCCGCCCAGGTGCGAGATCACGATTTTCATCCGGGGGTAGCGGCTGGGGACGCCGGCCAGGATCAGGTGCATCGCCGCGACGGTGTCCTCGACGGGGGCGCCGATCGTCCACGTCAGACGGTGGCCTGCGATCAGCGGCGACTCGGCTCCTGTCCCCGCGGGGTGTACGTACAGGACGCTGCCGCGCCGGTCCAGTTCCGCGAAGACCGGCTCGAACGCCGGGTCCGCCACCGAGCGGCCCAGGACCGACGTCGTCGTGCACGCCCCCGCCATGTCCAGCTCGTCGAGCGCTCGCGCCAGCTCCTCCAGCGCGGCGTCCGTGTGCGGGAACGGCAGCGCGGCGAACGCTCGGAACCGGTCCGGCCAGCGCCGCACCACGTCCGCGTAGAGGTCGTTGGCCGTACGGGCGGCGCGTACCGCGTGCTCACGGTCGGTGAAGTGCGGTGACTGAGGCGTGACGGACAGCGCCTGGAGCGTGATGCCCGCCGCGTCCATCAGCTCGAAGCGCGCCTCCATGTCCGCGTCCGAGACGCCCGCACCGAGGCCCCGCTGCGTTGCGGTGTCGGTCTTGCCGTACCCCTGGAGCAGATCGAGGTAGGCATCCGTCCACGCGTGCGCGTGGATGTCGATCGCCATGGCGGCCCTCTCATGAAACTCAAGAAGCCCCTGGCCCCACCCGACCACCGTAGGCGCATTTCGCGTGAACGGCGATCGGTGGCGATCGGTCTCGATCGGGGGGAGAGAGCCGCGAGCCGGTGGCCGGGGTCGGCCACCGGCTCCGTCGTTCCGGGCGGTCGGCGTGCGGGGTTGGTTC
Source organism: Streptomyces aureoversilis (assembly GCF_042657885.1). Taxonomy (NCBI): domain Bacteria; kingdom Bacillati; phylum Actinomycetota; class Actinomycetes; order Kitasatosporales; family Streptomycetaceae; genus Streptomyces; species Streptomyces aureoversilis. The sequence goes on from NZ_JBHSKJ010000017.1 coordinate 117,366, forward strand.
TACTGGGCCTTGAAGGAACGGATCTGGTAGCTGCCCTGCAGGTTGCCGCCGGAGCCGGCATTCGTGGATCCGACGTGCTTGTTGTGGTTGGTGCCGGTGTAGTACTGCACCCGGTGCCCCGTTCCGTTCCATACGGAGCGCACGTTCTGGCCCCGCTGGATGAAGGAACAGTCGTCGGCGGTGTTCGCCTTGCTGCCCTGCGACCACTCGCAGCGGGTGCCCCCGCCGTTCCAGTCGCTGTAGATGCAGAAGTGTCCGGGGGTGCAGTTGAAGGCTGCGGCCAGCGGGGCGGGTGCAGCGGGGGCGGTGGCGGATGCGGTGGGTACGGCGCCGAAGGCGGCCACCAGGGCGGCCGCTGCGACGGCGAACGAGTGGATGCGACGCATGGCAGGAGCTCCTCTTCGTCGTCGGCTGTCCGGAACACCGAGCCGTACCGGACAGCCCCGAAAGAACGGGGATGAGTGAGTGGCCGGGCCACCGGTCAGTCCAACGAGGCATCCGTGGACGGGAAACGGGTCGGCCGGACGGCCGGCTTCCGGACCTGCCCCGGCATGCCGCCGTCGCGGGGCCGCAGCTTCCCCCGCAGGGCGAGCACGGCGCAGACGACGGCCATCGGCGCGGTCATCAGGAGGGTGACCGGTGTGACCTCCAGGCCCGCGCCCTCGGACAGGAGGATGCCCGAGACGAGGGAGAGGACCATGTTGTTCCCCGCGTGGGCGAGGCTGACGACCCAGACGCTCTCGCTGCGCACGTACAGCCAGACCAGGAGCGCCTCCTGGAACTGGAAGGAAACCGTCCAGGCCAGCAGGCCGACGAGGACGCCGGGGAATTCGATGTAGCCGGCGAACGCCAGCGGGTAGTGCCAGGACGCCCAGATGAGACCCGTGAGGACGGTCGCTTTCGCGGACCGGCCGGGGGAGAGGCGGGGGCGCAGATAACTGGTCCAGCCGAATTCCTCGCCGCCGTAGATCGGCGTCAGCAGCGGCAGGACGAGCATGAGCACCACGACGAATGCCCACGCGGGCATGCCGCCCGCGAAGTCCCGGAGCGGGGTGAAGTCCGGGGTCCACAGCCCCAGTGCCGCCGCCAGCCCCATGGTGGCGGCCGTCAGCACCAAGGGGCCGAGCCAGGCCACGAGGTAATAGGGCCAGGCGCTCCGCAGCCGCAGGCGCAGGCCGGAATCGGCGAAGCCTTCCTTGGTGACCCAGCGGCGCACCACGGTCGCCGCTATGGCCGGCATGAAGCCGAAAGGCAGCTGCACCAGCGGATTCTCCAGCGACAGGCCGCATGCGAAACGAACCGTGAAGACGTAGGCCCAGCTGGCCCCGAAGCAGATGACGAGGAACGCCGCCACCCCTTTCCTTCTCGTCCTGCCGTATTCCGGCAGCAACGCTTTCGATGCCATGAATGCACCCCCGCTTTCCCGATGTTGCGATGTCGTCCGCAGTGCCCGGCAACCTTCGCCGGACAGGGGCGGCCGGCACATCCCGGTAGCGGGGGAATCCGCATCTGGCTCCTGCGGGGGAGGTTTCCGGCGGGACGCCGGTGCGATACTCCGCGGCGTGCGCACGCTCATACCTCCGCGTTTCGCCGCGGATTCCCGAAAAGGCCGGCTCTCCAGCCGCCTCTCCAGCGGTCTCACCGGCTGCCTCACCGACTGGCTCCACGCGTTTCTCGGCGCCGCAGTCGTCGGCCTGCCGCCGCTCACGGTGGCGGCACCGGTGGTCGCGGCGACGCCGGCCGCCTGGCCGGGACCCGTACGCGCGGTTCTCCTCCTGGTGCTCTGGGCGGCGCTGTGCGCAGCCGCGGGCCGCTCGCGCCTCGCCCGGTCCGCGTCCGTCCGGCTCGCCAACCGCCTGCTGGGTACGGCTCTTCCGGCACCAGGCTCCGAAAGCTCCGGTCGGCCGCACCGCCTGCGTACGGGAGCGTGGCTCGTCCTGCACGCGCTGCTGGGCGGGGCGTCCGTCGCCGCCTCCGGCCTGCTCCTGATGGCGGCCGTCGCCCTGCCCGCCGTCTGGCTCGGGGGCGGGGACCGGATCATCTTGCTCCAGCCCGTGGACGTGGCCGGGGGCCGGGCAGGGGCGTGGACGCTGCCGGGCGCCGCCCTGCTCCTGGCCCTCGCCTGCTGCGTGGCCAAGGGCACGAGCGCCCTCTTCAAGCGCCTGGCCCCACCCCTGCTCGGTCCGCTTCCCGCCGAACGGCTCGCCGCGCTCGAAGGGCAGGTGCGCGTCCTGGCACAGCGGAACAGGCTCGCCCAGGAGTTGCACGACTCCATCGGTCACACCCTGACCGCCTCCACCATCCAGGCCGCGGTGGCAAAGGAGCTCGTGGACACCGACCCGGCCGCCGCCCGCCGCGCCCTCACCGGCCTGGAGGAGGCTTCCCGCGCGGCCATGGACGACCTCGACCACGTCCTCGGCATCCTGCGCGAGGGCCGGGCCCCGACGTCGCCGCCGTTCTCCCTGACCGACCTGCACGCGCTGGTGGACCGGGTGCGCCGGACCGGGACGGACGTCGACACCGACATCACCGGCGACCTGGCGGGCGTACCGGCGACCGTGTCCCGGGAGGCGTACCGGATCGTCCAGGAAGGCCTCACCAACGCGCTGCGCCACGGCGGGCGGTCGGCGCCGATCGGCCTGCGGGTGGCGGCCACGGGAGCGTGGCTGGAGATGGAGGTGGCCAACCGGATCAACCGGGCCGCCCGTCCGATGACCCACCCGCTCGCCGACCGCGCCCGCCGCCGCAGGAAGGGACAGGGCGTCACCGGCATCACCGACCGCGTGCACCTGCTCCGCGGGGAGGTCTCCGTAGGCCCCGACGCCTCCGGGACCGGCTGGCTGCTCGCAGTCCGCATCCCACTACGGTCGACGCCATGACTACGCCTCCGCCTGCAACTAAGGCCGCGACCACCGCCACCACCGCCGTCACCGTCCTCGTCGCCGACGACGAGGAACTCACCCGCACCGGCCTGCGTGCCCTGCTGTCCGCCCGGCCGGGCCTCGACGTGATCGGCGAGGCCGCCGACGGCACCCGGGCCGTGTCCCTCGCCACCGAACTCCGGCCCGACGTCGTGCTGATGGACGTACGCATGCCCGGCATCGACGGAATCGAGGCGACCCGCCGGCTGCAGGCCGCCCTCCCCGAGCCGCCCAAGGTCGTGGTGATCACCACCTTCGAGAACGACGAGTACGTCTACGACGCCCTGCGCGCCGGTGCGAGCGGCTTCGTCCTCAAGCGGGCGCCCTCGGAGCAGATCGCCCACGCCATACGCCTGGTCGCCACGACGGACTCCGTCCTCTTCCCGGACGCCGTCCGCAGACTCGTCGCGGCGCGGCCCGCGCCACCGGTCCGCCCCGCGCGCGGCGTCCCCGCGCTCACGGGCCGCGAGGTCGAGATTCTCCGCCTCATGGCGACCGGCCTGTCCAACCCGGACATCGCCGGCCGCCTCGTCGTCAGCCTGGAGACCGTCAAGACCCACGTGAGCAACCTGCTGGCCAAGCTGGGCGCACGCAACCGCACGCAGGCCGTGATCCTCGCCTACGAGTACGGGTTCGTGGTCCCCGGTGCGGGAATCCCCCTGGGCGTCACGGCCTGCTAGGGCTTGTCCGGCTCACACCAGCTCGGGCTGCGCTTGCGGTTCCGGTTCCGATTGCCGCGTCGGTGCGCCCTTCGGCTCCCGTTCCCACCGCCCGGTGGTCCGCACGTAGCCGTGGATCACCGAGGCCATCGCCAGAATGAGGAGCGGTCCGAACACCCACGGATGCCCGGCCATCTCCATCGGCAGACAGCGATAGGTCGCCAGGAGCGCGGCGAAGACCGTTGCGCCGTAGGCGACCAGCTGGATTCCCGACCGGTCCCAGCCGCGTTCCTGCGCGCGCAGCGCCGCCTCGATCGTGAGCGCGAACACCACGCCGGCAACGAGATCCACGCCGTAGTGGTAGCCGAATCCCAGCGTCGCGCTGAGCGTGGCGATCAGCCAGAACGCGCCTGCGCATCGCAGGATCAGCGGGCCCTTGCGGGAATGAATGAAGATCGCGGTAGCCCACGCCGTGTGGAGGCTGGGCATGCAGTTGCGAGGGGTGATCGCGTCGTACGGCACGGGGTGCGGCGTACTGATCGACACCGGCGTGTGCGGCCACAGGTCGGCCACCGCCCACTCCACGCCGCCGGTGCCGGAGGTGCCCGGGCCGTAGGCGAAGATCGGTCCGACCACCGGGAAGATCATGTAGATGGCGGGCCCGAGGAGGCCGATCACCAGAAAGGTGCGCACGAGGTGGTGGCGCGGGAAGCGGCGCTCGGCCGCCACGTTGCGCAGCTGGTACAGCGCGACGACGATCGCCGCCACCGCGAGCTGCGCGTAGACCAGGTCGAGGAGATGGGTGGGGATCGGGCCGATGGCCTCGAGGATCCGGCCCGCCACCCACGACGGGTTGCCCAGTGCGTGATCGGCGGTCGCCAGGTACGGGTCGAGCACTTCCTGGCGGGTCTTCGCGGTGATGAGCAGCCAGGTGTCGCCGGTCTTACGGCCGGCCACCAGCAGCAGGCCCAGGCCGACGGCCTGCAGCAGCAGGACGCGCTCCCGGCCGGTGCGGCGGGTGACGGCGATGACCGCACAGCCCAGCATCACCCACAATGCGCCGTTGCCGAAGAAGTGGCCCTCGGGCGTCTCGGCGTCGGCCGCCCACCGCGCCAGCACGAAGAGGATGTCGATGCCGATCGCGGCGCCGGCCGCGATGAACCGTTCCCGCCAGGTGAGCGCCACCATCATCAACGCCAGACCGCCGTACAGCGGCCCCGGTTTGGGGGCGAATATCACCTCTCTCGCCTGGGCGGTCAGCGGCCCCGGCCGGCCGGTGTAGTGACGCGCGGCGATCTCCAGCGTGATGAGGAATCCAAGGGTCACCACACCCGCCGTGGCCCACAGGATCGCCCGTGGCTGACGCCACGCGGCGAACGGAATTCTGCAGCTTATTCGCGAAAACACCCCGCGATACTATAGGTGTCGATCGTTTGAGTGATTTGGCGGGTTTTGCTAAAGAGGTCGCGTCACTCTTCGTGCCGGGTGGTGAAACTCGATTGCCGCTCCGAATCCGCCGTGGGTAGCGTCACCGCCCGTGACACGCATGCCGACGCCGCCACCGGCCACGACACCGACTCTGCGCACCGAGCGCCTCCTCCTGACCCCCTATACGCCCGAGGACGAAGAGGTTTTCCTCGCCCTCTTCCAGGACACGCGGGTGTCGCGCTGGATGGGTGACGGCCCCTCCAGCGAGGAGGACGACCGCGCCCTCTTCGGGCGGATTTTCACCAAGGTCTACGCCCGGAGCCTGTTCGACGTCTGGGCCGTGCGCCGTCCGGACGGCCGCTTGATCGGGCACGCGGAGATCAAGCCGACCGAAGCGGTCCGGGGCCACGAGATCATTTACGCCCTCGCGCCCGAGGCCTGGGGTTCCGGCCTCGGGACCGAGCTGGCGGAGGCGATCGTCGCCTACGGCTTCGGCATGCTCGGGCTGACCGAGGTCCATGCCACGGTCGCCGAACCGAACAGGGCCTCGCTGGCCGTACTGGAGCGGCTCGGCTTCGAACACGTCCGGGACATCGCGGAGGACGACGGCAGCACCACGTGCGTGCTGACGCGGTGCTCCAGCGGGGCGACGATGCGCGCCGGACGGTGATCGTCGGCCGACCCTGACCAGCGCGTTGCCGACCCGGGTCCCCTGCACGGTGGTGTCCAAGGCCGGGGGCGGGGCGGGCCCGCCGGGCTCGGCCGTTGCCCGTTACTCGACGACGAGCTCGACGGGGATGTTGCCGCGGGTGGCCTTGGAGTACGGGCAGACCTGGTGGGCCTGCTCGACCAGGCGGGTGCCCGTCTCGCCGGCGAGGCTGTCCGGGAGCTCGACGCGGAGGACGACGGAGAGGCCGAAGCCGGAGTCGTCCTTGCCGATGGAGACCTCGGCGGCGACCGAGACGTCCTTCGTGTCGACCTTCGCCTCGCGGCCGACCAGGCCGAGGGCGCTGGAGAAGCAGGCCGCGTAGCCGGCGGCGAAGAGCTGCTCGGGGTTGGTGCCGTTGCCGTTGCCGCCGAGCGGGGCCGGCATGGCCAGCGCGAGGTCGAGCTGCCCGTCCGAGCTCACGGCACGGCCTTCGCGGCCGTTGGCGGTGGCGACGGCGGTGTACAGCGCATTCATGAAAGGTCCCCTCGATCGGTTCGGACGGCGGGGCGGTGCCGGGTTCCGGCTGCCGCACACGAGTAATGGTTGCACACGATTAAGTTGTGCGCAATTTAATGAGGGTGCGGGATACCCTGAGGTCATGACCACTCCGCCGCCCTTCCCCCTCCCGGACGACGCGGAGCTGCTCCGCCTCGATCACCAGATCTGCTTCTCGCTGAACGCCGCGGCGCGCGCCTTCGGCGGCGTCTACCGCGACGCCCTCAAGGACCTCGGCCTGACCTATCCGCAGTACCTGGCCATGCTCGTCCTCTGGGAGGAGCCCGACGCCCAGCCGGTCAAGGCCATCGGCGAGCGGCTGCGGCTCGACTCCGGCACGCTCTCCCCGCTGCTCAAGCGGCTGGAGGCGGCCGGCCTGGTGGCGCGCGAGCGCAGCGCGGAGGACGAGCGCTCGGTCGTGGTCCGGCTCACGGAGGCGGGCGAAGCGCTACGCGAGCGCGCGCTGCCCGTGCCCCGCCGGATCGTCACCGCGACGGGGCTGTCGCTGGAGGAGGCCCTCACCCTGCGGGCGCTGCTGGAACGGCTCACGGGGAACCTCGACGCGGCGCAGGGCGGGGGCCGGTAGCGCGGGGCCGGCGACGAGTGGGCCGGCTCAGCTCGTGTAGAAGCGCTTCACCGCCTTCAGGAACTCCTTGGGGCTGAGCCGCCCGCTGCCGTCGGCGTCGAGCTCTGCGAAGTACCCGCGGGCCTCCGCTTCCGACATGCACAGGAAGTCCGCGGCCCGGAGGAACTCGTCCTCGTCCAGCGAGCCGTCGTCGTCGCGATCGAGCAGGTCGAAGAGCGTCCGGCACACGTCCCCCTTGCCGGGGCGGTCCGCGGAGCGGAAGCCGGGGGAGGTGCGCGCGGCGATGTACTCGTCGGCCGTCAGGACGCCGTCACCGTCGGCGTCACCGAGGGACAGCAGGAACTTCCACTGGGTCTCGTTGGCGTCCAGGAGAGCCCGCCCCTTTGCTGACTCCTCCGGGATGCCGAGCTCGGCGAGCAGCCTGTGAGGCGCCCGCAGGAAGTCGCTCCGGTCGACGGCTCCGTCGCCGTCCGCGTCCATGCGCTGGAACTCCTGGGCGGGGGCGAGCTGGGCGTTCTTGATGATGTCGGTCATGCTCCGAGAGCGTGCCAGTGCGGCCTGCACGGACCGGCGAGCCTGAGGCGGCGTTCCCTCTCACGGGTGAAAGCGTCCGCCGACTGCGGCCGTCCGCCTTCCCATCAGCGCGGCATGAATCCAGGGGGTGACCGCTCCTCACATCACAGGCATCCGTCAGGAGGCCGTAGCTCCAGGCAGGATGAGGGCATGGGCCGCGCTGGGAGGTCTGCTGTTCAACGCATGGGACTGATGGGCGGCGGCGACGCGCCGTCTGCCCCCGGTGCGCCGGGCGGCAAAGGCTCGACGCCCTTCACGCGGTGAATGCGGGACGGCTCGATCAGGACGACGACGCGCTGTTCGCCCGGGACGCCCCACTCGAATCGCTCGGTGCCCGCATAACGACGCGCCAGCCGGTCCATGTTCCGGTCCGCTTCCGGGCCCTCCACGAAGCGGACGGCGCGGCCGCGGATCTGTACGCGGTCGTAGGGGTCCGCCGGGTCCGCGTGGGAGAGGCACACGCGCGGCTCGCGGCGGAGGTTGCGTTCCTTGATGCGCCCGATGGACGTGTTGAACAGCAGCAAGTCCCCTTCGAGCCCCAGCCACATGGGGCTCACGTGCGGCGAGCCGTCGGGGTTGACCGTGGCGACGTACCAGATGTGCGGCGCTTCGATCCTCGTGCGGATGTCGTGCGGTATCGCGACCATGGGGTGGTAGTGCCCCTGCGTGAGGCAGGTGATGCTGCCCCGGCGACGATATCGGGGCGGCTCAGGCGTAAATCCTCGCGACGAGATACACAAGAAGGATCAGGACGGCCAGGATCAGCGACGGGACGGCGATGAATTTGGCCGTCCGCGTGAGCACCCTGGTGGCGTGGGCCGGGCCTTCCGCGTAGTTCGTCTGCGACGCTGCCGACGAGCCGAGGCTGTTCCGGGCGATCGATACGACGACCAGCGCCAGTATTGCCGTGATCAGGGAGATGATGAGCGGTTTCATCATCCCGGCACGGACGACTCCCTCCTCAAGGGACGCCCCGGGGATGTACACCCGGGTCTCCACGGCATCGATCGCCGCCACCGCGCCCAGGAGGAGCGTGATCAGCGAGGCGACGGACAGGCCCAGGGAGGCGGCCGCCAGGGCGGGGGCGCGTTGGGGGCGGGCGGGGGTCGGAGGAGGGTGGTGTGAGCGCGGTGGTGGTGCGTGGGTTGTTCGTGGGGCGGGGCGCTGCGTGGGGCGTTGTGTTGCTCGTGGGGCGGGGCCTGCAGCGGCGGCTGCTGTTGCTGCGGGTCCGGCCGCGGGGGGCGGCTTGCGGGTCGGCGCGGGCGTGCTCGGTTTGTGCGTGCTGGGTTTGTGGGCGACCGGCTCCTGACTGCTCGGCTCCCGCCTGTCCGGCTTCTGTGCGACCGGAGTGCGCGTCGGTACCGGCCGGTGGGCCGCAGGCGGTGGCGGGGCCGGCGGCCGCGCGTGGGCGGGTGGCGGCTTGCCCGCCGCCGGTACCACCGCTGTCGGGCCGTCCGGGGGCACCGGCGCCCGCCCCTCGGCCGCCGGCGTCGGCAGCACCTCCGCCTCCACGTGGACCAGCCCTTCCCCGACGGCGCCCTTCAGCACGATGTCACCGCTGAGGCGTCCCGGCCCCGCGGAGGTGTCGACGCTGATGTCGAGCCCGTCGGGGGTCTCCGCGGCCCGTAGCCAGTCCGCCTTGGGGTGCGCGGCGCAACTACGGGCCAGCGGCGGGCCGAGGAGCCGCACCTGCTGGTGCGGCGGCGGCGCGCCCTGCGGCACCGGGCCGAAGTCCAGCCGGGTCGGGTACGGGTTGACGGCAACCTCGCTCAGGGCGCGGCCGGCCTCGTCGGCCACGGCCCGGATGTCCTTGCGCGCCATCTCGGCCAGGGCCTCGCGTGCGCCCACGGCGACGGACAGGTCGGCGTTCTCCATACGGGCCCGCAGTTCGGCGATGGCTCCGCGGCGGGTGTAGATGTCGGGGCTGCGCATCGCCGCGCGCAGGTCGTCCGGAACGGGGGAGGGGGCGATCCGCCGCCGGGGGCTGCGCGCCAGGTACAGGTCACCCTGCATGTCGACGCTGCGGCTCGGGGTCTGGTTCGGGTTCTCCTGCCGTACGCGGTCGAAGACGTACTCGTACAGCTCGTCGAGGGAGATCCGGCCGTCCTCGTCCAGGTCGGCCTCTCCGGTGGCGAGGCCGGAGACGAGCGCGCTGGTGAACACCGAGGGCCGCGGGCCCGCTGCAGTCCGCGTGAGCTCGGAGCCCTCGAAGGCGTACTCCATGGAGTTGGAGGCGGTGATGACGGCCCAGCCGCGCCCGCCGCCGAGCTTCTCGCCCACGAAGGACTCCAGGACGTTGACGTCGCCGGCGGCGCGGGCGACCGCGCCCTGGGGGAAGGCGCCGCCGTAGCAGCAGTCCAGGAAGAGGGCGATGCTGCGGGCGCGGGTGCAGGACATGCAGCGGCGTACGAAGTCGGCCGGTACGGCGGTGGAGGCCAGGCGCCGGGGCAGCGTGTTGCTGGCGGCGAAGTACAGTTCGCCGGACTCGCTCTTGAGTCCGTGGCAGGAGAAGTGGACCACGAGGGTGTCGCCCGGCCGCCGGTCGGCGAAGAAGTCGTCGAGCCGCATGCTGATGGCGTGCGAGGGCTCGTTCCGCACGATCTGGACGTCGAATCCGCCGATCTGCGGGTCGCCCAGGACGCCCGCGAGCGCCTCGGCGTCCTGCGCCGGCGACATCAGCTGTCGGAGTCCTCGGTCCTGGTAGCTGTCGTTGGCGATGATCAGCGCGTACCGGGACTCGGTCATGGCGGCACCTCACCGGGCGACGCTTTCCCGGGCGGCACCGCACCGGGGGAGTGCCGACGGACGAAGAGGTCGAAGGCCTCGGTGACCTGCTCGGGTGTCGCCTCGGAGATCTCCAGGACGTCGTCGCCGAGCGTCAGCCGCATCGACGGCCGGGAATCCCGGCAGCGGCCCCACCACTCCCTCACGGCGCCGACGACCTCGCGCAGCGCCGTGGCGGACGTTCCCAAAGTCACCAGCAGGGCTCCCACCTGGGCGACGTCCACCGCCCGGGCGCCCGGCGGCACCTCTGCGTCAGCCGGGAGGGACGTCACGTCGTCCACGTCGAGCTGGAGCAACTCCTGGCGGAGGTAGCCGGTCAGCTTCTCGACGTGCTCGGCTTCCGTCGCTTCCGGCCCCTCCTCGGACAGGAGGATTTGCAGTCGGTTTTCCACCGTATTCGCCCCTTCGCGCCCGCCCGGTCACGACCAGTCACGTCCGGTCACGCTTCCTCGCGCTCACGGCTCACAGGGGCGACGCGGAGTCGGACCGCGGTGGCTCCACGTGCCTCACTCCCAGTCTGTGATCCCTCCTACCCCGCCGCAACCAGGGTCCGTGTCCGTGGCCGGGGCACACGACGAGCGCCGGCGTAGCCCTCACGCGCTGATCCGTGGCCCCATTTCCCGTGCCAGCGCCCGTGCCAGCGCGCGGAAGATCTGCACCTCGGGGTTGCGGTCCCGGGCCCGGACGGCCAGGTAGCTGCTCTCGTGCGGAGCGTCGAGCACCGGGACGAAGACCGCGCCCGGCCACGCGTAATAGCGGGCGAACGACTTCAGGCCGGAGCCGGCCGCGCGCCCGGTGACCACGCCGGTGAGGACTTCCTGCGGCGTCAGCGCCACGTGCGGGCTGCGGCGCCGGGCCGCGCAGTCGAAGTACAGGTAGTCGGTGAAGGTGCGGGGCGTGTGCCCGGGGACCGTGAAGAACGGCAGGTCGGCGACGTCCGCGAGCAGGGCGCCGGTGTCGCGGGCGTCCGCCAGCGGCGACGACTCCGGTACCGCCACGATGCGCTGCTCGGTCGTCATGGCGTCCGCGGTGATCCGTTCGTCCGCCGGGGTGGGCCGGACGAAGGCGACGTCCACGCGGTCCTCGACGAGTGCGGAGACGTGTTCGGTGAAGTCGAGCTGGCGCAGCTCGACGGGCACGTGGGGACGGGCCCGCCGGAAGGCGTTGACCGACGCGGGGGTCAGCTCCGCCGAGCCGTGGCCCATGATGCCTACGCGGAGCGGCCGTTCGGCGGAGGGCGGGGCCTGGGCGGCCCCGGCCACGTCGTCGAGTGCGGCGTTCGCGGCGGCGAGCAGCGTACGGGCGTGGCCGGCCAGCCGCTCGCCGGCGGGCGTGGGGGAGACGGGGTTGCGGTGGAGCAGGCGGGTGCCGAGGTCGCTCTCCAGCCGCCGGACGTGCTGGGTCACGGCGGGCGGGGAGAGGAAGAGCCGTGCGGCTGCCCGCGCGAAGTGTCCTTCCTCGACCACCGCCAGGAAGGACGCCAGCAGACGGAGATCCATGACGGCCACGATAGACACCTCGGCCGTCCGGTTCGCATGTGCATTCACAAATCGTGAATGCGGGCGGCGGGGGTGGGGCGGAGGCCCGTAGGACTGGCGGACGTGAGTATTCCTGTCAAGCACACCGCCCCTGGTACCTCCGGCACCTCCGGCGACCCCGGTGGGACGCGCACCGGCCGGATGCGGTCCGGTTGGATGCGGACGGGCTGGATGATGACGGCCTCCGGCTGGAGCGCCAACCAGTTCTCCGCCCTGCTGGGCGCCTACCGCTCCGAGCTCGGGCTGTCCGAGTCCACGGTCACCGGCCTGTTCGCGCTGTACGTCGTCGGCCTGGTCCCGGGCCTGCTGATCGGCGGACCGCTGGCCGACCGGCGCGGCCGCCGGCCGGTGGCGCTGACCGCCCTCGCCGTCAACCTGCTCTCCACCTGCCTCCTGATGGCCGGCTCGGCCACCACGGCGTGGCTGCTGCCCGGCCGCTTCCTGACCGGCGTCAGCGCCGGTGCCCTGCTGGCCGCCGGCAGCGCCTGGGTCAAGGAGCTCTCCTGCCCGCCCCACGCTCCGGACGGGGCACCTGGGGCGGCGGCCCGCCGCCCGGGCCTGTTCGTCTCGGCGGGCTTCGCCTCGGGCGGCCTGGTGGCCGCGCTGATCGCCCAGTGGCTGCCGCACCCGATGGCGACGGCCTACGTTCCCCATGTCATCCTGGTGGCACTCGCTTGGGTGGTCGCGTACCGGGCCCCGGAGACCCGGCGCCCGGCCGCGCGGGAGGGGCGGGATGCACGGGCTGCGGCGGGCGGTGACGGGGCTGCTGTTGCAGCTGCTGGTGCCGCCGATGCCGCGGGGACCGCGGTCGGCGCCGCCGCTGACGCCGCCGTCGACTGGTCCCGCTTCCGCCGCGCCGTACTGCCCCTGGCCCCCTGGGTCTTCGCCGCCCCGGCCATCGGCTTCGCCACCCTGCCCGGGCTGGTCGACGGCGGATTGACGGGCTGGCGCACCGTTTTCGCGGGCATCGCGACCGCCGTGGTCCCCGGCTGCGGCCTGCTCGTCCAGCCCTTGGCCCGCCGGCTGGCCGCACGGCACCGCTTCGCCAACGCGTCGGCCGGCCTCGGCGCGATCACCGTGGGGCTCGCCCTCGCCGTCCCCGCCGCGGCGGCAGCGCAGCCGGCGCTCGCCCTCGTCGCGGCGGCCGTCCTGGGAGCCGGTTACGGCTTCGCGCTGTCCTTCGGCCTGACCGAGGCGGCCGCGTCCGCACCGCCGGCGCGGCTGGCCATGGTGACCTCGCTGTTCTGGACGGCGGCCTACCTCGGCATGTTCGTGCCGTACGCCCTCGCCCTGGTCTCCCGCTGGTGGAGCATGCCCGTACTCCTCGCTGCGGCAGCCGTACTGGCGGCGCTGACCTGTGGCGGGTTCGCCGCCCTCGGCGGGCGCCGCAACGTGCCTGCCGCACTCCACCGCACGGCGGAGCCGGACCGTCCTCGCGCATGATCCTTACGCGGCGAGCAGCCGCAAGAGTGATCGCATGGCAACGAGCGCGAGCGCAACTCCCCCAAAGGGCACAGCACATGCAAGGACGGTGGACACGGGGACCGAGCGGCCCGTGCCGCTGTGGGCGGAGCGGGTCGTCCGCCTGCTCCCCCTGCTCGCCCTCCCGGTGTGTCTGTGGCGGCTGCCCATCGGCTTCGACCACCTGATGGGCATGGACGCCGAGCCCATGTCGTGGACGCGCTGGGCCAACGTGGCGTACGTCTGTGCACTCAGCTTGCTGACCGAGTCGGCCGCATTGCTGTGCCGCGGCCTGGTCCGGCCCTGGGGCGAGGTCGTGCCCCGGTGGGTGCCGGGGATCGGCGGCCGGCGCATCCCGCCCCTGGTGGCGGTCGTCCCTGCCGCTCTCGGCGGTCTGGTCCTCACGGGGCTGCTCATCGACTGGGTGCTGCGCGTCTTCCACATCGCCGGCTTCGCCGAGGCCCCGTACACGAGCGTGTGGTGGAAGGTGCTGGGAGACGTGGTCAGCGGCCTGTTCGTCCTGTGGGGGCCGTTGGTGCTGGCCGTGACGTACGCCTACCACCGGCGCCGCAGGACCGCCTCCTGAGCGGCGCCCCGGCCTGCCCGGCGTCAAGCCAAGGTGACGTGCATCCCGCCCCCGGCCAGGGAGTTCAGGACTTCGGCGAACAGGTCGTAGGGCCGGCCGTCCGGCGAGAGGGCGTGGGACAGGTGCTCGCGCGCGGTCGCGGCGTCGCGCCAGAGCAGGGTCGCGGGGGCCGTGTGGCCGAAGGTGCCGCGGAGGCAGTCGTCGAGGGCGCCCAGGCAGCCGCCGAAGCAGCCGCCCGGCCCGTTCACCGCCTCGCCCAGCGCGAGGTGGAGGCCCGGGACGTCGGTGACGTGCCGGCCGTCGAGCTCGTAGGCGTGGTGGGCCGGCCGGTCCCGGCGCTCGAGCCGGCAGCCCCGCTCCCGGACGATGTCCAGCCACGCAAGCCGGTGCCGGCTGTCGAGGCCGACCCAGAGGCCGGGCCTGTCCGGCGGCCCGGCGAGCCATCTCTCCAGGAGCGGCCGGGCGTATTCCCGGACGGCCGGGTAGAGGTTGCTGCCGTCCAGCTCCAGGTCGATCAGATCCGTTCCGGGGGGCGGACGGCTGCCAAGCGCGGACGGTGGTCCACAGCAGCCGGTCGGGCTTCGCCGCCGACCGCGGCCCACCCCTGCCGGCGAGCGTGTCGCGGTGCCGTCAACCCCGCCCCACTACCCCCGTCACCCCCGCCGCCGCGGACGCGTCCGCCGGGTGGACGGTCTCGGCGGGCGGGTCGGCGGTGTGCCGGGCCCAGGGAAGGTAGACGGCCGCGGTGAAGACCAGTCCGACGATCCAGGAGATGTCCGCACCGCCGAGCCGGTCCGTCAGCGGACCGGTGTAGAGGTTCTGGGCCAGGAAGGGGATCTGGGCGAGTATGCCGAGGACGTAGCTGCTCAGCGCGGGGACGTTCCACCGCCCGTAGCGGCCGTCCGGGTCGTACAGCGCGGGAATGTCGACGCGCTCGCGCGAAACCAGGTAGTAGTCGGTCAGGTTGATGGCGCTCCAGGGCGTGAACACCATGAGCAGCAGCAGGACGAAGTTCTTGAAGTTGTCGAGGAAGTCCGCGCTGGCCGCGACCGCCACGACGGTGGCCGCCGCCGTGAACGCGGTGATGTACAGCGCTCGGGCGGCCGGCGTGATCCTGGTCCGGCCGTCGAATGCGGTCACCGTCGTCAGGATCGACATGAAACCGCCGTACGCGTTGAGGCAGTTGACGGTGAGCTTGCCCACCAGCACCACCAGGTGGATCAGGAAGCCGACGGCCGCCGGTCCCGCCAGCTCGCCGACGAACCCGACCTGGTCGGACAGGAAGGACCCACCGGCCACGGCGGCGATCAGGGCTCCCAGGCTCATGGCCCACTGCGCTCCGAGGACGCTGCCCGAGAAGGTTGACCAGAAGGCCGCGCGGGCGCTGGTGCTACGGGGCAGGTAGCGCGAATAGTCGGCCACGTAGGGACCGAAGGTGAGCTGCCAGCCGGCGCCGAGGGAGACGGCGAGCAGAAACGTCGCCGCGTCGAAGGGCTGCCGGCCGACGTGCGCGCCGACGTCGTACCGGGCGAACACGGCGACGAGGAGATAGCCGAGGCCGATGCTGCCGACGACGGTCGCCACCCGGCCCGCCAGGTGGATGAGGCGGTATCCGGCCAGGGCGACGACGGCGGTCAGCACGCCGAAGACGAGTATCCCGGGGGTCGTGCCGGGCAGGTGCAGGATCCTGCGGACGGCCTGCCCGGCCAGTACGGAGCCCGTCGCCGCGAAGCCCAGGTACATGAGGATCACCATCACGAGCGGGACCACCGCGCCGAAGACGCCGAACTGTGCGCGGCTCGAAACCATCTGGGGAACCCCGAGCCGCGGACCCTGGGCCGAGTGCAGGGCCATCACCGCCCCGCCGAGGAGGTTGCCCACGAGCAGCGCCGGGATCGCCCACAGTGCGTCGGCGCCGAAGACGACCGCCAGAGCGCCGTCGACGACGGCGGTGATCTGCATGCTCGCGCCGAACCAGAGGGTGAACTGGTTGTGCGGGGCGCCGTGCCGCTCGGCGTCCGGGATCACCTCGATCGTCCGTCGTTCCAGGGCGAGGGGGGACCGGGACGGGGACGGGGCCGGGGGTCGGGACGACGGCTGCTCGGACGACGTCATGGGCGCCACACCCCCGGCTCGGCTCGGTTCGGCTCCTGCTCGCGCGATGGTGCGCCGAATCTGGCACGGGGCGAAAACAGGAGTCAACGGGTCGGTCGCCGTCGTGTAATATTGCCGATGTCGCCGGGGAAACCGGGCGAAAGCGGAACAGCAAGACAGGTAGTGCAGCAGGACAGGCAGTACAGCGGAACAGCTGAACAAGGGGCTATAGCTCAGTTGGTAGAGCGCCTGCATGGCATGCAGGAGGTCAGGAGTTCAATTCTCCTTAGCTCCACAGTGAACGAGATGGAGGCCACCCGGGTCGGGTGGCCTCCATCTCGTTGTGCGCTCCCCGATGGGGGGAGTTTGCGCACCCGTCCGGGTGACGGGCGTTTCTCGGATCATCGGACGGCGAAGATCCTTCATGACAGCGGCACGCTGCCCTTGCCCAGTCCTACCAGCCGCGGACTGGGCAAGGGCGAGGACGGCCGGCCGGGGCGACGGACGTGAAATCTCCTGCAAATGGGACATCGTCGCCAATCTGCGAAGCTTTCCGTATGAACTCTCGGCTCCACTTCCTCGCTGCGCGCTGGCCGGCCCTCGTGCCGGCGCTCGCCGCCGTCGTCCTGGCCCTGACCTGGGGGCGGTCACTGTCCGCCGGAGCGGTGGCCCTGGTGAGCTGCTGCCTGGCCGGCGCCGTGCTCTCCGCCGTGCACCACGCGGAGGTGATCGCGCACCGGGTCGGCGAACCCTTCGGATCGCTCGTCCTCGCCGTCGCGGTGACGGTCATCGAAGTGGCCCTCATCGTCACGCTCATGGCCGACGGCGGCGACAAGAGCGCCTCCCTGGCCCGCGACACCGTCTTCGCCGCCGTCATGATCACCTGTAACGGCATCGTCGGGCTGTCCCTCCTCGTGGGCGCCCTCCGGCGCCGCGTGGCCGTCTTCAACGCGGAAGGCACCGGCGCCGCCTTCGCCACCGTGGCGACGCTCGCCGGGCTGAGCCTGGCCCTGCCGACCTTCACCACCAGCACCCCCGGCCCGCAGTTCTCCCCGGCCCAGCTCGTCTTCGCCGCCGTCGCCTCGCTCCTCCTCTACGGCCTGTTCGTGGCGACCCAGACCGTACGGCACCGCGACTACTTCCTCCCGGTGACCGCCCAGGGCGAAGTCATCGACACCGACGACCACGCCGACCCGCCCACGGCCCGGACCGCCCTGACCAGTCTCGGCCTGCTCGCCGTCGCCCTGGTCTCGGTCGTCGGCCTGGCCAAGGGGGTCTCCCCGGCCATCGAGTCCGGCGTGGCCGCCGCCGGCCTCCCCGCCTCCGTCGTCGGCGTCGTCATCGCCCTGCTGGTACTGCTCCCCGAGACCATCGCCGCCCTGCGCGCCGCCCGCCGCGACCGCGTCCAGACCAGCCTCAACCTCGGCCTCGGCTCGGCCATGGCCAGCATCGGCCTCACCATCCCCGCCGTCGCCGTGGCCTCGATCTGGCTGGACGGCCCCCTCCTCCTCGGCCTCGGCGCGACGCACATGGTGCTGCTCGCCCTCACCGTCGCCGTCGGCACCCTGACGGTGATCCCGGGCCGCGCCACCCCGCTCCAGGGCGGCGTACACCTCTCACTCCTGGCGGCTTATGTGGTGCTGGCGGTGAGTCCCTGAGGGACGCGGGCGGGAACGGGGACGGGGGCGGGGATACGGGCGGGGACGCGGTGCGCATCGGCCATCCAGGCGGCGGTGTGCCGGCTGGCAGGCCGGGGACGCTCCTCGTAGCGCGGCGAGATGAGGTGGTACTCGATGTTGCCGCTCAGCCAGGAGCGCAGCCCGCGGGTCAGGTGACCGATGCACTCGCGTTCTTCGGGGGTGACGTCGAGGTGGGCGCAGAGGTCGGGCAGCGCGCGCTCGAGGGCCAGGAAGGAGTGCATGCGCTGGTCGGCCATCGTGACGGCCCGGGCGATGGCCTCCCCCTGGGTGCACCGGTACTGGCGCTGGATGAGGGGAACGACGTTGATGTGGTCGTTCCAGGAGGCCTCGCGGTGGACGCCGGTGATGTCGTTGACGAGGGCGATGTGGTCGCCCGTGGCGCGCTGCATGGCGTGGAGGACGGGGTGCATGACGATGTCGTCGCTGAGCTCGCAGCGGTGTTCGAGGTCGTTGAAGCACATGTTGGCCAGGGAAGCGGTCGACCAGATCCGGTCGTCCAGGTAGTGCTCGACCGTGGGCCATACGTCGTCACGGCGGTAGACCGCGTCGCGGAGGTACGAATCCAGGAAGCGGCTGAACCGGTTCGCGGTGCGGCGCTGCCAGCGCACTGACATGCCGTGGGCCTGGGTGCGCCGCCACAGGTCGGACAGGGCCACGGTGAACGGCCCGGCGCCGGCACCCGGCGCGTCGGGGTCATTGGTGTCGAAGATCTGCTTCATTTCGTCGACGGTGTCGCGGATGAGCTCGGGATCGTGGACCTCCAGGACGTCGTCGAGCATGACGCCCCACGTCCCCCAGTCGGTGACGAGATCCAGCAGGTCGCCGGTGCAGTACCACCAGACGCACGAGCCCCAGAGGTCCAGCCGGTAGGCGTCCCAGAGGGCTGCCGCTTCCGGAGAGGCCGCCATGCCCGTCTCCTGGCACCATTCCCAGGTATGGGCGCGGGCGCGCTCGGCATCGGGGCTGATCCGCAGGGGAAGCGGGCAGAAGAACAGATTCCGTCGTCGCATCTCCGTGCCTCCGTTCCGGGCGATCGATCAGGGGCTCGGCTCGCTGTAGAACTGACCGGCCCAGCGGCGGTATTCCATGATGGGGCCGTCCCCCTTGGTCAGTTTGGGATGGGCTACGTACGCCTTGTTCTGCCACACGGGGAAGTCCTTCGCCATATCGAGACCGATCAGCGGGGCGAGCACTTTGCCGATCAACCGGGTCGCGCGGCCCGGGGAGGTGAGTCCCAGGCATTCCTCCACGTTCACCGCGAGCCTGATCTCCACGTGCAGCGGATCGACGGGAACCGGCAGGACCCAGAAATGGACGTGGGTGCGGAGCCGCGGAACGCGAGCGTCGACGAACAGCCAGCCGAGCCCCTGAAGACGCAGACTGTAGTGGACTTGATGAGATACCAGGAATCCCCCGGAAGAGCCATCGGCCGGAGTCGTGGCCAGATCGGCTTCCATCACGGTCCCCGAAAAGCGGATGCCCTTGATGTCGATGGCCATGCCGTGAATGGGAGGGCCGTGTGCGGTGTCGACGGAGTTCTCCATGACGTCCTGCGGGTGGTCGACCAGCGTGTAGGAGACGTGTCCCGCCGGGCAGAACTCCGCGGGCTTGGAGGAGTGCACTTCCCATGCGGCCGGGTGGCCGCGGGAATGGTGCCAGACCAGCACGATGCCGTCCACTTCGCGCACCTCCAGCAGCCTGAGACGGGCTTTGGGCGGCGGTGAGCCGCACCCCGTTCGGACGCAGTCGCCGGAGGGCGAGAAGGCGAAATGGTGAAACGGGCAGACGATGTCCTCCCCGTCCACCCGTCCGCCGTGGCCGAGATGGGCCCCCAGGTGCGGGCAGAACGGGCGCGCCGCTCGTACCAGGCCGGACCGGGTCCGGTACAGCACGACGTCCTCGCCGGTGAGGCGCCGGGTCAGCACCCGGCCGGCAGGCAATTCGTCGCGGAATGCCACGGCGTACCAGCCGTCGGGATAGGGAAGCCGGGGAGTTGCCCTGTTACCCGTCACCAATGGGGTTTCACCCGTGCTGCGCGCGAGGTGAAACCTGAAGGCGGAGGGTATTTTCATGAGCGATACCGTCCTCGTCGACAGGGGTCAACTGCCGTTGGTCGATCTACCGCACCATGGTGGGACCTGCAGGATGACGTTCCGCGCCGAAGCCGGCAACCTTTCGGTTCGCCCAGCGGACCACTCTCTTGAGCGGAAGGCAGGATGCCGCGTAAAAGAGGGGGCCATGTGCTCCGATCAGCCGGGCGAGAACTCTCCTGTGCCAACCGGTATGACGACCGGATCGACGACCGGATCGACGACTGATGCAATGACCCGTGCAACCACCCGGGCGACGGACGGTGGAGCGAGTGGCCCGGGACGGCCGACCGCGCGCCGTATCCGGGAGGCGGTGGGCCGGCTCATGGCCGGGCTCGGGGACGCGGGGACCTGTTCGGACAGTTACAACACGGCATTCGTCTCCCGGGTCCGTGACCCCGACGGATCCCCGCGCTACCCCCGCGCGCTCCAATGGCTGCGGGAGCGCCAGCACCCGGACGGTTCCTGGGGAGGCCGGATAGCCCTGCCCGCCGACCGGCTCACGTCCACACTGGCGGCCGTGCGCGCACTCGTGGACTACGCGGAGACCACGCCGCCCGGGCCGTACGACTGGGTGGCCGGAGCGCTGAGGAGGGGAACCGACCACCTGAAGTCACTGGCCCGCGAATGGCGGGCCGGGCCGCACGAGCCGATCGGATTCGAATTCGTCGTGCCGGAGCTGACCCGCCGGCTCCGTGCCCATGGCGTGGACCTCCCACCGCAGGCATGGCCGGACATCCACGCCCTGCGCCGGGACAAGCTCGCCAGGATGGCAGCCGCTTCGGCGGGCTCGCCCTCCCCCTCGCTCTCCCCTTCACTGCGGTACTGCATGGAGGTCGCTCCGGACGAGGCCTTCGTGGGCGCGGCACCGACACTGCAGTCACCCGGAGGGTCGGTGGGCTGCTCCCCTGCGGCTACGGCTGCCCTGTGGCAGAGCACGGGTGATGCGCGGGCACTCGCCTACCTCGACCACCTCGCCCACCGCTCGCGCGACGGCGGGGCGCCCGAGGTGCACCCGGTGGAGGCCTTCGAGACCGGCTGGTCCCTCTACCACCTCGGACGTGCGGGCCTGTTGCCTCCCGGTGGCGCGCAGCACCTCGATGCGCTGGCGGGTGAGCTCGACCGCCGCGGCTGGGTCGGTTTCAGCAGGGAGTTCCCCGCGCCCGAGGCCGACACCACTGCGATGACCATCAACCTGCTGTCCCACCTCGGTGTGGATGCCGCATCCCGGCTCGGCCTCCTCCTGCGCTACGAAGCAGACGATCACTTCTTCCACTACCCGGGCGAGCGGGGCGCGTCGGTGAGTGTGAACGCCCGGCTCCTGGAAGCCTTCAACCACGCGCCCGGCACGTACGGCCCGCAGCGCCGTAAGATCGTCCGCTTCCTTCTCGAGAGCCGTGCGGCGGACGGCTCCTGGCTGGACAAGTGGCACATGTCGCCCTACTACGCGACTGCCCACGTCTGCTTCGCGCTCGGCCGGTCCGCATCCGCTGAGGGCCACGGGAGCCACGAGGATCGTGTGGGTTGCGGGGGCCATGAGGGCCTCTTGACCCGCACCCACGAGTGGCTCCTCGACACCCAGCATCCGAACGGCTCTTGGGGAGCGGGCGGCGGACAGCCGGAGGAGACCGCCTACGCGATCCTGGCGCTGGACGCACTCGCCGGAAGCGATCTCCCCCTCCCGGCTCGTACGTCACACCTGGCGCACCGCTACCTCGTGCCCTATCTCGATGCCGGGCCCGACGCCTTCGCCGAACTGTGGCTCGGCAAGTCCCTCTACACGCCGACCGCGGTCGTGCAGTCAGCCGTCATCGCCGCCGCCCATCTCACGCGGCCCCGCCTCACCACGCCGTGGGCGCGCGGCGACTGACTCCGCCGGCGACGGCAGGGAGTCGGTGTTCAGCCGGCGCAGGGCGATGGTGAGGGCGAACGCCGTGCGCCGGAGCTCACCGACGGCCCGCTTCAGCGCGGTGCGGCCCGTGGTGTCACCGATGACCACACCGGCCAGGACGCGACGGTCCGGCCCCAGGACGGGCGCGGCCACCGTCAGCATCCCGGACGCGTACTCCTGACGCTCGACGGCGATGCCGGTGTGGCGGATGACCGCGAGTTCGTCCTCCAGTTCCTCGTGGGGCGGCCAGTCCGCTGCCTGCGCATCGTGTTCGAAGGCGAGCAGCAGCTTGCCGATGGCGGTCGAGGACGCCGGCACCGTTTCGCCGGTGCGGGAGAGCAGAGGCTGCAGGCGCCGGCCGTGGATGCGTTCCACGTAGCGGACCTGCCGGCCTTCGTGGACTCCCAGGCCCACGAAGCCGCCCAGGGAGTTGTACAGGTCGAGGAGGAACGGCATCGCCGTGGCTCTCAGGACGCCGAGCTGGTTGCGGCGGGTGACGCGTTTCGACGCCAGCTCGGCCAGCCGCTCGCCCGCCACGTACTTGTCGTCCCAGCGGCCGATCATTCCGTGTGCGCAGAGCGCCGTCAGGATCCGGTACGTCGTGGCCTTCGGCACGCCCGTCTCCCGGGCGATCTCACTGAGCCCGCGCGGCCTGGCGTCCTGGCAGACCATCTCCAGCACGCGCAGCGCGCGGCCGACCGCGCCGCGTTCGAGAATCGCCTCCGGGACCGTCCTGACCTCCGCGGGGGTTTGCGGGTCCCCCCTTGTCTGCGTCATTCCGGATAACCCCTGCTGGTCAGGCACGGCGGGCGATGACGCGCATCCGTAGTCCCCGGGGGCCCAGGGTGACTTTGACGGAGGGCCGTACGGGGCGGCCGGAGAGCGGGACGAGACGCCAGCGGGAGTTGATGGCGGTGAGGGCCAAGGTGGCCTCGGCCACGGCGAAGCGGGCGCCGATGCACTTGCGGGCACCGGCTCCGAAAGGGAGGTAGACGGTGCGGTCGGGCTGCGGCCCGCGCCACCGGTCGGGGTCGAAGCGGTCGGGGTCCTCGTACAGGTCGGGCCGGCGGTGGATGAGGTAGGGGCTGAAGGCGATCAGGGTTCCGGCCGGGAGCGTGACCCCGCCGAGCTCGGTGTCCTCCACCACCGTGCGCGTGAGCAGCCACGCGGGCGGATACAGCCGGAGGGCCTCGTGGACGACGTGCCCCGCCTCCTGCAGGGCGGACAGGTCGGCGAAGGCCGGCGAGGCGCCGCCCAGGACCCTGTCGGACTCCGCGTGCAGGCGTTCTCCCACCTCCGGGTGTTCGGCGAGCAGATACAGGGCCCAGGCCATCGCGTTGGAGGTCGTCTCCGCTCCGGCGAGGAAGAACGTGAGGACCTGGTCGGCCAGTTCGGCATCGGTCAGCGCCCGGGCGCCGTCGGCTAGGCCGTCGGGGTCGGTGGCCCTCTGCAGGGACGACAGGAGGTCCCGGTGGTCGGTGGAATCGGCGCGGCGGCGGCCGGCGACGCCGCAGGCGGTGTGCTGCAGCCGGTCGCGTGCCCGGAGGTAGCGCCGGTTGCCCGGACTCGGCAGCCGGTTGAGGAGCGCAGGCCTGATCATCCGCCGGAACGCGCCGTTCACCACGGTGTTGATGTCGCCGACCGTCTGCTGCGCGGCCCCGGGCGGCAGGGCGGCGGTGAACATCGTCTCCACCGCGACCCGCGTGGCCAGCTTCGCCATCTCGGTCGTCACGTCGACGACCTGGCCGTCGTGCCAGGAGCGCGCCACATCCTCGGCCGCGGCGACGAACACCGCGGAATAGTGGGGGAACCTCTCGGGGTGGAAGGACGGCTGGCACAGCCGCCGCTGGCGCCTGTGCCGGCTGTGCGGGCACGAGATGAGGCCGTCGCCGACCACCTCGCGCACCCGCTCGTACATGGGCCCTCCCTTGTCGAACGCGTGGTCGTCCAGGAGGACCTGCCGGGTCAGGACCGGGTCGCACACCATCACGACCGAACGCGGCCCCATGCGGATCCGCACCAGGTCTCCGCGGGCGGGCAGGGACGACAGGAACGCCAGCGGATCGCGGACGAGGGGCAGCACGTGCCCCAGGAGCGGCACGGCATTCGGTGCCAGTGGAATCGACGCAGCCGTATCCATGCCCACCCCTTCCGGGACGAGTCGCCGGGACGCCGGGACGCGTAGGGACGCCACCAGCATGTTGTCCACCCTGCACGGCTCGTCAATCCCCGGTCGTGCGGTGCACGGGAGCACATCCGGCGGACTGAAAAGGCGGAGGTGCGCCGCGCACTTCATGTGCGCGGCGCCGTAGCGAAACGAAGGAGGAAACGGGGCGGTGGTGACAACCGGCAGCGTTCAGGCCCTGGGTTTGGTCCAGACCTATTGACGGTTCAACGGGGCGGTTCTAGCGTTCGACACCTTCAGTGACCGGTGGCGGCAGCCGCGGCCCGAAGGGAGCCGAGCATGATCGGTCGGACGGCGCGTCTGATGGCGGGGGCGGCCGGGGTCTGCCTGGGGATGGTCCTTGCGGGGCCTGTGCCCCTGCAGGCGGAGGCCCGGGCGGTGTACGGGACCGCTGCCGTGGCGAGCGGGCCGGGAGCGGACACCTGTCCCGTGCAGTCGAAGCCGCCCGGCAAGGTGCTCCAGGGCTACTGGGAGAACTGGGACGGTGCGGCGAACGGCGTGCACCCTCCGTTCGGGTGGGTGCCGATCACCGACGCGCGCATCGGTGAGCACGGCTACAACGTGATCAACGCGGCGTTCCCCGTCATCCGCTCGGACGGCACGGTCCTGTGGGAGGACGGGATGGACGCGACCGTGAAGGTCGCGACGCCGGCCGAGATGTGCCGGGCCAAGGCGGCCGGGGCCACGATCCTGATGTCGATCGGTGGCGCGGCGGCGGGCATCGACCTCAGCTCCAGCACGGTCGCCGACCGGTTCGTCGAGACGGTCGTGCCGATCCTCAAGACGTACAACTTCGACGGTATGGACATCGACATCGAGACCGGCCTCACCGGCAGCGGCAACATCAACACGCTGTCCGCCTCGCAGTCCAACCTCATCCGCATCATCGACGGCGTGCTCGCCCGGATGCCCTCGAACTTCGGCCTCACGATGGCGCCCGAGACGGCCTACGTCACGGGCGGCAGCGTCACGTACGGCTCGATCTGGGGCGCGTACCTGCCGATCGTGAAGAAGTACGCCGACAATGGCCGGCTGTGGTGGCTGAACATGCAGTACTACAACGGGAACATGTACGGCTGCTCCGGGGACTCGTACTCCGCGGGGACGGTGAAGGGGTTCACCGCGCAGACGGACTGCCTGAACAAGGGGCTCGTCGTCCAGGGCACGACCATCCGCGTCCCCTACGACAAGCAGGTGCCGGGGCTGCCGGCGCAGCCGGGTGCCGGTGGCGGCTACATGTCGCCCGGGCTCGTGGCGCAGGCGTGGAACACCTACGGCGGTGGGCTCAAGGGCCTCATGACCTGGTCCCTCAACTGGGACGGGTCGAAGGGGTGGACCTTCGGGAACAACGTGAAGGCACTGCAAGGGCGTTGAGCCGGCGCGCGACCTGCCCGCGGCCCTGCCGGGTGAGTCTGCCTCCTGGCGCCGCGGTCTCCATAGCGTTCACCTTCAATTCATTGCAACGGGTGGCTGACCTTTGTTGCGTTAACCGCTAGAGACGTTGCAACGATTTCCTTGCTCTGACCTGCAGTGATATTGATTTCGCGCAACGAACCCGTTGATGACTCCTTGAATGCAACGTAGCGTTTGCGTCATCGGAAACAACGAGTTGCAGGAGAACGCAATGCGGAAGTTCACCGCCCCCGCCCCCGTCGCCGCCGTCCTCGACATCCCCGCCACCACCGCCTACAGCAACATCACCGCCCGCAGCCACTGACCCCCGCACCCGCCAACCCGCACGACAACACCGATGAAGGACAAGAAAAATGAGCACCACTCAGGACTACCAGGCCGCCGAACAGCTCCTCCGTCGTCCCGCCCGCCCCGGCGAGCTCGTCATCGGCGACAAGGTCAGGCCGCAGTGGATCGACGGAGGCGCGCGCTTCCGGTACGCGGTGAGCAATGGTGTCGGCAGGCGGTTCGTGCTGGTCGACCCGGTGGCGGGCACCCGTGAGCCGGCCTTCGACCACGCCCTGCTCGCCGCCGGGCTGGCCGCCGCCTCCGGGCAGCGGGTCGACCCCGAGGCGCTGCCGTTCATAGCCGTCGAAATGGCCGGGAACGCAGTGGAGTTCCACGCGTTCGGCGAGTACTGGCGCTGCCGCCTGGACGGCTACGTCTGCGAGCGGGCCGACTTCACGTCGCCGGGCAACCCGCTGGACGTGCCGTCACCCGACAAGAAGGTCGCGGTGTCCCAGCGGGGGCACGACCTGTGGGCGCGCTCGCTGTCCGACGGCCGCGAGTGGGCGCTGACCACCGACGGTGAGCCCGACCACCGGTACGGCTCCGGCCCGGACTCCACGAGCAACGGCACCCTGCTGCGCAAGTTCGGCCTGCCGCACCTGCCGCCCGCGGTGGCCTGGTCGCCCGACTCGACGAAGGTGCTGGCGCACCGGACCGACGAGCGCGGCGTCCGGCGGACCCACCTCGTGGAGGCCGGGCCCGCCGACGGTGGCGCGCCCCGCCTGCACACCCAGCGGTACGCGTACCCCGGGGACGAGAAGGTGCCCCACGCCGAGCTGGTCGTGCTGGACGTGCAGGCGGGCACCGTGGTCCGCGCGCAGGCCGAGCCGCTGCTCATGCCGCAGCTGTCGCCGATCGCGACCAAGTGGGCGTGGTGGGCTCCGGACGGCTCGGCGGTGTACTACCTCGGCCGGCCGCGCGACCTGCGCACGCTCACCCTGCACCGGATGGATCCGGCCACCGGCGAGGTCACCACCGTGCTCAGCGAGACCGGGTCCACCCGTGTGGAGCCCAACCAGTGGATGTACGAGGCGCCGATCGTGCGTGTGCTGGCCGGCGAGGTGCTGTGGTACTCGCAGCGGGACGGCTGGGGCCACCTGTACCGGTACGACCTGCGCACCGGCGCGCTGCTCGGGCAGGTCACCTCCGGGCCGTGGACGGTGCGGCAGATCCTGCACGTCGACGAGGCCGAGCGGGTGGTGTACTTCACCGCCACCGGGCTGGTCGACGAGGATCCGTACCGGCGTACGGTGTGCCGCGCCGGCCTGGACGGCTCCGGCTTCGCGAAGGTCACGGACGACGAGCTGGACCACGTCGTCACCGTGCCGGACCACCCGGACTACTTCATCGACTCCGCGTCCACGGTCGGCACCCCGCCGGTGACGACGGTCCGTGACTGGACCGGGCGGGTCCTGGTCGAGCTGGAGCGCGCCGACATCAGCAAGCTCGCGGCCACCGGCTGGACGCCGCCGGAGCGGTTCCGCGTCAAGGCGGCCGACGGGGTGACGGACATCTACGGGGTGCTGTACCGGCCGCGGGGGTTCGACCCCGCCCGGCGCTACCCGGTGGTGGACAACCTCTACCCCGGCCCGCAGGTCAACCGGGTCGCCCCGTGCTTCGACCCCGGCGGGATGGGCCTCGACGCGGAACCCCTCGCGGCGCTGGGCTTCGTGGTGGTGGCGCTGGACGGGCGGGGCACCCCGGGGCGGAGCAAGTCCTTCCACGACGCCTCCTACGGGCGCTTGGCCGACGCGGGCTGCCTGGCCGACCACGTCGCGGCGCTGCGGCAGCTGGCCGGGACGCGGCCATGGATGGACCTGGACCGGGTGGGCGCGTTCGGCCACTCCGGAGGCGGGTTCGCGGCAGCGCGGGCGATGCTGGACTTCCCCGAGGTGTACAAGGCCGGAGTCGCCCTCTCCGGATCGCACGACGCCCGCTGCTTCAACGTGGGCTTCGTGGAGACCTACGACGGCGCGGACGACCCCGGGGCGTGGGCCCGTTCCTCCAACGTGGAGCTCGCGGACCGGCTGGCGGGCAAGCTGCTGCTCGTCCACGGCGAAATGGACGACCAGGTCCACCCCGGCCACACGCTGCGGCTGGCCGACCGGCTCGTCGCCGCCGACAAGGACTTCGAGCTGCTCATCGTGCCCGGCGCCGAGCACACGTTCATCGACTGCCTGGCCTACGTCCGCAAGCGCTGCTGGGACTTCCTGGTGCGCGAGCTGATGGGCACGCAGCCGCCCGCCTACCGCCCCGCCGCCATCGCCATCGGCCCCGAGCTGCTCAGTGAGCTGTTCGCCTGAGCGCGACACCCGCCGGGCGTGGCGTGCCCGAGGTCTCCCACCGGGTGGTCCCAGAATTTCGGTGTTCGTCCTCCGGGGCCCGGGGCCCGGGACTGAATCTCATGAGTCCACCATGGTCCTGTTAAGGGGTGAGTACGTGATGAGCACGGCAGGCGAGGGCGTTCTGGCCCGGGCGCACGTGGCGACACGGCTTCCGGCCCAGGACCTGGACCGGGCGCGGCGCTTCTACTCCGAGCAACTCGGGCTGGAGCCCGTCGACGAGCGGCCCGGTGGGCTGCTGTACCGGTGCGGAGGCGTGGACTTCGCCGTGTTCCTGTCGACGGGGGCCTCGTCCGGCACGTTCACCCAGATGGCCTGGGAGGTCGACGACATCGAGGAAGCCGTGGCGGAGCTGAAGCGGCGCGGCGTGGTGTTCGAAGACGTCGGCCTGCCGGGGCTGCCAGGGCGGCCGGCCGGCGGGCGGACGGCGGACGACATCGTCGAGATCGACGGGAACTACCCGAGCAAGGGCGCGCGGGGCGAGCGCGGGGCCTGGTTCCGCGACAGTGAAGGGAACATGCTGGGCATCGGCCAGCCGGTCGTCTGAGGAGGACGGCCGCCCCCGCCGACGGCGGCCCGCCCCCCGCCGTGGCGCGAAACCGTAAGCGGAAGATCTCACCCCGCGCAGCGCCTATGGTTGTCGGATTCGCCGATGTTCGAATCTTGCACAGCTGAAGGGCGGTCATGCGGTGGTGCTCGCGCGTGTCGAGTTCAAGGTGCTGGGGCCTCTCGCAGCCGTCGCCGACGGCCGCGTTCTCCCGCTCGGGGGGCCGAAGCAGCGGACCCTGCTCGCCATGCTGCTCGTCAACGCCAACACCGCCGTCTCCGCGGACCGGCTGTGCGACGCCGTCTGGGGCGAGGCCCCTCCCGCCTCGGCCCAGGCCAACCTCCGCAGCTACGCCGCCGTCCTGCGCAAGGTGCTCAGCCCCGCCTCCGGACCGGAGAACGGCCGGGACCCCGGCGGCCCCGCGCCCGGCGGCGGCGAGGACCGGCTGAGCCAGGGCAACGGCGGCTACTGCCTGCGCGTGTTCCCCGGCGAGGTGGACCTGCACCGGTTCGAGGTCCTCGTCGCCCGCGGCCGCGCCGCCCTCGGAGCGGACGAGCACCGGCCGGCGGCCGACGCCCTGCAGGAGGCGCTGGACCTGTGGCGCGGCAGTCCCTTCGAAGGGGTGGCGCACCACGACGTCCTGCTCGGCGAGGTCGCCCGGCTCGAGGAGTCGCGGCTGGCCGCCTTCGAGGACTACGCCGAAGCCCGCCTCGCACTGGGCGAGCCCCGCGAGGTGGTCGGCCTCCTGAAGGCGGAGACGGCCCGTCACCCGCTGCGCGAGTCGCTGTGGGCCAAGCTGATGACCGCGCAGTACCGCTCCCAGCACCCGGGCGACGCGCTGCAGTCCTACGCCCTCGCCCGCTCCGCCCTGCGCGACGAACTCGGCATCGAACCCGGCGACGAACTCCGCAGACTGCACCACGCGGTCCTCACCAGGGACCCGCAACTGGGCGCGCCCCGGCCCCCCGCCGCCCCCGCGCAGCCCGCCCGCCCCGCGGACCTCTGGCAGCCGACCGTCCAAGTACCCTCCGACGACTCCGACTTCGTAGGACGGAGCCGGCTGGTCGACCACGTGGCGGGGCTGCTCAGACCCGGCCCCGAACGGCCCCGCACCACACCCTGCGCCGTGCCCGTCGCGATCCTCACCGGCCTCCCCGGCGTCGGCAAGACCGCTCTGGCCACCCGCCTGGCCCACCACCTGCGCAACGAGTTCCCCGACGGCCGGCTGTTCCTGCACCTCGACGGCACCCGCGGCCCCCAGCGCCCGCCCGGCGTCATCCTCGCGGACCTGCTCCTCAGCCTGGGCGTCGCCGGGTCCTCCATCCCCGAGGCCACGGAGGACCGGGCGGCGCTGTACCGCTCGCTGCTGGCCGACCGCAAGGTGCTCGTCCTGCTCGACGACGCGCGCGACGAGGCCCAGATCCGCATGCTGCTCCCCGGCACCCCGGGCAGCGCGGCCCTCGTCACCAGCCGGGCACGGCTGGCCGGGCTGACGGACGCGCGCCTGATCGACGTCGACCCCTTCGACGACGAGGAGTCGCAGGACCTGCTGCGGCGCATCGTCGGCCCGCGGCGGCTCGCTGCCGAGCCGGAGGCCACCGGGCGGATCCTCGCCGCCTGCGCCGGCCTGCCCCTGGCGCTGCGCGTCGCGGCGGCGCGGCTCGCCAGCCGCCCGGACTGGCAGGTCCGCAGGCTCGCCGACCGCCTCGCCGACGAGCGGGGCGTGCTGGCCGAGCTCACCGTCGGGGACCTCGCCGTCCGCACCTGCGTCGCCGCCAGCTACCACGGCCTGGCGCCCGACGCCGCCCGCGCCTTCCGCGCCGTCGGGCTGCTCCCCTCACCCGAGTTCCCCGGCTGGGCGCTCTCCGCCCTGCTCGACGCCGACGGATCCGCGGCAGCCGGCTCTGCAGGCGGCCCCGAGGACGGCTCCGCGGCGGGCTCCTGCCCCTCCGCCGTCGTGGCGGCCGACCGCGCCACCGACGCGCTCATCGACGCCAACCTCGTACAGATCGAGTCGGTCGGCGCGCACGGACAGCCGCGCTACCGCATGCACGACCTCCTGCACGCCTACGCGGCCGAGCGCGCCGGCGCCGACGAGCCCCGCTCGTGGCGCAGGGCCGCGGTCGCCCGGGTCCTGGACGGCTGGCTCGCGCGCGTGCGCACGGCAGGGGAGCAGGTCATCCGCAGAGGCACCGGCGGGCACCGGCCCGGCGAGGCCGGCGACCTCGTCGGATGGCTGGAGAGCGAGCGGACGAACCTCGTCACCGCCGTCGGGTTCGCCGCGGGCGCAGGATACGGCCCGCAGACCGCCGGGCTCGCCGCCGCGCTGGAGGACGTGTGCCACCTGCGGAACTGGTGGGACGAGTGGGAGCAGGTCGCCCGCGTCGCACTCGACCGTGCCACGGCCGACGGCGACCCCGTCGCGGCTGCCGTCGCTCAGGGCTCCCTCGCCCGGGCCTGCGCCGTACGGGGCCGGGTCGACGACGCGATGACCCGCTACGCCTCCGCCGTCGAACAGCTCGACGCGCTGGGCGAGGAGCACCACGCCGCCCGCCTGCGGATCCACCGCAGCTTCGCGATCGCCGACCGGGGCATGGCCGGACTCGCCCACGACGACGCCGCGTCCGCCGCGGCCGTGATGAACCGGCTGGGCGACAAGCACGGCCACGTCATGGCCCTGCGCAGCCTGGCCTTCGCGCTCGTCTGCCAGGAGCGCGAAGCCGAAGCCGTCGACGCCCTCGAACCGGCCGTCGCGACCGCCGAGCGCCTCGGGCACCCGCTCGCCCTCGCCGACGTCCTGCAGCTGCTCGCCTGGGCGGAGATCGGTCACGGCCGCGCCGAACGGGCCGCCCGCCACCTGCACCGGGCCCTGGCCGAGTACCGGGCGGTGCGCCACCGCCCCGGCGAGGCATACGCACTGCTGGCCCTGGGCCGGATGCACACCGAGCTCGGCGGCCCCGGCCAGGCCGCGTGGGCGCTCGCCCCGCTCGACGAGGCTGCGGCTGTCTTCACCGAACTCGGCGAACGCCGCGGCGAGGCGCTCACCGCCCTGTGGCTGGGCAGCACCCACGCCGCACTGGGGGACCCCGGGCGGGCCGTGAGCCACCTCACCGCCGCGCTGACCGGATTCCGCAGCCTGCGCATGCCGTCCTGGGCCGAACGCGCCCAGCAGGAGCTCGCCGGCCTCACACGGGATGCGGGCCCCGCCGAACGGTGACCTGAGCCCGCCCTGAAGGCCCGCGCCGCAACTTGAAGGCCACGACGCGGGCGGACCGGCCCCCCAGCCCGCGCCGCTGTTCGCAAAGACCTGT
Organism: Streptomyces aureoversilis; assembly: GCF_042657885.1. Taxonomy (NCBI): domain Bacteria; kingdom Bacillati; phylum Actinomycetota; class Actinomycetes; order Kitasatosporales; family Streptomycetaceae; genus Streptomyces; species Streptomyces aureoversilis. The sequence continues at coordinate 149,006 of NZ_JBHSKJ010000017.1, forward strand.
GCCGCCGCCTCCGGGCCTGCACCCGCGCCACCCCTGCACGTGTGCACTGCCGCTGCACGCCCACGCCCACGTACGCAGGCAGGGCAGCATCACGGCCGAAGGCACCGTCTGCCTCCCTTGTGCGCTTCTCATGCGCTTCTCATGCGCCCGCCCATCACGGTGGTGCGCAGTCCACGAAGGGAGGCGCGGTGTCCGAACCGGCCGCACCCGATATCGAACTGGCCGCCGTAGAAGTCATCCGGGAGGTCCTGTCCCACCAGCGCAGAATGCGGGAGGGCGGCTGCACCGGGCGGGTCTGCCTGCGGTGCGTCAGGCACCACCTGGACGCGGTGCGCAGCGCCATGGAAGCCGGCCGGCGCATCGAATTCGTTCTCCCGGCCTTCCCCACGAAGTCCCCGAACCCGGCCAAGGTGCTCGGCCCGCTGCCGGACCTGGCCGAGGAACTCGCCCTGCGCTTCCTGAACGAGCTGTGCGAGCGCATCGGCGAGGTCCACCCGCCGGGAGCCGCCATCCTCATCTGCTCCGACGGGCGGGTCTTCAACGACCTGCTCGGCGTGAGCGACGAGAACGTCACCGCCTACGCACGCGCACTCGACGCGATGATCAAGAGGATCGGCGCCACCCACCTCGAACAGTTCAGCCTCGACGACGTCTACCGCGGCGCCGGGCACGAGGACATGCGCAGCATGCTCTCCGCCGGCCACGCGCCGACGCCGGACGAACTGCGCGAGGAGGTGCGGGCCGGGGGCGCCCCGCTCGCCATGTACCGGGGCATCACCCGCTTCATGCTGGAGGACCTGTCCGGCCCCGGCTACACGGGAACCCGCTCCGCCCTGCAGCGCAAGTGCCGCGACCTCGCGTACCACGTCATCCAGCGCAGCCGGGCGTGGGGAAACCTGCTGGATCAGCTCTTCCCCATGGCGATCCGCCTGTCCATCCACCCGCAGCCGTGCAGCACGGGGAAGGTCGGCATCCTGCTCGCCGACACCCCCGACACCTGGCTGACGCCCTGGCACAGCGTCGCGGTCGCGTCCGGCGGGCGCTTCACGCTCATGAAGCGCGCGGAGGCCGAGGAGGCCGGCGCGGAGCTGGTCCTCGCGGACGGAAGCCCCAGCCACTACGTGCTGGAGCCGGCCGTCGAGCCCGCCGTCCCCCGGTCCGCCGCCGTTCCCGGGCCTGCGCCCGCGCACCACCGCGACCCCTGGAACCAGGCCTGCGCGTAACCGCCCGGCGCACCTCCGGCGCATCCCCCCTCATTCCTCTCACCCCCACAGGAGAGCTCCCATGACCGCTGAGCACGTGACAGCCGAGCACGACGCGGACACCCCCCGCACGGCCGCGGTCGACGCGGCCACAGCCGTGGACGACGTCCTCACCGACCTGCGCTACGGCGTCGCGCCGATCGAACCCTTCGGCCTGGCGATACAGGCGCTGGAGCCGGGCCTGCACGTCCGCGACCTGCCCGTTGCACCGCTGCGCTCCCTCGTCCGCGAGCATCACCTCGTACTGCTGCGCGACTTCGACTCCTTCGACGGTCCGGACGAGCTCTCCGCCTACTGCGAGCGCTGGGGCGAGCCCAGCGTGTGGCCCTTCGGCACCGTCCTCGAACTCGTCGAGCAGGAGAAGCCCGAGGACCACATCTTCGACTCCAGCTACATGCCGATGCACTGGGACGGCATGTACCGCGAACAGATCCCGGAGTTCCAGGTCTTCCAGTGCGTGAACGCCCCCGGAGCGGAGAACGGCGGCGAGACGACCTTCTCCCACACCACCGCCGTGCTGGAGCGCACCGACCCGCGGACCGTCGACCGGTGGTCGCGGGTGACCGGCACCTACCACCGCGCGATGGAGTTCTACAACAGCGTCACCGTCTCGCCGATCGTGACCACGCACCCCGTCCACGGCGCCCCGGTCATCCGCTACAACGAGCCCACGGCCGCCGACGATGCCGGGTTCGTCAACCACCCCGACCTGCAGTTCACGGGCCTGCCGGACGAAGGCATCGCCGAGACGCACCGCACCCTGCGGGCCGCGCTGTACGACCCGGCGCACTTCTACGCCCACAGCTGGCGGACGGGCGACATGGTCTTCGCCGACAACTACACGCTGCTGCACGGCCGGAACGCCTTCACCAGCGGCGCCCCCCGGCACCTGCGCCGCGTCCAGGTGCTCGGCACCCCGGCGCTCGACAACCCGGGGCTGGTCCGATGACCACCACCGGCAGCCTGATGACGGGTGACGAGTACCTGGAGAGCCTGCGCGACGGCCGCCAGGTGTACCTGGACGGGGACCGCGTCAAGGACGTCACCCGCCACCCCGCCTTCCGCAACTCCGCCCTGTCGGTGGCCCGCCTCTACGACGCCCTGCACGACCCGGCCACCTCCGGCGTCCTCACCGGCGTCGACGAGGCCACGGGGATCCGTACGCACAAGTTCTTCAAGCCCAGCCGCTCGGCGGCCGATCTGGTGGAGGCCCGCGAGGCCATCGCCACGTGGGCGAGGATGAGCTACGGATTCCTCGGGCGCACCCCCGAGTACAAGGCCTCCTTCATGGCCGGCCTCGGCGTCAACGCCGGCTACTACGGCCAGTTCGCCCCCAACGCCGCCGCCTGGTACACCGAGTTCGCCCGCAAGGCGCTCTACCTCAACCACGTCATCATCAACCCGCCCGTGGACCGCAAGCGGGCGATCCACGACATGGAGGACGTGTTCGTGCGCGCCGTGCGCGAGACGGACGCGGGCGTCGTGGTCAGCGGGGCGAAGATGCTGGCGACGGGGTCGGCCATCACCAACGCGGGCTTCGTCGCCCCCGTCGGATCGGCGGCCCTCGCGCCCGGCAAGGCGGAGGCCTTCGCGCTGGTCTTCTTCGTCCGCATGGACAACCCGGGCGTGAAGCTCGTCTGCCGCACCCCCTACGCGCAGCACGCCGCGAGCCCCTTCGACGCCCCGCTCAGCAGCCGCTTCGACGAGAACGACAGCGTGCTCCTGCTCGACGAGGCGCTGATCCCCTGGGAGGACGTCCTCGTTTACCGGGACGTCAAGCGCGCCACCGGCTTCTACGCCACGTCCGGCTTCCCGAATCTGTACAACTTCCAGTCCGGCGTCCGGCTGAGCGTGAAGCTGGAGCTCATGGCCGGGCTGCTCGCCCGCGGCACCCGGGCCAACGGCACCGACGAGTTCCGCGGCGTCCAGGCGGCCGTGGGCGAGGTCGTCACCATGCGGGACATGGTGTGGGCGCTGACGTCGGCCATGGCCCACGACCCCGAGCCGGGCAGCGGCGGCACGGTCGTGCCCCGCCTGGAGCACGCCTCCGCGATGCGGATGTACAACGCCCAGGTGTGGGACCGCGTCCACGAGCTGTTCGAGACCACGCTGGGCGGGGCGCCCCTCGCCGTGCCCTCCAGCGCCCGCGACCTGGCCAACCCCGAACTGCGGCCGCTCATCGACCGCTTCTACCGCGGCGCGGACACCTCGGCCCTCGACCGGATCAAGCTCCTCAAGCTGGTGTGGGACGCGATCGGCACCGAGTTCGGCGGCCGGCACGAGCTGTACGAGCGCAACTACTCGGGCAACGGGGAACAGGTCCGCCTCGACGCGCTCCGCTGGGCGACCGGGCGCGGCAGCCTCGCCCGCTACGAGGCGCTCGTCCAGGACTGCCTCGACGACTACGACATCGACGGCTGGCGCCGCGGCCCCTGGCGCGACCCCGCCCACACCGACTGAGACCCGCCCACACCGACCGAGAACGGAGCACGACCATGTGCGGCATCACCGGCTGGGTCGCCTTCGGCCGCGACCTCACGGCCGAACAGCGGACCGTGGACGCCATGACCGACACCCTGGCCCCGCGCGGGCCGGACGCCCGCGGCGTGTGGCTGGACACCCACGCCGCCCTGGGACACCGGCGGCTCGCCGTCATCGACCTCGAACACGGTACGCAGCCCATGCGCACCCCGGAGCCCGGCCCCGGCGGCGACCGGCCCCGCGCCGTGATCTCCTACGGCGGCGAGATCTACAACTTCCGCGAGCTGCGCGAGGAACTCGTCCTCCTCGGGCACCGGTTCACCACCCGCAGCGACACGGAAGTGGCCCTGCGCGCCTACCTGCAGTGGGGCACGGACTTCGCCCGCCGCCTCAACGGCATGTACTCCATCGCCATCTGGGACACCGCCCGCGAGGAGCTGCTCCTGGTGCGGGACCGGCTGGGCGTCAAGCCGCTCTTCTACCACCCCACGGCCGACGGCCTGCTCTTCGGCTCCGAGCCCAAGGCCGTCCTCGCCAACCCCCTGGCCGACGCCTCAGCCGGGGCGGAGGAGCTGTGCGACGCGCTGCTGTTCCTGCGCACCCCCGGACGCGTGCCCTTCCGCGGCATGCGCGAACTGAAGCCCGGCCACCTGCTGCGGGCCGGCCGTGACGGGATCACCGAGGAGCGCTACTGGGCCCTGGAGGCCCGCCCGCACACCGACGACCTGCGGACCACCGTGGCCACCGTCCGCGAGCTGCTCGACGACATCGTCCCCCGGCAGATGGTCGCGGACGTGCCCCTGGTCTCCCTGCTGTCCGGAGGGCTCGACTCCAGCACCGTCACCGCCCTCGCGGCCCGGGCGCGCGCCGCCGACGGCGACCGCCTGTCCACCTTCTCCGTCGACTTCACCGGCCACACCGAGAACTTCCGGGCCGACGCCATCCGCCCCACCCCCGACGGGCCGTACGCCCTCGAAGTCGCCCGGCACGTCGGCAGCGACCACCACGAGATCGTCCTCGACCGCACCCGCCTGCTCGCCCCGGCCGTCCGCCGCACCGTCCTCGGCGCCTGGGACCTGCCGTTCAACTTCGCCGACCTCGACGTCTCGCTGTACCTGCTCTTCGCCGCCGTCCGGCAGCACGCCACCGTGGCGCTCTCCGGAGAGGGCGCGGACGAGGTCTTCGGCGGCTACCTGTGGTTCTCCGACCCCGAGGCGCGCAAGGCCGAGACCTTCCCCTGGCTCAAGCTGGGCGCCCACCGCGGCCTCGACCCGCGGTCGCTGTTCCACCCCTGGTTCGTCGACGGGATCGACCTGGCGGAGTACGAGGCCGACCTCCACCGCACGGCGCTGGCCGAGGTCCCCGTCCTCGACGGTGAGAGTGCCGAGGACCGGCGCACCCGCGAACTGGGCCACCTGACCCTGACCCGCTGGCTGCCCATCCTGCTCGACAAGAAGGACCGCATGGGCATGGCCAGCGGCCTGGAAGGGCGGGTGCCGTTCTGCGACCACCGCCTCGTCGAGTACGTCTTCAACATCCCCTGGGAGATGAAGACCTTCAGCGGCCAGGAGAAGGCGCTGCTGCGGGAAGCCGCCTCCGGCCTCCTGCCGCAGTCGGTGCTGCGCCGCAGGAAGGCCGCCTACCCCTCCATCCAGGACCCCGCCTACGACCGGTCCCTCATCACCGGGCTCGCCGCCGCGGCGGGCGACGGGGACGCGCCGCTCAGCCCGTTCCTCGACGGCGACGCGGTACGGCGGATGACCGCCAGGACGGCCACCGGCAGCCTGTCCGAGTTCGAACGGATCCTCGTGGAGTCCACGGTCCGGATGGACGACTGGCTGCGTACGTACGACATCGAACTGACCGATGTGGCCGGGCCGACCGGTGTGGCCGGGCCGACCGACGCGAAGGGAACGCACTGATGCACGCGATCGAGATCCGCGAGACCGGCGGTCCCGAGGTCCAGCTCTACGTGGAGAGGCCCGATCCCGGGCAGCCCGGCGAAGGGCAGATCCTCGTCGGACTCGCCGCGGCCGGAGTCAACTTCATCGACCTCTACCGGCGCGAGGGCCGCTATCCGCTGCCCGTCCCCTGCGTGCCCGGCGAGGAGGGCTCCGGCACCGTCCTGGCCGTCGGCCCCGGAGTCACCCGCTTCGTGCCCGGCGACCGCGTCGCCTGGACGACCGTGCTCGGCAGCTACGCCGAACGCGTCCTCGTACCCGAGGACAAGGCCATCGCCGTGCCCGACGCCATCGACCTGCGAACGGCCGGCGGCGTGCTCGTCCACGGCATGACCGCCCACTTCCTCGCCCACGACTCCTACCCGGCCCGGGAGGGCGAGACGGTCCTCGTCCACGCCGCCGCCGGCGGTGTCGGCCTGCTGCTCACCCAGATGCTCAAGCGGCGCGGCGTCCGCGTCATCGGCACCGTCTCCACGCAGGAGAAGGAACGCACCGCCCGCGCCAACGGCGCCGACGAGGTCATCCGCTACACCGGGACCGACGACCTGGCCGCCGGAGTCCGCGCGCTCACCGGCGGGGAGGGCGTCCACGCGGTCTACGACGGCGTCGGCGCCGCCACCTTCGACGCGAGCCTCGCCTCGCTGCGCACCCGTGGCACGCTGGTCCTCTTCGGGGGTGCCAGCGGCGCCGTGCCGCCCGTCGACGTGATGCGGCTGCTGTGGGGCGGCTCGCTGACCCTGACCCGGCCCTACCTGGAGCACTTCCGGGCCACCGTCGAGGAGTTCGAACGGCGGGCGGGCGAGGTGTTCCGGGGCATCGCCGACGGCACGCTGACGTTCACCGTCGCGGGCACCTACCCCCTCGCCGAGGCGCACCGCGCACACACCGACCTCGCCTCCCGCCGCACCTCCGGAAAGCTCCTCCTCATCCCGTAAAGGAGACCGCCCATGGGCGACATCGCCGGTGCGGGCCTGCTCTCGCACGCGCCCGTCATCATGTTCCCCGAGCCCGCCCGGACCGAGGCCAACGGCGGCAGCGACTTCACGCTCGCCACCGGCCTGGAGCAGCTCCGGCGCGAGGTGACCGATCCGGCGGAGAACCCGCTGGAGTACGACACCGTCGTGGTCTTCGACTCCCACTGGGCGACGACGACCGAGGCCGTCATCACCGCCCACCCGCGCCGTACGGGCCTGTTCACCTCCGACGAGATGCCGGGCGCGATCAGCCGGCTCCCGTACGACCTCCCCGGCGACCCGGAACTGGCCCACGCGGTCGCCGCGCTGGCGGAGGAGAGGAAGGTGTGGATCGCCGCCAACGACGACCCCCACCTGCCGATCCACTACGCGACGCTCAACCTCTGGACGTACCTCGGGCAGGGCGCCGGCGCGGGAACGGCGGGCGGCAAGCCCTGGGTTTCCGTCTCCGTCTGCCAGACGGCGACCACCGAGGACTTCCTGACGATCGGCCGGATCGTGGGGGAGGCCGTGGGCGGCCTCGACCGCAAGGTGCTGCTGCTCGCCTCGGGCGGCCTCTCCCACCGCTTCTGGCCGCTCGCCGAGCTGCGCAACCGCATGGCCGCGGACCCCGCCAACATCGTCACCGCCGAGGCACGGGCGGCGGACGAACAGCGGATCGCCTGGCTGGAGGCGGGCCGGCACGACCAGGTGATCCGGACGATGCCGGAGTACCTGCGGTACGCGCCCGAGGCGCGGTTCGGCCACTACCTGATGCTGGCGGGCACGCTGGGCGGCGAGGCGTGCACGGCGCGCGGCCGCCGGTTCGGCGCGTACGAGAACGGGATCGGGACCGGCCAGGTCCACCTCTGGTTCGACCTGCCGGCCGGCGGCGGGGGAAGGTGACGGACCGGTGCTCACCGACGAACGGCTGCTGCGGACCTGCCTGGGGCACTTCGCCACCGGCGTCACGGTGGTGACGTGCGACGTCGACGGCGCCCCGCACGGGGCCACCGTCAACGCCTTCACGGCGGTCTCGCTGGACCCCGCGCCGGTGCTGGTCTCCCTCCACCGCCGCAGCAAGGCCGGCCGGCACCTCGCCGGCCGGCCCGAGGGCAGGCCGTTCACGGTGAACGTGCTCGGCGAGGACCAGAAGGACCTCGCCGAGCACTTCGCGGGCCGGCGGGCGGAGGCACCGCCCCGGTCGGCACCCCGGTCGGCACCCCGGTGGGCGCCCCGGTGGGCGCCCCGCCCGCCCACCGGCCTCGCGCCCCGCCTCGCGGGCTCGCTCGCGACGCTCGCCTGCACGCCGTGGGCCGCGTACGACGGGGGAGACCACGTGCTCGTCGTGGGACGGGTCGAGGAGGCCGAGTACCGGGAGGGCGGGCGGCCGCTGGTCTTCTACGAAGGGCAGCTCAGGGGGCTGTAGCAGGGGGCGCAGGGGCGCGGCTTCAGGGTGATGTCAGACCCCCTTGGCACACTGAACGAAAGATCCACCGCGATGTGCCGAGAGGTCCGATGCTCACTACTGTCGCCGTCGAGAACTACCGATCCCTGCGCCGGCTGATCGTTCCCCTGGGCCGGCTCAACGTGATCACCGGGGCGAACGCCACCGGAAAGTCCAGCCTCTACCGGGCCCTGCGGCTGCTCGCCGACTCGGCGCGCGGGGGTGCGGTCGCGGCGCTGGCGCGTGAGGGCGGGCTGGCCTCGACGCTGTGGGCGGGGGAGCGGAAGGGCAGCGGGCGCTCCCCGGCCGCGAGCCTCCGGCTCGGGTTCGCCGGGGACGAATTCGGCTACGCGGTGGACTTCGGGCACCCGATACCGACCTCCGGCAGCACGGGCGCGCCGTCCATGTTCAACCTGGACCCCGAGATCAAGCGGGAGTGCACCTGGGCCGGCCCCGTGCTGCGCCCGGCCGCGCTGCTCTCCGACCGCTCCGGGCCCGCCGTGCGCACCCGCACGGCGAGCGGCGGCTGGCACGACTCGGTGAACGCCGTCCGCCCCTACGACAGCATGCTCAGCGAGCTCGCCGACCCGCAGCTCGCCCCCGACCTGCTGCGGCTGCGCGAGCACATGCGCTCCTGGCGGTTCTACGACCACGTGCGCACCGACGCGCAGGCCCCGGCCCGCAGCGCACAGATCGGCACCCGCACCCCGGTGCTCGGCCACGACGGATCGGACGTGGCGGCCGCCCTGCAGACCATCCGTGAGACCGGCGACCACGAGGCCCTGGACGCCGCCGTGGACGCGGCGTTCCCCGGCAGCAGGGTGGAGATCGTCAGCGAGGGCGGCCGGTTCGAGCTCAAGCTGCACCAGCGCGGCCTGCTGCGCCCGCTCGGCGCGGCCGAGCTCTCCGACGGCACGCTGCGCTATCTGCTGTGGACCGCGGCGCTGCTCACCCCGCGCCCGCCCGCGCTGCTCGTCCTCAACGAGCCGGAGTCCAGCCTCCACCCCGACCTGCTGCCCCCGCTGGCCGACCTGATCCTCACCGCCACCCGCGACACCCAGATCGTGGTCGTCACGCACGCCCCGGAGCTGGCCGACGCCCTCCGCGCCGGCGCCCCGCGCCACCGGCTGGACGTCAACTCGATCGCCCTGGTCAAGGACGCCCTCGGCCAGACGGACGTCGCGGGCCGCGAAAGCCTCCTCGACGAGCCCCTGTGGCACTGGCCCAAGCGCTGACGCCCCGCCAGGCCCCGTAAGGCGCCCGGCAGGGAGCCCTGGGCGGGGGACGGTCGATGTCAGTCCCCGCAGCTAGAATGCGGCGTTTGTTCGATCGGATGGGCCGCGCCGTGCAGCGGGCCCTGAGGCGTGGGGGGAACCACATGAGGGCGAGACTGAGAGAGACCGCGGAAGAACTGGCCGGGCTGCTGTGGCGGGAGTACATCGTCTACCGCGACCGGTCGGGGGAGGTGGTGATCCGGGGCGAGCACGTCCAGCGCTGGATCAGCCTCGCCCCCGCGGCCGGCGCGGACGAGATACTCGTCCGCGCGGGCCGCATCCTGGACGGCGGCACCACCGCCCCGGCGCGCTCGGAGGCGGTCGTGGCGCTGTCGGCGGGCACGGGTGAACTCGCCGCCGCCTGCCGCCGCCTCCTCGCCGACACCGCCGCCGCGCCCGCGCCCCCGGAGCCGGGCAAGGCGAAGGGCAGCCGCCCCGCGAAGGCCCGGTCCGGCCGCGGGAGCCGCCGCCACACGGGCCTCGGCTCCTGGGTGGTGATCGTCTGCGTGCTCGGCGTCCTCGGGCTCTGCGCCTACCGGGTCGTGGTGCCGTAACCTCATATCCCCGTAATCCCATAGCTCCGTAACCCCGTGGGATGTCTGTGATCGCGCTCGCAGCCGTCGTCGTCGCAGCCCGGCCGGGGCGAGGGCGGCGGCCGGGCCCGTCGCGGCGGGTGCGGACGTCGCCCGCGCGGCCCGCGCCGTACGCGTAGGCGCCACGAGGAACCCGCAGGCACTCTGGCGTCGCTGCTGCCCCCGGCTCTACCGTGGCCCCGGTAGGCACACTCGAAACAGCGCTTGCCATGAGTGCTTGTCATGAACTTGCCAATTCAAGAGGTGAGCCGTGTTCCTGCGCCGCAGACGCGTCCGTCGACTGCGCCGACTCAGCGTCGTCGCCCTCCTCCTCGGTGTCGTCGCCGCCGTCGCCGCGGGCCCCGCCCGGGCGACGCCCGATGCCGCATCCCGGAAGCCGCACCCCCTCGTCCAGCCGATCGATCCGCAGCACTGGCGCAACCCCGACGACATGACCTGGGCCGAATACCGGTCGGTCCCCGGCACGAACTGGGCCGACCCGGACCGCAAGCCCACGCAGCGCAAGTTCAAGGGGGCCCTGGTCCTCCTGGACTACCCCGACGAGGAGTTCTCCGTCAGCAAGCCGCCCGGCGCCGCGCGGTTCGGCAACCCGCTGCCCGCCGCGTCCGGCATTCCCCGCGCGCAGGTCCCGAAGTTCTACGAGGACTTCCTCAACAAGCCCGGTGCGCTCAACCACGGCCACACCATCAACGAGTACTGGATGGAGGACTCCGGCGGCCGCATGGGCGTCGGGCTGACCTCCTTCGGCGTGTACCGCATGCCGTGGAAGTCGTACCAGTACGGCATCGAGCCCGGCATGAACCCCGGCGCGTGCCCCGTGGGCGACACCTGCGGCAAGGACATCCGCGCCGACGGCAAGCGGGCCTGGGTCGACGAGGTGGGCGCCGACAAGGCCGGCGAGTTCGACTTCGTCTTCTACCTCACCGCGGGCGTGGACGAGTCCTCCGCCTGGCAGGAGTTCGGGCAGATGAAGTTCCGCTCCGAACGGGACGTGCCGGCCGCCTGGGGGCCGCCGTCGCCCATCGCCTCCGGCCTCAACTCCGCCAGGACCCGCTACGTGCCCTGGACGTCCTGGCAGGCGGCCGCCCGCATCTGGCCCAACGCGGCGAACGGCTCCTCCACCCAGGCCGAGAGCTCCGGCATGGCCACGTTCGCCCACGAACTCAGCCACATCCTGGGCATCGGCGACAACTACAACAACCCCTACGGGACCCCGCTCAGCCGCGCCTACACCGGCATCTGGGGCATGCTCTCCCGCGGTTCGTTCAACGGCCCCGGCGGACCGCACACCCGCTGGCAGATACCCGCCACCGCCGGCGGCTCCATGGGCGCCCAGCACGTCCTGCGGGACAAGATGAAGCTCGGCATCGTCGACGAGAAGAACGTCCTGCGCCTGGACCGCGACGCCCTCAAGAACTCCGGGCTCGTCGTCGCCCGAGTCACCGCACGCTCGGCCCCGCCCGGCGAGAAGGGCCTCACCGGCGTCAACATCACCATGGGCCGCGACCTGTCCCCGGCCTGCGACCGCACCACCGACCCCCTGTGCGACGGCGGCGGCTACGACAACTACACCGTCGAGGTCGTCGACCGCATGGGCATGGACTCCTTCACCCCGGACAGCGGCGTGCTGCTCAGCAAGACCAAGAACGCGGACCGGGCCCCGTTCGCCTGGGTCGTCGACGCGCACCCGGAGGACATCGGCCTGCTGGACTTCACCCGTCCCGACGGCACCCCGCAGAAGATCACCATCGGGGACTACCGGCAGCTCAGCGACGCGCTCTTCCACGCGGGCGCCGACTCCGGCAGCTCCTACGAGTACGTCGATGCGGCCAACCGGCTGCACTTCTACGTCCTGAACGTGCAGCGCGACGCCACCGGCGTGCTCTCCTACGACATCGGCGTCAAGTCCCTGGACGGCGCGGGGCCGCAGACCCGCGGGCTCGCGCTCGGCCGCGGCACGGTGAAGAGCGACCCCGCCGGGGGACGGGCCGTGTGCACCTTCGACCTCGCCAACACCGGCAAGGCCGCCCCGCAGGGCGATCCCACGCTGTCCTCCGACGTCTACCGGCTGTCCGCCGCCGCCACCGGGCGCGGCTGGTCCGCCTGGCTCCCCAACCGCCTGACCGCCGCGGCCTCCGGCTCCTCGGTCCCCGTCGACGTCGCCGTCACGGCCGGGTCGGGCGCGGACCGGAAGGGCACCGTCGTCCTCACCGCGCGCTCGGAGAGCGACCCGAAGAAGACGGCCAGGGCCACGTGCTCGCTGACGAAGCCGGGCAGGTCCACCTGATCAGGCGAAATCTCCCCTGAAAGGGGACCTGCCTGCCGGGCGCCCGGTCTACTGAGGCCGATCAACCGCACACGAGCGTGCGGTGACTTCGGCAAGGGGAAGTGATGAGGAAGATTGCGACCGTGTTCGCCGCCCTGGCCTTCGGGTTCGTCGCGGCGTCGCCCGCGAACGCGGCGGTGCACAGCCAGTGCGGCAAATACATCTGTGTGATGACGGCACATCACAACCGCTTCGTCCAGGACATCACGGTGCGCACCAAGGACGGCCTGCCCGGGACGCTGCGGTCCTACTGGGGCAACTTCCACTCGCCGAAGGTCAACGCGGCCTCCCACCGGTGGGAAGTGGGCTACGAGCAGGCGCAGTCGAAGCTCGTGTGCGGCGGGCTGGAGCGCGACGGCCGCAGCATCGAGGACGGCATCTGCGTGACGATCTGACCCCGGCCCCGGCCCCGGCCCTGACTCCGACTCCGACCCTGCTCTGACGTAGACAACGGTGGCCCACCCGGTCCGGTTCACGGACCCCGGGCGGGCCACTGGCGCGTGCAGCGGCGGCGGGGCCGTTCGGCCGGGTGGCCGGGGACCGTTGGGCCCGTGCGAGGGAGGCGCTCGCGGGGAGACGGTGGGTACGCGCCGCGGACAGCACGACGGTGGCGCCGGCCGATCCCGTACTCACCCGGAGGAAGCACGCCATGCCCCGTACCGTCATCGCCGGACTGGACGGCTCGCCCGAATCGCTCGCCGCCGCCGAGTGGGCCGCACGCGAGGCCCGGCTGCGCGGGCTGCCGCTGACGCTGCTGCACGCGCTGGAGGACTGGTCGCCCACCTACGGCCTGGCGGCGCTGAGCGGAGCGGAGTTCGAGCCCGCGAGCTGGGCGGGCTCCCTCCTCGCGGAGGTGTCCGGGCAGCTGGGCGAGGAGCACCCCGGCCTGGAGATCCGCACGGAGCAGCTGGAGGGGCGTCCCGTCGAGCGGCTGGTGACCGCCGCGAAGGAGGCCGAGGTGCTGGTGCTCGGCTCCCGGGGGCTCGGCACCCTGAGCGGCTTCCTGACGGGGTCGGTGTCGATGTCGGTCCTCGCCCGCGCCGAGCGGCCGGTCGTGCTCGTCCGGGCGGGGGAGCGGGCCGGGGAGGAACAGGAGGCGCACGGCCGGGGGACGTACGGCGGGGAGGCGTACGGCGACGTGGTCCTCGGCATGGACCTCGCCCGCCCGTGCGACGAGCTGTTCGCCTACGCCTTCGAGGCGGCCGCGGCCCGCGGTACCCGCCTGCGGGTCGTGCACGGCTGGAGCCTGCCGCCCCTGTTCGGCTACGACCCGGCCGCGGTCGACCCGGGGCACATCGCCGGCCTGGCCACGCGCGAGTCGACGGCGCTCACCGACGCACTGCGGCCCTGGTGCGGCAAGTACCCTGGCGTGCCGGTCGACGAGCAGTGCGTGGTGGGCCGCCCCGGCGAACACCTCACCGAAGCCTCCGCCACGGCCTGCCTGGTGGTCGTGGGCCGCCGCGCGCGCCGCTCGGTGATCGGCGCGCGCCTCGGGCCCGTCACGCACGCCGTGCTGCACCACGCCACCGCCCCCGTCGCGGTCGTGCCGCACAACTGACGTGCGGGGATCCGCACAGGGCCGTGCTGTCCAGACGGAGTCACTCGTCCGTGTGGCCGCGGCCTCCGGTCCCTGCCACAGTGGCGGACAGGCCGGACAGTGGCCACAACGAGAAACCGTCGCCCGCCCCATGGAGGCCTTGTGTCCGGCGTGATCACCGTTGGCGTGGACGGAAGCGAGCACGGCAGAGCCGCCGCGGACTGGGCCGCCGCCGAGGCGGAGCGCCGGGGCATGGAGCTGCGCCTCGTCCACGCCTGGGTGTGGCAGCCGCTGGACCTGCCCGTCACCGCGGACACCGAGGTGCAGCAGCGCTGGGCCGAGACGCTGCTGCGCGAGGCCCGGGCCCGGGTGACCGCCCGGAGCCCCGGGGTGCCGGTGACGGCCCGGCTGCTGCCCGCCGACCCGGTTCCCGCCCTGGTCGCGGAGGCGACCGAGGCCGACATGCTCGTGCTCGGCTCGCGCGGGCACGGAGCGCTGATCGGCTATCTGATCGGCTCCATCGCCCTGCACGTGCTGCGGCAGGCACGGGGGCCGGTGGTGCTCGTGCGCAGCCAGGGCGACCCGGCCGGCGACCGGGGAGAGCCGCTCGCCGGCCCCGGAGGGGCGGCCGCCGGGCCCGTTCCCGATGCGGACGAGGTCGTGGTGGGCGTGCCCGGGGCGGAGGAGGAGGCCGGAGCCGTCCTGGAGTTCGCCTTCGAGGCCGCGGCGGCGCGGGGAGCGAGCCTGCGCACCGTACGCGCCTGGTCGATTCCCCCGGTGTTCGCCTGGAGCCCGGCGTCCATGCGGCTGGCCGACGAGGCCGGCGGCCTCGAACCACTTGAGAGGAAGCGGCTGGCCGACGCCCTCCAGCCGTGGCGCGAACGCCATCCGCAGGTCCAGGTCGTCGAGCACGTCGAACTGGGGAGCGCGGCGCAGGTGCTGCTCTCCGCCTGCGAACGCGCCGCCCTCCTGGTCGTCGGGCGGCACGCCTCCGGGCCGCACGTCCCCCAGCGGATCGGCCATGTGGCCCATGCGGCCCTGCACCACGCCCCGTGCCCGGTGGCGGTGGTCCCGCAGCCCTGAGGCGGGTGCGGGACCACCCGGCCGGCCGTCAGGCGAGGACGGGAGCCAGGAGCTCGGCGGCCTTGCGGACGAGCGCGTCGTCCCCCGCCGCCTTGGGGTCGTGCTTGGTCGTGAGGACGGAGACGACGACCGGCGACCCCTTCGGGGCCCGGACGATGCCCACGTCGTTGCTGGTGCCGTAGCTCCCGGAGCCGGTCTTGTCCGCGACGGTCCAGCCCTTGAAGCCGGCGCGGAACTTCTGGTCGCTGGTGGTGTTGTCGAGCAGCCAGCCGGTCAGCCGCTTGCGGTCCGCCGCGTCCAGGGCGTTGCCGAGGACGAGCTGCGCGTAGGTCCTTCCGATGGCGCGGGGGGTCGTGGTGTCGGTGATCCGGCCCGGCTCCGCCGAGTTCAGGTCGGGCTCCCACCGGTCGAGCCGGGTGGTGCCGTCGCCGACGGAGCGGCAGAAGCGGGTGACGGCGGTCGGGCCTCCCAGCTCGGTGAGCAGGAGGTTCGCCGCGGCGTTGTCGCTGTAGGAGATGGCGGCGCCGCAGAGTTCCTCGACGGTCATGCCGTTGGCGACGTTCTTCGCCTCGCCGGTGATCTTGTCGTAGCCGGAGGCCTTGGCGTACTCGGCGGTGTAGTGGATGCGCTTGGCGAGGAACGTGCCGTCGTGGTCGAGGTCCCGCAGGACCGCCGCGACGGCGAGCGTCTTGAACGTCGAGCACATGGGGAAGCGCTCGTCGGCGCGGTGGACGACGGTCTTGCCGGTGACCGTGTTGCGGGCGAACACCCCGAGGCGGGCGGAGTGCTCGCGCTCCAGCGCGCGCAGCTGACGGGAGATCCGGTCCCCGGCGGGCGTCGATGCGTAGGCCGTCCCGCCCGTGGACATGGCGGCGGCCAGCGCGGTGCCGGCGCCGAGGGTGAGAACCGTGCGGCGGGAGGGCAGTGCACCTATGCTCTTCAAGATCGTATTCTCCTTGTGTCCTGCATGGCGTGACTTGCACGGCCTGGTCGACAGTCAATACGCCACGGGTGGTGCGGTTGGTTCCACTTCCGTGTGATCCAGCCTCATTGGTACTCGCTTGTACGCACTTGTACGCATGGAGGAGCGCCCGGTGCAGCAGCCTTGGACCCGCGGGTCACGCGGTCTGCCCGTCGTCGCGGCGGCGCTGCTCGTCGCCGCCGGATCGTCGTCCGCGACCGGCGCCGCGGCCTGACGGTGGGCTCCAAGGGCTTCGACCGTTACGCCCCCGTGTGGGAGACCGGCGGCGTCAGGTGGTTCGTGGAGCAGCTGCCCGGCGGCGGTGTCCGCTGCATAGCCGACCACCGCGCCGCCTTCGTGGAGGTGTTCGTGCCGAAGGAGTACGGCGGTGACGGGACCGGGCAGACGCTCCTCGCCGAACTGACCGCGATCATCGGTGCGACCATCCCCGAGGGGTATGTCTGACCCTGGACCTGACGTTGAGGGTCATGGGGCGGGCCGGCCCTCAGAACCAGGGAGCCGCCGCCTCCCGCAGCGCCCTGACGCCCTCCGTCAGCGACGCCGCCGAGGCCAGGGCACCGGCCACCGCGTACACCGCCCGCTGGATCCGCCCCCGCGCCGGCTCGTCGGCCGTCGGCAGCGCGTCGTCCACCTCGTCCAGCGCGGACCGCGCCGCTTGAAGGGCGGGCGACGGCAGGGGCGTGCTGCCGGCGGACAGGGACGCGAGCTGGGCGCGCAGGGCCTCCACGGCCTGCCGCAGCTCCCGTACCTCGGCCGGCTCCGCATCCCGGCCAGACGCCCCCGCCGCGTGGTGGACGTACTCCGCCCTGGCGCGGTCGCCGGTCTGCGCGTTGCCGCTGAAGGTGCCGTGGACGACGATGCCGCGCGTGTGGTCCCGGGGCGCGTCGCCGTTCCCGTCCCGCTGAGTGGAGGTCATCGCGTCAACTCCCTGAAGAAGCGCCGCCGGAGCTCGGGCCGACGTGGGGCTGGGGTGTGGTGACGGTCTGGTGCGAGGCGTTCGCGCCGTCGCCCGTCTGGACGTTCCCGGAGACCGTCCCGTGCACGTGCACCGAGCGGTCGAAGACGACGTTGGCGCGCGCGTCGTACTCGTCCGTGCGGTACCCCGCGTCCCGCAGGCTGCCGCGCACCGCCGTCAGCGTGCGGGTCTTGATGCTCTTGAGGAACCGCTGGGCGTCCATCTCCTGGAACAGCTGCTGGTACTCGGGCTCCGCGGCCAGCTCCCGGACCGAGTACCGGGGCCCGTGGTCGACCACGCGGTCGGTGCGGCACATCCGCCCGTACCAGGCCCGGTTCCGCGCGGTGCGCACGGCCGTCCGCGGAACGGCGACGAGGTCGCGCGGCGCTTCCCCGGCCAGCCGGAAGGCGGCTACCAGGGCGTCGCCCGCAAGCGAGAGCCAGTCCGAGGCGTCGGACGGCGGCATCACCTTGTCGATGCCGTGGTACGTGCGGGCGATCGGCGGCAGCAGGAAGGCCCGCGACTCCAGGAACAGCAGACCGCCCTGCAGCTGCACCCGGCTGAAGACGGTGAGGACGACCTCGTCCTCCCAGCTGCCCACCCGGGTCGTCAGGTAGTGCCGCAGCCGTTCCTCGGCGGCCAGGTCCAGGCTGTCCGGCCACCACGTCGGGGGAGCCGGCACGCCGGGCGCGAGCCGCAGCCGTTCGGCGGCCTGGCGCCGGGCGAACGGCGCCATGCGCGCGAACGCCGTGCCGGGCCCCGTGCCGCTCCAGTCCGCGGCCGGGCCCAGTCTCAGACCGCCCTTCATCACGTAGTCGTCCACGTGGATGCCGTGCAGCCGGTCGCCCGGGTACTCCCCGCCCGCGCCGAGCCGCAGGAGTTCGGCCCGTATGCGCGCGTGCACCGCGGGGACGGTGAAGCCGGCGGCGCCCGGGGCGGCACCAGGGCCCGCCGGGGCGGCGCCGGGCTGCGGGAGGCGGAGCGTGGGCACGGCCGCGCCGGTCCGGGGGATCAGCTCGATCGCGAAGGACCAGGAGTCCACCTCGACCCCCGCCCCCACGAAGGGCGCGTAGTCGCTGTAGATGACGTCGGGGTCGGCCTGCTGGCGCCGCAGCTGTGCGATGCGGGTCGCGGTGGAGCCCTGGCCGTCGGGGTGTTCCGGTGCCCGGCCGGTGGCGAGGAGGTGCAGCAGGGACGTCCGGAGGTACGCGTCCACTGCCGCGATCGCCGTCCAGAGGGCGTAGACGAACAGTACGGCCGGGAGATGGGGCCGCACGACTTCGGACAGCAGAGGGCCGATCCCGCTCAGGAGCCGGGCGCCGAGGAAGGCGACGACCGCCAGCACGACGAGCCCGGTCAGCAGACGGGTGACGGGGCCGGAGCGGGCGCGCCCCGCCGTGCCTGCGCCGCGCTCCGTGCCACTCGCCATCGCGCGTGCCGCGAGCCGGAAGACGCCTGCGACCAGCACCAGGCCCACGCACAGGAACACGCCCGCCGCGTCGACCGGAAGCAGCAGCACCGGAACGGCGAGCATCAGCGCCCCGCGGAGCGTGGCCCGGCGCCGCGCCACGAAGCACTCCTTGAGCACGGCCACGAGGTCCACCCCGTAGGCGGGCGGAGGGACGCGGTACGGGTTCTCGGCGAGCTCCGCGATCACCGCGTCGCGGAAGTCACGGTCGAGGTGGGCCGCGCCCCGCAGGTAGGCGGTGGCGTCACCGGGGCGGCTGCCCGCCTGCGCCTCGATGAGCTGGCGGAGGGGGCTCTGGGGATCCTGGCTCATCGTCGGAAGAACCTTCCGTCAGGGCGGACAGTGAGGGAGAGAAGGGGCGGACGGACGCGGGCTGCCGGGCCGTCAGATACGGGTGTGGTCGCGCACCGGCAGCCCGTAACGGCCGGCGATCGGCGCCCACCTCCGCAGGAACTCCTGCTTGGCCTGCGTCGCGAGGCCGCTGCTCGCCACCCCGCGGTCGTACGCGGAGCCGTGGGGAACGCTGCCGGAGGAACAGCCCGCGGCGTCCCGCGCCCAGCGGGCGAACGCCCGGTCGGCCTCCGCCGAGCGCCGCCAGGCCGTCCGCAGCTCCTGCGCCGCGGCCCGGCCGCCCTCGATCCCGTCCACGGCGATCCGGGACAGGTCCCCGACCAGCCCGTCACGCCGGACCGCCGCCGCGTCCAGATCGGCTCCGGCCGCCGCGACGGCCGCACCGGAGGCACACGATTCGACGGCGTTCACCGCGTCGGTGACCTTCTCGCGGTCCGCCGCGCTCTTCGTCAGCAGCGCGTCCAGGGCCGCTGCCTGGGCCCGCCCCGTGACGGGCGGTTCCGCTGAGAGGGACGAGGCCTGCGGATCCTCGGGCTGTGCCGCACTCCGCGTCGCGCTGTGCGCCGCCGACGAGGCCGACGGACCGCCGGGCGACGGCTCCTGGCCGGCCGGCGAGCCCGAGACGAAGACCTTGACCACGACCAGGACGACCACCGCCGAGGTCACCGCCCCGACGGCCGCCAGCAGGACGAATCTCCGTGACGCGGTCGACCCGCGGGCACCCGGCGGCGCAGGACCGCCGCCGTTCGCCGTGCTTCCGGCCCGAGCGGAACCCCCGGACACCGGTACCCAACCGCCCGCGCCCCGGCGGGCCTCGCTGTCCCAGCGCATCGGTGCGCCGTCGTCGTCCTCGGCCATACCGTTCCCCCGTCGCTCTTCCGCACTGTCGTGCGGTCGGCGCACACTGTCAACTCCCGGGGAAATACGGCAGACCGGCCTCCTGTTGTCGTCCCGTCACCGCCGGCGCAGCACCGTTCCCAGGACGCGCTCCAGCGGGAAGTAGCCGACCTCCCGCGAATCGAGGCTCACCCTGCCGTTGTCGCCGAGCAGGACCACCTTGCCGGGCGGTACGCGCTCCTCGGGTGCCGTGGCCAGGGCGGGGACGCAGTCGGGCGGGACGAGGTCACCGGGGAGCGCGGCCACGCGTTTGATCAGCCAGTCGCGGCCGTGCACACCGGCCGCGCCCGCCTCGGCGCGCACCGGCGGGCGGGGCCACCTGCCGCCGCTCGCCGGCCGCTCGGCCACCACGACCTGGCCCACGGCCGGCCGCGGGCCGCGCCGGACCAGGACGCGGTCGCCGTCCCGGAAGGCCGGCGCCATGCTCGTGCCGCGGACGGTGACCACGACCAGGCCGCGCGCCAGGCACACGGCCGCACCCAGCGCCGCGCCCACCGCGACCGCAGCCGCGCCGCGCAGCCGCCTCCGCAGCACGGGCCCGGCCGTCACCGGGGCTCCCCGGTGAACGCGGGCTCGGTTCCGGCGTCGGTGCCGGAACCGCTACCGGCACCGCTCCTGGCATCGGTGTCGGATTCGGGTTCGGCCCGGTAGCCGGCGGCCTGGAGGGCGAACAGGCGTGCGTAGCGGCCGCCGGAGCCGATCAGCTCGGCGTGCGGGCCCTGTTCCACGACGCGGCCGTCCTCCAGGACGGCGATGACGTCGGCGTCGCGCACCGCGCCCAGGCGGTGGGAGATGAGGAGGCTGGTCCGCTCGCCGCGGTGCCGCCGCAGCGCGGTGTGGATCTCGTGCTCCGCCTCGGCGTCGAGCCCCGCCGACGGCTCGTCGAGGATCATCAGGTCGCGCTGGTCCCGCAGGAACGCGCGGGCGAGCGCGAGCCGCTGCCGCTGGCCGCCGGAGAGGACCACACCCGTCTCCGGGTTGTCCTTGTCGGACTCCATGAAGAACCTCCGAGACAGCAGCGTGTCGTACCCGTACGGCAGGCCGGCGAGCTTGGCGTGGATGCCGGCGCGCTCCGCGGCCGCCTCGATCCGCGGGCGGTCGCCGAGCGCCGCGAGGTCGCCGAGGGCGATGTTCTCCGCCGCCGTCATGTCGTAGTGCATGTAGTCCTGGAACACCGCGCCGATGCGCCGCCGCAGCTCCGCCACGTCGATCGTACGGATGTCCACGCCGTCCCACAGGATCGCGCCGCGCTCGGGATCGTAGAACCGGCACAGCAGCTTCACCAGCGTGGACTTGCCCGCGCCGTTGAGCCCGACGAGGGCCAGCACCTCGCCCCGGCGCAGGTGCAGGCAGGTCCCGCGCAGCACCCACGGGTGCTCCTCGGAGTACCGGAACCACACGTCGCGCAGCTCGATGCCGCGGGTCAGCGGCGGCAGTGCGACCGGCTGCAGGGGCACGGGCAGGTCCGGACCGGCCCCCACGACCCCGAGGTAGTGGTCGAACATCAGCAAGGCCTGGTGCGAGCGGGCCACTTCGCTCGCCAGGGTGGCCAGCGCGCCCTGGATGCCCGCCACCGCGGCCACGAACATGACGACGTCACCGGCCGACAGGGTGCCGGCGTGCGCGGCGCCCACCGCCCACAGCAGTCCGCCGCCGGAGACGAGCGCGGCCAGCAGCCCGAGCCCGGACTGGACGACGGCCTCCCGCCGGTCCACCGCGCGCTTGGCGGCGTCGGCCGTACGCCGGTCGGCCAGCATCCGCCCCCGCAGGAACGCGCCGGTGCCGAAGAGCCGTATCTCCTTGGCCGCTTCGACGCTCGACAGCAGCTCGCTGTAGAACATCTGCCGGCGCTCGACCGGGCCGACGTCCCACAGCGTGCGCGCCTTGCGCCGCGCCATGGCGACCTCGGACACCAGCGTGGGCACCGCGGCGCCCAGCACCAGGGCGGTCATCCACGGGCTCAGCAAGGAGAGGGAGCCGAGGAACCCGCCGATGGTGAGGGCGCTGCGGGCGATGCCGACGGCCCCGTCCACGGCCTGGTTGGGCATGCCGCCGCCGGAGCTCTGCGCGAGCCGCAGCCGGTCCAGGAAGCGCGGGTCCTCGAAGCGTCCCAGGCCGGCGAAGCCCTCGACGGCCGTGAACAGCCGGTCGTCGGCGAGCAGTCCGACCCTGCGGTCGAGTTCGCGCCGCAGGTACTGGCTGATCTGCGGTACGACCGCGATGACGGTCCCGGCCGCGGCCAGCCCCGCGCCCAGGCCCAGCAGCGTGCCGAGGGAGGCGCCCGAACCCAGCCCGTCGAGCAGCAGCTTGGTCAGCCATGCGGTGACCACGGGGAGGGCGCCGGCCAGCAGCGTCAGCACCAGGTAGCACGCGAGGGCCGCGGGAGCCGCGCTCGCCACCAGCGCGGTGGCCGCGGCGATCCGCCGGGCGGTGGCCAGGAGGCCGCCGGAGGGCGCGGGCGGAAGGCCGGCGGCGCCGGCAGGGCCGGTGCCCGGGCCGGCCGGTGCCCCGGGGGAGGGGACGGGGCCCGGTCCGGGGCCGGGTGCGGGAGCCGGCCCAGGGCCCGGGCCGGGTGCCGCCTGCCGCCGGCCGTGGTCCTGCCCGTTCATGCGGCTACGGCGGGGGAATCCAGGTTCACGTTGTTGCGCGCGATCACGGGCCTGCCGGCACCGTCCGAGGCGACCTCGAGCAGCGTCGGGAACCCCATGACCTGGAAGGCGTCGGTCATGACGGGCTCGCTGCCCTGCACCACGACGCGGGCGACCGGGCTCAGCTCGGCGACCTGCCCCTTGGCCCGCTCGGGCGTGCCGACCACCACGGCCAGCACCTGCTTCCGGCCACCGGGCAGCGTCCGCGCGTACTCCGCGAACTTCGGCAGCATCTCGTGGCACGGGCCGCAGCTGGGGGAGAAGAACGCCACCAGGGTGTCGCCCGAGAGCGACTCGCGGGTCAGCACCTCGCCGTCGGTGGAGACGGCCCGGAACTCGCCCACCTCTTCGCCGACCTTGATGACGGGCGGTCTGCCGGGCGCGTTGCCGTCGGCCATCTTGGACAGCATCGCGGTGTGGTCCCGCAGCCGCTTGATCACCCCGAGGGTGAGGATCAGGTCCAGCGTACAGAGCAGTCCCACCAGGACCACCGCCGCGATCAGGACGGGCATGGAAGTCGTCTCCTCTGGGATCACTTGGAGTCGGTCCGGAGCCGGCTCGGAGCCGGCCGGGATCCGGTTCGGGGCGGGTTCGGAACGGGTTGGTAGTCAGCCGGAACCACCGGCCGCGGGGCGGGACCCGGGGCCCCGCCGACGGGCCGGAACAGATCGAGGATGTCGTCGAGCGCGGCGACCAGCCCGCCCAGGAGCAGGCCGCCGAGCACCGCCACGGCGGCGCCGCCCGGGGCGGTCGTCCCGGGCGCGGTGACGGCCGCCGCGCCGGTGACCGCCGCGGCCGTGAGGGCGAGGTTGCGCACGATGTGTCTCGCTCCCAGCGGGCTCGCCGAGGCGCCGAAACACCGGCAGGGCGTGCGCACTCCCCGCCGCACCGAGACCGCGATGGCGGCCGTGAAGACCGCCAGCAGCCCCGCTGCGATCACCAGTCCCGCCACCGTGGCGGCCGTCACCGGCACGGCGAGGCTCACGCACACCGCGCACTCGGCGGCCACCACGGCCCGGGCCACCGACCGGGCCCGGCGTGAGGGCATGATCCGCATGCCCTCCACCGAGACCACGAACCGGTCGAACGCCCTTCGCCCCGCTGACTTGCCGAGGGACGAGGCGAAGAAGACCACGCCGATCAGACAGTGGATTCCGATCGCCAGATAGCCCACCTGGTGTTCCTCCTCCGGCTGTCGTCGTGGGGTTCCCGGTCGGGGCGGTTCGTCATCGCCGGCCGGGACGTTCAGCCGGTCGGCAGGAGAGTGCTGTTCTCGGCACCGTCCTCAGCGCTGGTCCCATTGCTGCTCTCGGTGCTGTTCTCATTGCTGTGCTCGGTGCTGTGCTCGCGATCGTCAGCACTGACAGACGATCGTCGGGCAGCCGTTGGAGTTACAGCAGGCCCAGCAGGGTGCGTTGTAGCCGCACTTGCCGCTGCACTGCCAGCAGGCGGGGTAGTTACGGCAGGCCAGGAGCTCGGCCGCCGCGGCATCGATCTCGGGCACGAACTTCCCGAGCAGGCGACTGCCCAGCTCGGTGAGCTTTGCGTACATCGACACACTCCTCACGTGATCAGAATCTGACCGGATGTGACCCGGCTCGATCGGATCGGGTGGGAACCGGGTTGGGGCCCGGTGCTTACGCCGGTCGAGTCTCATCGGGCCGTGGCGGGGCGGATAGTGCAGTTTCCGGCCGAGTGGGCGCACCGGCCGGGGAGGCCGGGCCGATCTGCGGGTGGCCCGAAGCGGCTCTTGCGGAGCGCGGGAGTTGTGGTTCCGGTGCACGGGCCCGCGGGGCGGAGCGAGCAGCCGGGCCCGCTGCGCCCCCGCCCGGACCGGCACATTCCTCTGCCGGGACTGAATCCGCGCCTCCGTGTCGGCCGGAGGTGCGCGCACAGGCCAGCGTCGGTGCGCGCCGTGCATCTCCGCCACCGGTGGGCGGCGGCCGGGGAAGTGGGAGAGGCACGTTCCGGCCGACGGTTGCACTCCGGCGCACAAGGGGCCGAGGTAGTGGTTCCACTTCCTGGCGCGGCGTGGTAGGCCCGGCGCCCAGGCTTCGTTCAGGACTTCATGACGTCCCTCGCGCCGCGTGCGGAGCGCCGCGGCGCACGGCATGTCGACGTCCGGCCCCTGTTCCTCGTAGTCCGTGCGGACGCACGTGCCATTGTCATGTCCGGGCGCGACGGTGTTCGTGCCTGTAATCGGGCCCTGCCGGGCGGCTGCGGCTCCGGGTGCGGTGGGCCGGCAGGGCGCCGGTTCCGCCGTCCGCGGCGGCGGTGACGTCGCGTTCTGCCCGGCGGTGCGGGCAGGCGGGCGGCCGGGTGTGCCGAGGCCGGTTCTGTCCGGCCCGCAGCCCGGCCGGACCCGGGGCGCATCCGCGGCGTGATGCTCCCGTGCCGGGTGAGCGGAATGCGAACGCATGTGTGAAGTGGCCTGCGTGGGGTACGTGTTCGCTCATGGGGAGAGCCTTCCGGAGTGTCACTCGTGCTGCTGTCGCGCTCGCCGTCGCCTGCGCGGGAGCTCTGGTCGCCGCGCCTGCGGCACCCGCGGCGCCCGTGGCGCGGACCGCCGCCGCGGTGCCGGGCGGCTGCAGCGTGGACCTCGGCGCGCAGGGCAACGCCACCGGGGCTTCCGGCAGCCCGGTCTCCGTTCCCCGTGCCGACGGCCGCGTCGATCAGTTCCAGGTGTTCCACGACTCCACCGCCACCCAGGGCCTGCCGTTCGTGTGGCACCGCGCGCAGGTGGCGCCCGGAGGCCCCTACGGCGCCTGGGAGCGGGTCGGCCCGGGCACGGTCGGCCCCAAGGCGAGCTTCGTGACCGCCGTCGAGAACGCGGCGGGCGGGCTGGAGGTGTTCTGGCTCGACCACGGAGGCTTCTGCCGTTCCGTGCAGGGGCCGGCGGGCGGGCAGTGGTCCACCCCGGAGAACTTCGGTCTCCAGCCGTCCCCGTACCACGGCTTCCTCGCGCTCTTCAAAAGGTCGAACGGCACGCTCATAGCCATGGCGTCCTCCGGCAAGCCGGACCGCTCCATGGAGTCGCGCACCCAGCCGAGTTCCGAAGGCGTCTGGCGCCCGGCGGCGGCCATGGGCAAGGTGCCCGAGACGGACGTCGGCCTGGGGCAGCCGAGCACCGTCACCGAACTCCCGGACCGGCGGCTGAAGGTGACGGCCCGTGAGTGGAACCGCGACCGCTACTGGCAGATCGCCGAAGTGGCCCCGGACGACGGGATATCCGGCGGGCGGTGGCCTTCGCAGTGGCAGCTCTGCGCCACCGCTCGGTGCGACTGAGGCGCGTCTCCGTCACCGCGCGAGCCCGCCGATGTGATCTTTCCGCCGAACGAAGTGGATCACTTGCCCGATGCAGGTTAGGTTAGCCTAAGCTAAGTCCCGCTTCGGGTGTCGTCCTGCACTCCTCGAGACCGCCTTGCCCTGCACGGCGGTAGGAGTGCTGCGCGGAATCCGATGCCGGCCCGGCCTTTCTTCGGTAGGCGGATTTGTGTGCATCTGTACAACTCCGTCCTGCCCTGGCAATGAACGACGCAAGGACGGAACATGGTGCGCACAGCTGTGGCGGGCGCGAGTGGATACGCGGGCGGTGAGTTGCTGCGGCTGCTGCTGGGGCACCCCGACGTCGAGATCGGCGCGGTGACGGCCGCCTCCAACGCCGGCCGGCCCGTAGGGGAGGTGCAGCCCCATCTCACCCCGCTGGCCGGAAGGGCCTTCGAGGAAACCTCCCCGCAGGCCCTCGCCGGGCACGACGTCGTCTTCCTCGCGCTGCCGCACGGTCAGTCCGCGGCGCTCGCCCGCGAACTGGCCCCGGACGTCCTCGTCGTCGACTGCGGTGCGGACTTCCGGTTGAAGGACGCGGGGG
>NZ_JBHSKJ010000018.1:0-171019 GCF_042657885.1 Streptomyces aureoversilis
CCTTCAGCGCCAGGTGCAGCATGACGATCGAGTCCTTGCCGCCGGAGAACAGCAGCACCGGCCGCTCGAACTCCCCCGCCACCTCACGGAAGACGTGCACCGCCTCCGACTCCAGCACCTCCAGGTGCGACAGGTCCCGCGGAAGGCCGCTCGCACACGTGTCCCCGGAGGGGTTCTGAGGTTCCATGCCGTCCATCCTGCCCGCGCTCATCCCTCGGCGAGCACGACCACGTGGTCCTCTTCGCCGAGGGTGAGGGCGGCGGCCTTGGGCGGGTTGAGGAAGACCCCGTAGAAGGGCGGCCGGTCGCTCAGCGCGCGGAGCCGGTAGCCGATGGCGGTCTCCCCGCACTGCCGGGCCGCCTCGATGACCGTCGTGAAGTTCGCCTCCGCACCCGGGCGCAGGTAGCGGGGCGCGGGCTTGAGGTAGATCTCGGAGCCGGCGGGGTCGAAGAGGTCGGCGAGCACGTCGTGGAGGTCGGGGTTCTCGGCCAGCTGGGTCAGCAGCAGGCAGACGAGCTTGGTGCTGACGATGAAGTCGTCGGCCTTGGTGACCTGGGCCACCTCGCGGTTGCCGTCGTCGTTCATCTCCGTGACGATCGAGTACGGGTCGCCCAGGCGGACCTCGATGTCGCGCAGGTGGAGCAGGGTGACCAGGGTGCGGTCGTCGGCGAGGTCGGGCGGGACGCTCTCGTCCGAGAGGACGATGACGTGCTGGTAGCCGCCCGGGCCGAGGGACTCCAGCGACCTCCTGCTGATGGGGTCGCAGGGCCGGTGACGGACCGTGAGGTTCTCCCGTGGGGTGCCGAGCGCCTCCACGGGCCAGCGCGGTGCGGCGATGTCGAGGACGGAGCCGGGCCGGACGAACTGGTCCAGCAGGCTGACGATCTTCGGGGCGCGGGAGTTCCAGCCGATGAGCAGGGTCCGGTCGGGGGCGGGCGCAGGGCCCGGGAGACAGGAGATGGCCGTGCGGACGACGGGGGCGCAGGTGTCGGCGAGACGGATGAGCAGGTCGTCCTCGGCGACGACGGCCACGCTGTCCCCGTCCTGGATCACGGTGTCCATCGGGGGGTTGACCAGCACCTCGCCGCCGGGCCTGCGCAGGCCGATGGGGATGCCGAGCTCGTAGGCGTGCAGCGCCTCGCCGTAGGTCGTGCCGGTCAGCGCCGGTTCGGGCCGCAGGTAGATCTCGTTGCCGACGAAGCTGAGCAGTTCGTCGCAGACCGCGGAGAGCCCCGCCTGCCGGTGCGACTGGACGACGAGCCGGACGGCGAAGTCCTCGGCGTCGACGACCAGGCCGGTCTCCCCCGCCGCGAGCCGCGCCACGGACAGGTTGTCCGAGTTCTGCACGGCCGCCACGACGTGGGGCCGGGAGCCGCGCCAGGTGCGGTTGTTCAGCAACAGCAGCACCTTGATGACGCTGGTGTCGCTGTCGTCCCCGCCGGGCGGCAGCACCATGACCGACCGGGCGGTGTCGGGGCTCACGAGCTCCAGGTCGGCCCGCTTGAGGGGGTTGCCGGAGCGGCAGATGACGTGCGTGCGGCCCGTGGCGGGGACGCGGGTGCGGATCTGGTCCTCCATCGTGACCTTGTCGCGGTCGGCGAGGATCACCACGCACGAGCGGCGCTTGCTCTGGTTGGCCTCGACCAGCTCGGCGACCACCGTGAAGACCTGTTCCGACCAGCCCAGGATGATGGTGTGCCCGCGCTCGACGAGCCGCGAGCGGCCCTTGCGCAGCTGCTGGAGGCGGATGTCCAGGCCGGTGGTCAGGACGCCGATGAGCGCGCTGACGATGAAGATGCCGCCGATGGTCACCAGCAGCATCAGGACCAGGAACGCCGGTCCCCCGGTGTCCCCGCCCATCGTGCCCGGGTCGAGGGTGCGCAGCATGCTCATCCAGGCCACGCCGGCCCAGCCGCCGTTGGCCTCGGTGTCCTCGTCGGTCCACAGCACCACCAGGACGGTGGTCGAGGCGATCAGCAGGAGCGAGGCCAGGGCGAGCCAGCCGATGAGGGCGGGGGTCCCGCGGTCCATGGTGGCGTCGAACCAGTACCGCAGCCGTTCCCGCAGCGTCGCGCGCGTCATGTCCCGCTCCCCCTCGCTCCGGACGGATCATCCCAGGCGGAGGACGTCCCGGTGGCAGAATGGGCGCGTGGACCTCCTTCCCCATTTCCACCGTGAGGTACGGGCGTTCGAGGCCGCGGCCCGCCGGACGGCCGCCGCCGGCGGAGCGCCGCCGGTGCCCTCCTGCCCCGGCTGGTCGGTGTCGGACCTGGTGGTGCACCTGGGCAGCGTGCACCGGGGCGTCGCGCACATCGTCGGGGACCGGCTCACGGGCCCGCCGGACGCCGCCGGCCCCGCCTTCTCCGCCGGGCTCCCCGAGGACACCTCGGACTGGCCGCGGCCGGAGAGCGCGCCCAACCACGGGCCGCTGCCGCAGAGCCTGGCCGACTGGTTCGCGGAGGGGGCGGCCGCGCTGGAGGCGCTGTTCCGCAGCCGCGCTCCGGAGGAGCCCGCGTGGACGTGGTCGCGGGAGCAGACCACCGGATTCTGGCTGCGGGTCCAGACCATCGAGGCGGCCGTGCACCGCTGGGACGCGGAGAACGCCCTGGGGACGCCCGGGCCGGTGGACGCCGCGCTCGCGGTGGAGGCCGTGGACCACTCGTTCGAGGTGATGGTGCCGTGGAGCCGCACCCGCACCGCCGCCCCGCCCGGCTCCGGGGAGCGGTACCGCTTCCGGCGGACGGACGGCGCCGGGGTGTGGACGGTGCGCTTCGACGGGGACGACGTCCGGTCGGGCGCCGGCAACGGAACCGGCACCGGCACCGGCACCGGCGAGCAGGAGGCCTGCGACGTCGAAGTGTCCGGTACGGCTTCGGAGCTGATGCTGTTCCTCTGGGGGCGGCTCCCCGCCGGCCGGCTCGCGGTGCGGGGCGACCGGGAGGTCCTGGACCGCTATGCCACGCTGGTTCCCCCGGTCTGAAAGCCGCGTGCGGGCCCCGTGTTCCTTGACCCCGCCCGGTGGTGGCTGATAGACCCCCGGATACCTGAACGAACGCCGGGGCTGCGGGAGTTGGACGATGGAGATCACCGACGATTTCGGTCTTCCGGTCGCCATGATCGGCGCCGGTGAGCTCGCCGCCGCCCCCTGGACCCGGGCCGACCCGAAGTCCGTGGCCGTCGTCCGGATGACCGACCCCCCGCCGGAGCTCCACGGCGAACTGTCCCGCCGCGGCTTCGTGCGCAAGCCGTCGACCGTCACGTGGCGGGCGGCCCTCGGCACCGGCGAGGAGGAGTTCCTGCGGCGCCTTCCCCGCAAGTCCCGGCAGCGCATCCACCAGGCGCGCCGGATGATCGCGCGGGACGGCCTGCGGGAGGTCGTCGAGGACCGGATATCGCCCGAGGGCCTCGACCTCTTCCTCGACCTCTACGAGGACCGGGTGGCGCGGATGCCGTACGGCGTGGCCTTCGCCCGCAGGCACCGGGAGACCATCCTGCACGGCCCGGAGAAGTACTTCGCCGTGTTCCTGTACCGGGGGGAGGCCCTGGAGGGCGGCACGCTCGCGCTGGAGTCCCCGGACGAGAGCGCGGTCAGGCTGCGCTGGTCCGCGGTCACCGAGGCGGCGCGGCGGGCGAGCCTCCCGCGCGCCCTCTACTGCGCGACGATGCGGGTGGCCCGCGAGAAGGGCTACGCGTGGGCCACGATGGGCGACGACCCCAACCTCTACGGCCACATCCCCCGCCCGGGGCTGTTCACCTTCAAGGCGAGCATGGCCTTCGAGGCGGTCCCCTCGCAGGACTTCGCGGATCCGGCGGGCTTCGACGAGGCCGATCTGGTGCTGTCGCTGGACGCACTGACGGACCCGGTGCTCATGCTCGGCTACGCGGACGACGGCAACGGCGGGCCGAGCGGGGGCGCGGACCCGGCGGGGCGCGGGCTGCGGGCCTTCCTGGTGAGCGGCTCGCAGGTGGACACCGAGCCGTACACCGCTCCGTTCCTGTCCGGCCCGCCCGTCGTGCGGCGGCTGCCGGGCGGGCTCAGGGGTTGATCCGGCCGCTGCCGCGGGCCCGCGTCGCGTCGCACCAGGCGGGACCGGTGCCGGTGCAGCGCCGGTACGGCGGGGCGGGGACGCCCCGGGCGCGCAGCCGGGCGCCGTCGTCGAGGTGGAAGTCGGGGCGGGGCCGGCTCTCGTCGTAGTAGCGGTGGAAGACGGGGGTGAGCGCGCCCGACATGGGCGGGACGATCCACGACCAGTCCGCCGGGCAGCTGCGGCCGGCAAGCTCCTCCCTGGCCAGGTGGCGCAGGAAGCGGGCGGATTCGGTGTGGTGGTCGGCGATGGTCACCCCGGCGGCGTCGAAGGAGTGCAGGACCGCGCGGTTGACCTCGACGAGCGCCTGGTCGCGCCAGAGGGTGCGGGTGCTGGAGGTGTCCAGGCCGAGCCTGCGGCCGACCTCCGGCAGGATGTCGTACCGGTCGGTGTCGCAGAGGTTGCGGACGCCGATCTCGGTGCCCATGTACCAGCCGTTGAAGGGGGCGGCGGAGTAGGAGATCCCGCCGATGCGCAGCCGCATGTGGGAGATGGCGGGGACGGCGTGCCAGCGCAGGCCGAGCTCCGCGAACCAGGGCAGGGCGGGGTGGCTCAGAGGGACCTCCAGCACGTCGTCCGGCGGGAGTTCGAACATCTGTAAGGCGTTCCCCCTGGTCTGGATGATCAGGGGCAGCACGTCGAAGCGGCCGCCGGCGCCCTCCCAGCCCAGCCGGGCCGCCAGTTCGGCCAGCCCGAACCCGCTGGGGTCGCCGGTGTAGCCGCCTTCGAAGCGCAGGTAGCCGGCGTAGCGCACGAGCTGCTCGTTCCATATGAGGACGGGCGGGCCCTCGGCGTCGTCCTGCGGGAAGACGGTGACGACCGGTCTGATCCGCCCGGCGTTGGTGGCCGTCCGTAAGTGGGCGAGGCACTCGGCGGCGACGTCCGCGGCGTTCGTGACGTGCCGGCGGTCGCGGACGCGCAGGCTCTGCCAGTAGAGCCTGCCGATGCAGCGGGCGGAGTTGCGCCAGGCGACCTTGGCGCCGAAGACGAGCTCTTCGGGGGTGTGGCGGTAGGTGCCGGTCTCGGCTATCTGCCGGCGTATCGCGATCAGCCGGGTGTGGAGGGCGGTGTCGTCCAGCCCGGACTCGTCGTGGAACTGCCGGACGAAACGTTCTGCTTCCCCCTGGTCCACCGCGGCCCGCGGGTGCCGCCCGTTTCGCTGATCGGTCGTCATCGAGCCCCCACCTTGCGCCGGCCGCGGCCGGCTCCGGCCCGGACGGCCGGGAAAAAGACCTTCGGACATGCGCGCCGGGACATCGTATGCGGCGGCCCCGCGGCGGCCAAGGAGTCTGCGGAAAGGCCTCCGCGCCGCCCCATCACCATGTCCGATGACCGCCAGACAGGCGGGCGCGGCGTGGGAACAATGACCACGTGCTCGACTTCGACAGCTACTACCGGGCCATGGCCAGCCGCGACGCGCGGTTCGACGGGTCCTTCTACGTCGCGGTGACCACCACCGGCGTCTACTGCCGCCCGGTGTGCGGTTCGCGGACGCCGAAGCCGGAGAACGTGCGCTTCTTCCGGATCGCCGCGGCCGCCGAGGCCGCGGGTTTCCGGGCGTGCCGCAGGTGCCGGCCCGAAGCGGCGCCCTCCTCCCCCGAGTGGAACGTGCGCGGCGACCTGGTGGCGCGGGCGCTGCGGCTCATCGCGGGCGGCGCGGTCGACGAGATCGGGGTGGCCGGGGTGGCCCGGCAGCTGGCGGTGAGCGAGCGCCACCTGCACCGGCAGCTGGTCGCGGAGGTCGGGGTCGGCCCCCTCGCCCTGGCGCTGAACCGCCGCACCCAGGTGGCCCGGCTGCTGATCGAGTCCAGTGCGCTGCTGCTGTCGGAAGTGGCCCTCGCCGCGGGCTACTCCAGCGTCCGGCAGTTCAACGACGGGATGCGCGCGGCCTTCGGCTGCTCGCCCACGGAGCTGCGCAGGGCCTGCGGGGCCCGGGCGGACCAGCGGGCGGGAGAGCGGGCCCCCGGCCGGTCCGGGCCGCTGGTGCTGCGCCTGCGCTACCGGCCGCCCTTCGACGGCGCGGGCATGCTGGCGTGGCTGCGGGAGCGGGCCGTGCCCGGCGTCGAGGAGACCGAGGGCAACCGCTACCGCCGTACGCTGCGCCTGCCGCGGGGCAGCGGCACCGCCGAACTCGACCTCACCGTCGCACCGGCCGCACGCGGCCGGACCGGGCAGCAGCACGTGACGCTGCGGCTCACGCTCGCCGACCTGCGCGACGTGACGGCCGCCGTACGGCGCTGCCGCGACCTGCTCGACCTCGACGCCGACCCCGCGGCGATCGGGGACGCCCTGCGCCCCGACCCGTGGATCGGCCCGCTGGTGCGGGCCGCGCCGGGGCTGCGGATGCCCGGGTGCGCGCACGGCTTCGAACCGGCGCTGCGGGTGGTCCTCGAACAGTTCGCCTCCCTGGCGGAGGTGCGCGCGGTCTGCACGCGGATGGCCGCGCACTGCGGCGAGCCGGTCACGGCGGCCGGCGAGGGCCGTCCCTGCCGGCTCTTCCCCTCCGCCGAGGCGCTGGCGGACGCCGACCCGGCCGCGTTCGGCCTCGCCGGGAGACCGGCGGCCGCCGTGCGGGCTCTCGCCGGTGCGGTGGCCGCGGAGAAGCTGTCCCTCGAACGGGACGCCGACCGGGAGGAGACCGCGGCGCGGCTGCGCGAGCTGCCCGGTGTGAGCGGGTGGGCCGTGCAGCGCATCGCGATGCACGCCCTGGGCGACCCCGACGCGTTCGCGCCGCAGGACCCGCAGGTGCGGGCCGCCGCGAAGGCCCTCGGCCTGGCCGGGGCCCGCGATACCGGCCGCCTGGCGGAGCACGCCCGCGCCTGGCAGCCGTGGCGCTCGTACGCGGCACTGCACCTGCGGGAGGCGGCGCCCCGGTAAGGGGCGCGGGGCGGTGTCGATCTGCGGCTCCGCCACGCGGGCGCGACCGGCCACGGACGGCCCGCAGCCGACTTCGCACACCGATTCGTACTTCCGGCGGAGCCTCGAGGAGATCGATGGAAGCTCACGGCATGCGCAGCTCGACGCTGCCCACACCGCTCGGCCCCTTCAGCCTGCTGACCGTCGGGGACGGAATCCTCGCCGCGGGGTTCACGGCTGAACCGAACGGCCTGCTGGCCGAGCTGCCCGCCCCGTGGCGCGACCGCGAGCCGGTGCCGGCGGAGGTGCCCGAGCCGTACGCGGCCGCGCTCGCCGCCTACTTCGGCGGCGAGGTCGAGGCGATCGACGCGCTGCCCGTCGTGCAGAGCGGCAGCGGCTTCCGGACGGCGGCCTGGCGGGAGATGCGCCGGGTGCGGCCCGGTACGACGGTCAGCTACCAGGAGCTGGCGGCGTCCGCGGGGAGGCCGGGTGCGGCGCGGGCCGCGGGCGCCGCGTGCGCGTACAACCTGGTGCCGCTGGTCGTCCCCTGTCACCGCGTCCGCCGCTCGGACGGCTCGCTCGGTGGCTATTACTACGGCCTCGCGGTCAAGCGGTGGCTGCTCGATCACGAGAAGGGTGCGGGCAGCCGGTGAACGCGTACTGGCGGGTGCTGAGGTCGGGGGACTTCGGGCGGCTGTGGCTGGGCGCGTCCGTGTCGCTGCTCGGCGACGGGATGACGTTCCTCGCGCTGGCGTGGCTGGTGCTCGACGAGGGCGGCACCGGGCGGCTGGGGCTGCTGGGGGTCTGCTTCACGGCGCCGGTCGTCGTGGGCGGCCTGCTCGTGGGGCCGCTGCTCGACCGGTTCGACAAGCGGACCCTGCTGATCGCGGACAGTGTGTTCCGGGCGGCGTGCGTGGCGTCGGTTCCCCTCGCGGCGGCCGCCGGCGGGGTGCCGGTGTGGCTGCCGTTCCTGGTGGCGGTGGTCTACGGCCTGCTCAAGATGGTGCCGCTCGCCGGTTTCCCCGCCGCGATCCCGCAGCTCGTCGGGGACCGCGACCTCGACACCGCGAACGCCCTGGAATCGCTGAGCTTCAGCGTGGCGACCGTCGTCGGACCGGCGGCGGCCGGCGTCCTGGTGGGGGCGATCGGCGCCCCCCAGGTGCTG
Source organism: Streptomyces aureoversilis (assembly GCF_042657885.1). Lineage (NCBI taxonomy): Bacteria > Bacillati > Actinomycetota > Actinomycetes > Kitasatosporales > Streptomycetaceae > Streptomyces > Streptomyces aureoversilis. The sequence goes on from NZ_JBHSKJ010000018.1 coordinate 8,107, forward strand.
CTCGTCGACGCGGCGTCCTATCTGGTCTTCGCGGCGCTGGTGGCGACCGTGCGCCGGCCGCTGTCGCCTCCCTCGCGGGCGGGGCGGCAGGCGGGGAAGCGGGCGCCGAAGGCGTCGCTGAGGAGCGTCGCGCGCGACCGGGTGATCGTTGCCACGACGGTCGCCTTCATGCTCTTCAACATCGCCGACGGGATGCTGATCCTGGTCGTCGGGCCGTGGCTGGCGAAGAACGAGCTGCACGGCGGCGCCCCGGTCCTGGGCGCGCTGACGGCGGCCCTGGCGGCCGGGGAGGTCCTCGGCGCGGCGGTGGCCGGCGGGGGCCGCCTCGGGCCCGCGTCGGTCCGGCTGATCGGGCTGGTCCAGACGGGGGCCGCGCTCGCCTTCCTCGCCGTGCTCGGAGCGCCCCTGGAACTCGTGGTCGGCGCCGGGTTCTTCGCGGTCGGCCTGCTGAGTGCGCCCATGACCGTATGGGCGCAGTCGCTGCGGATGCGGCGCATCCCGCCGGAGCTGCACGGGCGGGCGTTCGCCGGGCTGCGCACGCTGATGACGGGCACGGCGCCGCTCGGGGCGGTGGTCGCCGCCCCGCTGCTGGCGGGCGGCAACCTGACCGCCGCGGCCGTGACGATGGCCTGCTGCGCCGGGCTGCCGGGCCTCTATCTGCTGCTGTCCTCCACCGGCGACGGCCCCGTGCCCGCCGCTGCGACCGGGCCGGTGCCGGAGCGGGCCGACACCCGCTGAGGTGTCGCGCGCACCACCGTGTGCACCGGCGGACGGCGCCCGAGGAAGCCGCGCAGGGCGAACTCCCAGCCGTAGGCGCCCGCCAGGGGGAAGACCACGAGGTCCCCGGCGCGCAGCCGGCCGACCCGGATGCCGCGGGCGAGGATGTCCTCGGGCGTGCACAGGGGCCCGGCGAGGGCGACGGTGGTGTCGGTCAGGACGGGGCGGGGGCACGCGTACGGCCAGCGGTCGACGTCCACGACGGCGGCGTCGAGGGCGACTTCCAGGAGGGCGGGCAGCATGAAGTGGTTGATGCCGCCGGCGAGGACGGCGAACCGGCTGCCGGCCACCTCCTTCACGTCCGTCACCTGGGCCGCGTAGTAGCCGCTGTCCGCGACGAGCCAGCGCCCGGGTTCGAGGACCACGCGGACGCCCGGCGGAGGCGGGGCGGCGCGCAGCCGGGCGGCGAACCTGCCGAGGTCGAAGGGTGCCCCGCCGCGCGGAGCGACGCCGAGGCCGCCGCCCGCGTCGAGCACGCGCAGGGCGAAGCCGTGCTCGCGGGCGGCCCGTACGGCCCAGCGCAGCCGTGCCTGCACGTGGGCGGCGTGGGCGTCGGCGTCGAGGTTGTTGGACACCACGTGGAAGTGGTAGCCGACGAGGTCGAGTCCGGGCAGGGCGCGGGCGACGGCGGCCGCCTCCGGCAGTGCGTCCTCGCCGATGCCGAACTGGGTGGCGTGGCCGTCCATGCGCAGCGCGCCCTGCAGCGGTCCGGTGGCCGCGTTGACGCGGAGCACGACCGGGATGCGGCGGCCGGCCCGGTCGGCCGCGGCGGCGATCCGGTGGAGTTCGAGGGTGCTCTCGGCGCTGACGAAGTCCACGCCCGTCCGGGCCAGGGCCGTGAGCATGGCGTCGGTCTTGCCGGGCCCGGTGGCGATCAGGGCCCGTGCCGAGGCTGCGCGGGCCGCCGCGGCCTCGCCCTCGGAGGAGACGTCGAATCCGTCGGTTCCGGGGGCGAGCGCTTCGAGCACGGCCGGGAAGGAGTTGGCCTTCACGGCGTAGAAGACCTCCGCCCAGTCCGGGAGGCGGGCGCGCAGCAGCGCCGCCCTGCGGCCCGCCGCGGCCGGGTCGTGCACGTACGCGCACAGCGGCTCCGGCCCTGCCTCCTCCGCGAGCCGGCGCAGCCGTTCGGCGACGGGGCCGGGCAGGGCCGAGGAGGGCAGGGCCGGGCGGGCGCCGGTGCCCGGCGACCACTGCTGGGCGGGCCAGGGGACGGCCGCGGAGGGCTGCGCCGCGGGCTGGGTGGCGGCCATCAGAAGTACGTCTCCAGGGGGCCGGTGCGCCGGATGTCCAGGGTGGCGCAGTGGAAGGCGCCGCCGAAGGCCGTGTAGTGCTCGAACGTGCAGGGGACGGGGTCGAACCCCCACTGCTCGAAGGCCTTCAGGAGCGGTGTCTGGGACCGTTCGACGACCACGTGGTCCGGGTCGAGCATGAGCACGTTCAGGCTGCTCCACGCGCTCATCAGCCCCCGCTGCATGACCGGCGTGACGACCGGCTCCGGGGGGATGAGCACGTCCCAGGACCGGAAGACGGAAGGGAGCCCTTCCGGGTCGATGAACTCGGGGTTGACCAGGACCTTTCCGGGGGCCAGGGGCAGCAGGGAGGTGTCGATGTGCATGGCCCTCGGGTAGCGCGAGACGACCTCGTGGACGCGGTACCCCGGCCCGAGGTGCCGGCGCAGCCACTCCAGGCCGAGGGCGTTGGTGACGTGGCTGCGCTCCATGAACAGGTCCCGTCCGCAGCGCATGACGTCGGCCGCGTCGAAAACCGGTTCGGCCTCGGTGACCAGGTACGTCATCTCCTGATCCGGGGGCGGGATCTCGTAGCCGGGGCGGTACTGCGCGTCGAGGAGGCGGGGCTTGGGGGCGGCGGTCCAGCGGGCGCCGCGCTCGAAGTACTCGGTGAGCAGGCCGCGGTAGGGCCAGGTCTCGAAGTACCGGTTGCGGTCGGCCATCGGCACTTCGATGATCTCGTCCCCGACGACGAGCAGGAGGTCGCGCGGGTTCGCGGCGGAGATGCCGTTGGCGACCGCCCAGGCGGGGGTGGCGAACGGGCGGGAGGTGTCGGGCGGGTCGGGGCGGCGCACGGTGACGTGGGCGTCGTGGAGGATGCCGATGAGCTCCTCCAGGCCGCGCTGCGCCTCCTCCACCACGTCCCGGGGCATGCGGGTGCCGGCGGCGGCGCTGAGGTGCTCCTGTGCGGCGGGCGGTACGGAGATGCGGTCGAGCACCTCCCACGACGACGTCATCGCGCCGTCGACCCTGCCGACGACGACTTCCTCCAGCGGGTCCCATTCGTTGTGCGAGGAGACCACGGGCATGAGGGGGATTCCTTCCGTGAGGGGCGGCGGGAGGACGAGGACCGGGCTAGCGGGTCATGCAGTTCTCGTCGCTCTCGCGGCCGCCCCGGTAGGCGATCTCCCCCTTGATGACCTTGCGGTAGAAGCTCCAGTACGAGGTTTCGGTGACGAGGATCTTCTCCTGCATGGCGGCGTGCAGCTGCGGCACGTTCACCATGGGGACGCCCTGGTGGTAGTGGTGCGCGGTGTGCAGGTTGTTGTAGTTGGTGAGCCAGCGGGCGAAGCGCGAGGCGTGGATGGTCCGGGTGTTGCTCAGGACGTTGTCGTCGGTCTGGGTGTTCAGGCCGAAGTGCTCGGGCATCTCGATCAGGAAGTGCGCCGCCTCGCTCACGAGGAGGGCGGGGGCGAACCAGGCCAGGACGACGAACCAGTCGCGGGTCAGCACGCCGGCCGCGACCGCGCCGGCCAGCAGGACGAGCAGCAGGGCGTACTCGTTCTGGACGGCCCGTCCGGCGCGCGGCCGCTCGACGCCGGGGATGGGGCGCCGGGCGGCGCCGCGGCCCAGGTTGCGCAGGACGTCGGCGTAGCGGCCGGGGTGGAACGCGGCGAGGGCGAAGCCGTGCACGCTGTCGAGGCCGTGGAAGCGGTAGTTGAAGAACTCCTGGTTGCGGGGGGTGCCGAGGAAGGCGTGGTGCCGGAGGTGCTCGTACTTGTAGTGGGAGTACGAGCTGAACATGAACACCCCGCAGACGAATCCCCAGGTCCGGTTCGCCCACCGGGCGTGGAAGGCGTGCTCGTGGAGGCACTCGTGCTGGAGCTCCACCAGGTAGGCGTACATCACGCCGAGGACGAGGACGGCGGCCGCGCAGGTGACGGGGTTGCGGAATTCCAGCAGGGCCGTCCAGCAGACCACGATCACGGCGAAGGCGACGGCGACCTTGGCCAGGAAGCGGCGCGGGCGGCGTTCGAAGTACGACGCCGGCAGGCCGCGCCGGGTGTCGGCGCCGCGGACCGGCGCCAGGGCCACGTCGTGGGAGCCGTCGAGGTTGAGCTGTTCGCCTTCGTGGGGAGCCGTGCGGGACATGGCTGTTCCTCCTTCTTCTGTCTTCTGCTTCTTCCGGTTGCCGGGGGTGCGGGCGCTCCGCGGGTTACGGATGCGCGGGAACGATCAGCCGGCCGGCCGTCAGCGCCGTGGTCACGCAGGGGGCCTGTGCGTAGGACTCCCGGCCGATCGGGTCGCGGGCGAGGGCCGGACGGGCCGGGGAACAGGCGGCACCGGCCTCCCGCAGGAGTGCGGCGGGCGCGCCCCTCACCCGCAGGAGTCCGCTCCCCCGGGCCTCCTCCCCGCCGTCCACCAGGCAGTACGCCGCGAGCCAGTCGGGGCGGCCGTCGGCGGAGCGGCCGCAGGGGGTGAGGGAGTCGAGGAGGAGGGCGCGCCCGGGGAAGGCCGTACGGGGGAAGTGGCCGCCCGGTGTGGCCGGGGGTCGGGTGCCGGTGCCGAAGGTGCCGTGCGGCACCAGCCAGCGGTCCGGTTCGGCCAGCAGCTCGCACGCCCGGCAGAGGTCGGCGTGCCGGCGGCCGGTCGCGGTGACGAGCCCGCGGAGGGGGAAGTCGTGCGGCGGGTAGGGGGAGGAGCATCCGCTGCCGGGCCCGCCGGCCGTGCCGTCCTCCTCCTGTGCGGCGGCGGTCAGCGCCAGCAGCGCGGCGGGGCCGAGGACGACGGGGTCGCCCGGGCGGATGTCGCCGGGGGCCGCGGCGGCCGCCCAGGGCAGGGAGCGGGGCGGGCCCGTCCCGTCCTTGAGGTGGAGCACGCGGTCACGGTCGCGGACGAGGAGGTACGTACGCGTGGACAGGGCCACGCGGCTGCCGTCGCACGTGACGTCCGTCGTGACGCGGCCGGTCTCCACGAGCAGGCCGTCCTCGCCGAGCGCGGGTGCGGCGCGGTCGCGGAGCGCGCGGTGGACGGCCCGGGCGCGGCGCCCCGGCTCCTCGGCGGTGCGGGCCGCCCCGGTCGAGGACAGCCGCCACGTTCCGGGCTCGTCGGAGGCGGCGGTCATGGCCAGCCGGGTGCGCGTCTCGCCGGCGCCGGCGTCCAGGCGCACGATGTCGTGGCTGCGGGTGACGGTGACGGCGGGGGTCACGGCGTGCACCGCAGGCGGGAGAGACGGAGGGCAGGCGCGCACATGCCGACGTCGAACAGCAGCTGGCCGTCCTTCCCGCACAGGGCGTTGTCGCCGAACTCGGTGTGGGCGCCCGTCTCCACGACGCGGGTGAGGACGTCGGCGCGCTCGCGCAGGCGGCCGCGGACGTACTCGCCCGTGCGGCGGCCGGAGCGGATCCGCTCGCCGAGCACCAGGCGGGCCTCGAGGGTGGCGCCGGTGCGGATGCCGTCCGCGAGCCGGTGGACGAGGAGCCCGTGGCCGGCGTTCTCGACGAGCACGTCCGTCCCGGCGTCACCGGGCCGGCAGACGACGTTCGACATGCGGGGCAGCGGCCGGTGCAGCACCGATGCGGCGCGGCTGTTGGCGGTGGGCATCGCCGCCTCGGCGGCGGCGCTGGAGAGGCTGTGCAACTGGCGTACGAGCCTGCCCTCGTGCACGATCCGCTGCCGGCCGAGGCGGACGACGCCTTCGTCGTCGGTGTCGTAGTGGGCCGGGCCGCCCTCGGCGAGGGGATCGTCGTCCAGGGTGATCAGCTCGCCGGCCACGCGGCAGCCGAGCCGGTGGGCGAGGGCGGGCGTGCCGCCGGGGGAAGCCTCGGCGAAGTGGCCCGCGGCCTCGTGCAGCAGGACGCCCGCGGGCTGGGGCATGAGCACCGCCGCGCACTCCCCCGGCTCCGCGTCGCGGGCCGCGTCGACGGCGGCCAGCAGCCGGGCGGCGGACTCGCACCACGCCGGGTCGGTGAGCCGGGGCAGCGCCGGGCCGCGGCCGCTGCGCCCGACGGGGACCTCGTGCCCGCCGGGCGTGAGCAGGTCGCCGGTCAGCGACCAGACGCGGCGCGCCTGGGGGGCGCCGGTGCCGTGGGCCGTCCCCGCGACGACCCGGACCGAGGAGACCTGCGAGAACTGCAGGGCGGCGCGGCCCCCGAAGCGGTCGCGGAGGGCGGTGAGGGCGGCCAGGACCTCGCCGTGGTCCTCCGGCGGCTCCGGATCGGGGAGTTCGATGCGCCAGGGGCCGGGCGGGTCACCGGAGAAGATGCGCGTGCCGCGGCCCGGGCCCCGGTCGTGGCGGCCCATGCGGGTGGCCAGGAGGCGGGCCGACGTCCCGCGGGGGCCGGCCGTCACCACGCCGCCGAGGGCCGCTTCGCAGGCGACGGTCTCCCCCGCGGGGGCGTCAGCGGGCATCGGTGTCGCCGTTGACCGGCGCCTCCAGCAGCAGGCCCATCCCGGCCAGCGAGCGGACCAGCTCCAGGCCGCGGCGGAGCGTGGTGTCCGGGTCGCCGGGGTCCTCGGGGAAGACCTCGGCGATGAGCTGCCGCGCGGTGCGCCGGCCGTCGGCGCGCTCCAGCAGGTCGCGGGCGCTGCGGCCCAGCTGGATGGTCTCGATCCGGTCGTGGGCGCTCTTGCGGGTGACCACGTAGCTGCTGCCGTTCGCGCCCGTACCCTCCTGGGCGGCGGGTGCCCCGGCCGGGCCGCGCAGCATCCGGTGCAGGTCGTGCGGGAACTCTGCGCTGAGGAAGTCCCCGGCGCGGAGGGCGGATTCGGGGCCGACGTTGGGCGCGGCGGGGCGCGGGGGCGGCTCGGGCAGGTCGGCCGCGGCCAGCCGCATCATCTCGTAGCGCACGAGGGACGCGGCCGGCGAGTCCTCGATGCCGAGCCGGACGGTCTCCTCCTGGGCGAAGACCAGCAGGTCCCGTGCCTCGCTCTGGTGGCGGAAGCGGGTCCCCGGCGAGTGCTCGGCGTTGTACTCCTCGATCCAGGCCACCCAGCGCTCGTACCAGTCCATGGGCGAGTCGTAGTACGGCAGGAGCCGCGGCCACAGGGACGCGAGGACGACGACGTGGCCCGAGAGCTCCTCGGCCGCGTCGATCAGTGCGTCGCCCACGTCCGGGCAGGCGAAGCGGTAGTCGGTGCAGAAGAGGTCCTTGTGCTCGCGCCGGTACTGCTGGACCTGTCCCATGAGCCGGTCGGTGACGGGGATGTCGTAGTACTCGGCGGGGCGGTTGAGGGTGGGCGCGTACTGCTTGTACATGGGCGACTGGTGCAGCGGGACGAGCGTGAAGAGCTGGCTGCGGCCCTGGCCCTCCTCCAGGAACTGGAAGAAGCGGGTGAGGGTCTCGGACATGGTCTCGCGGGTCTCGGTCGGGTAGCCGACGATGAAGCCGGTGACGGGGCGGATGCCCGCGGCCTTCGTCGCCCGGACGACTTCCAGGGACCGTTCGAGGTCGAGGTTCTTCTTGATCCAGCGCTGCATCTTCGGCGAGCCGCTCTCGATGCCGTAGTAGATCTCCTCGCAGCCCGCCGCGCCCATCTTGTCGAGGAGCTCGGCGTCGATGAGGTCGGTCCTGGTGCTGCAGCCCCAGGTGACGCCGAGGTCGCGGGCGATCAGGGCGTCGCAGAACTTGTGGGCCCAGGGGCGGTCGCAGGTGAAGATGTCGTGCGAGAAGTTCACGCTGGTGCGGCCGAACACGTCGCGGACGTACTCCAGCTGCCGGATGATGTCGTCGATGGGACGCATGCGGAACTTGCGCTCCCAGAAGGGTGCGGTGGCGCAGAAGGAGCAGCGGAAGGGGCAGCCGCGGCCGACGTCCAGGTACAGGCGGGCGCCCTTGGACATGTCGTAGGCGTAGTAGGCGGGCCAGGGCAGGTCGGCGAGGTCCTGGAACAGCGGCCGTTCGGCGTTGACGACGGCCTCGCCGCCCTTGCGGTGGGTGAGGCCGCGGATCCCCGAGGGGTCCCCGCCGGCGTGCAGCGTCTCCAGGAGCTCGTTGAAGGTCGCCTCGCCCTCGCCCCGCACGATGAAGTCGGCCCAGGGGAAGCGGCCGAGGAACTCGGCGCTGACGGGGGTGACGGCCGGGCCGCCGAGGCAGATCAGGGTGTCCGGGGAGCGCCTGCGCAGGGCCTGCCCGAGGAGGACGGTGTGGACGAGCGAGTCCGCGTCGGTCATCAGGCCGACCAGGGAGTCGCCGGCCGCGAGTACGGACTGGGCGAGGCTGTCGTAGAGGGCGTCGTCGTTGGGGACGGCGCCGTCGAGCAGCAGCTGATTGGTCTCGACGACCTCGATCGCGGCGGGCGCTCCGGCCGTGTCGGCGGCGGCCTTGAGGGACAGCAGGCCGACGGGGACGAAGTTCTGCATGGGCGGCGGGTCGCCGGGCCGGGTCCGCAGGGACATCCCGCCGTGGTTGAGGTGCGGGCTCGTGGCGAGCGCGACCTTCATCATGAGCGCTCCCCCGGCACGGTGCTGCGGGCCGGAGCCGGAGCCGGGGCCGAGGGGCCGGCGTCCCGGGCGCCGGGCCCGGCCCGTTCGCCGCGGCGCAGTTCGACGCGCGGCTCGGCCATGATCCGGGCGCGGAAGAGCTCTTCCCTGCGCAGGATGCTCTGCAGCTGGAAGTCGCTGGTGCCGCAGCCGTCGAAGGTGCCGTTGAGGATGCTGGACTGGCTCGGGCAGCGCCCGGTGCAGAAGTACTTGTCGTCGTTGATGGGGCAGCCTTCGCAGGTGTCGCGGTAGTTGTCCCAGGTGATCTTCCGGATGAGCCAGTCCTCGCTCTCCCAGATGTCGGCGAACGGGGTGAGCTGGACGTTCCCGCCGCACAGCACCTTGTTCCCGGCGCAGGTGCTGCACGGGAAGACGTCCCCGGCGGAGTTCACGTAGCAGACGCCGCGCGCGCTCATGCAGCGGCGCGTGGCGAAGACCATGGTGTAGAGGAAGTCGAGCACCTTGCCCGCGCACAGGCCGAGGGTGCGGTCCTTCTCGCGGCCCCACTCCTCCTCGTCGATCCAGAACCGGGCGGTGCGCTCGACGTCGTGCATCGAGCTCGCGAGGTCCTTGTGGAGGGCGCCGCGGCCCATCGGGATGAACGGCACGCTGCGCAGGCTGACGTCGTTCTCCTTCGCCCAGTCGATGATGACGGGGAGGTCGTCGACGTTCTCATGGGTCGTGGTGGTCATGATGCTGGTGTTGAATCCGCGGTCCCGGAGTTCGGCGAGCCGGCGGGTGACGTAGGCGAATTCGCCTTCGTTGCGGTATTTCCCCTGTCCGTGCAGGCCGTCGATGCTCATGCTGATGATGACGTCGTCCTGCGGTATCCGGGAGAGGATGCGTTCGCTGAGCGTCGTGCCGTTCGTGGCGATGCCGATGACGAATCCCAGGTCGTACGCGCGCTGCACGATCTCGCAGAAATCGGGGTGCATCGTGGGCTCGCCGCCGGTCACGATCAGCGAGAACACGCCCATGGCCGCCCATTCGTCGAGCAGCCGCATGATGAGCTCGGTGGGCAATTCGGAGCTGCGCGCCCGGCCGCCCTCGACGAAGCAGTGCGGGCAGCGGAGATTGCAGGAGCGGGTGATCTCCAGCCACACCATGGCGGGCGCACGGAAATGGAAGTCCGTCTCCACGGAGAGTCTTTCGACGAGGTGGGCCGTGCATCGTTCGGGTGGTTCGCCCGCGCGCAGCAGGGCTTCGGCGCCCTCGTCGTACATGGCCACCGAACCGTCCGGGAATGCGGCCAGCCAGCCGAAGTCCTCCCGGCGGTAGCGAATGACCGGCCGGGTCCTCGGCGGCAGCCGCCGGGCGTATTCGGGCGTGCAGGACGAAACGTGCTGCAGCAACGTACCCCTCCATCGTCTCCGTCGTCGTCCGTCTCCGTCGCGCGCGGGACGGACGTGAACCGCCGGGGCCCTCGCCGGTGAGCACGAGAGCCCCGGCGGTCGTCGGGTGCTCCGGTTCCCCGCTGCTACTTGGGGGTACCGACGGTGCTGGCCGTGGTGGCCGTGCGCTCTTCGATGACGGAGATCTCCTCGACGGCGCGCTCGGGCGAGTCGGGTACGGACGGCATGTCCTGGGGCGAGACGTGCAGGTGGGCGATGCGCAGGTCGCCGCGCGCCCCGCGGGTCACCACGAGGGTCTCGCGCAGGTACTGCTGTTCCTCGCCGAGGGCCACCCGGCAGTGCAGGCTGACGAGGGCCGTGTCGCCGAGGATCCGGATCTCGGGCGAGAGCAGCTGGCTGCGCCGGGCCGTGCCGGCGGCGAGGGTGAACACCCGCTGGAATTCCTCACGGCTGTCGATGCGGGTGGGCGACGACAGAATGAAGAAGGTGGCGTCGGGGGCGAACAGGTCGAAGTACCCCTGGTCGCTGCGGTCATATGCCGACCGGTACTCCTCGAGGAGCTGCTGGACGGCTTCCCTGGTGATGGCGCCCGCGGTCACCGTGGGCACGAAATCTATGGTCATTGAGCGATTCCCTTGTTTTTCGGCTGCTCCGGCTGCGTCGACTGCATGAGGGACCGGAAAGGGACGTCGTGCGGGAGCACCCCCAGCGGAGCTGAGGGAGGGTACCTGCGGAGAATTTCTCATCTCGCCCTTGCATCAGATCGCAAGGCTCACCCAGTCGCTCGCTTGTTCGCTGGTACCCGACTATCATCGAGGGTGAGTTGGCTGTCAATACCCGCGAACTCCTGCATAAAAGTGCCCAGTTGACGGGTCCGCTCGCGGCCGCGATCAGCGGTTTTCGGCGCGGAATCCGTTATTCGAGCCGGATGTGAATTCGGGAGTCCTGTTCCGAATAGAGGACGGCCGGCCCCGGAGCCCCGCGCCACGGCGGCACGGGCCTGGCGTCACGGACGATTCGATCAGCCTCCGGACGGGCTCGGGCCGCAGGCCGGGCGGCTTGCACATGGCGCCACGGCGGTGTGAGGATGGCGCCATGGAACTCATGCGGTATGTCGACAATCTGCGCCAGGAACTCCTGGTCGCAGCCGAGGCGGGCGACGCGGAGACCCGCGAGGTCGCCGAGCGCCTCGTCGCGCCGCTCTCCTCCGCCGTCCGGCTCGTCCTGCTCGACGCCCTGTCCGCCGCCGCCGACGAGATCACCAGCGATCTGGCGCCGGGCTCGGTCGAGGTCCGGCTGCGCGGGCTCGACCCGAGCTTCGTCGTCACCCTGCCCCCCGCCGACCACGGCCCCGGCGAGGCCGAGGGCGGCTTCGAGCACCCGCACGCCGGTGCCGCGCCCTCGCTGCCCACCCCGCTGCCGGTGCCGGCGGGCGGGGAGGACGGCGCCACGTCCCGCATCAACTTCCGGCCGCCCGAGCACCTGAAGGCGCGGATCGAGGAGGCCGCCGGGCGCGAGGGCCTGTCGGTCAACGCCTGGCTGGTCCGGGCGGTGTCCGCGATGCTCGACTTCGACGAGCAGGCCCGGCGCCCCGAGCGGCGCGCGCCGCGGGGAGGCCAGCACTACACGGGCTGGGTGACCTGACCGGGCCGGTACCGGAGCCCGGTACCGGAGCATCGCCACCCTTCCGACCAGCGGGGACAACACCATGCCTGTTTTCGAGACGCCGCAGCCCATCTCCGTCTCCGTCGACCTCCAGGTCGGGGATGTCCGCCTCCAGGCGGACGAGCGCACCGACACGGTCGTCGAGGTGCGCCCGAGCGATCCGGGCAGCACGGCGGACACGAAGGCCGCCGAGGACACCCGCGTCGAATACGCGGGGGGCCGGCTGCTCGTCAAGGGCCCGAGGTCGCGCGCCTTCTTCGGCAGGACCGGATCCGTCGACGTGGCGATCGGCCTGCCGTCGGACTCGGCGGTCGAGGGCACGGGGCAGATGACCGCCTTCCGCTGCAGCGGGCGGCTGGGCGAGTGCCGGATCAGGACGTCGGCGGGTGACATCCGGGTCCAGGAGACCGGCCCGCTCACCGCCACCACCTCCCTCGGCGACGTCACGGCGGACCGGGTGCACGGCACGGCCACGATCACGACAGGGACCGGCGCGGTACGGGCCGGCGAACTGGCGGGGCCGGCGGTGATCAAGAACTCCAACGGCGACAGCCGGGTCGGCGAGGCGGCCGGGGACCTGCGGGTGCGGTCGGCCAGCGGCAGCGTCTCGGTCGGCACGGCGCACGCGGCCCTGGAGGCCAAGACCGCCCACGGGGACATCCGCGTCGGCGAGGTCGTGCGCGGCTCGACCGTGCTCGCCACGTCGAGCGGCCAGATCGAGATCGGCATCCGCCCCGGCACGGCCGCGCGCCTCGACGTCCGGACGAAGTTCGGCAACGTGCACAACCTCCTGACGGCCTCCGACGGACCCGGACGGTCCGTGGAGACGGCCGAGGTGTACGCGACCACGTCGGTCGGCGACGTGACCATCCGCCGGGCCGGGGGCGCCTGACGCGGCCGGGGTTCCGGCCGGCGGACGCCCGCCGAGGAGCCCGGGAGGGTCACGCCCCGCTTCCGCCCTCAGCCGGACCTCAGTCGGTCAGGGCCCGCACCACGGTCCGTATGCCGCGCCACACCCAGCCCAGCGCACCGACCTCGATCGCGGTGTCCGCGGCGTCGACGGCCATCTCGGCCCGGTCCGAACGCCGGCAAGGCGGGCACGTACGCCGCCGGAAACGGCCGTCCCTTCCACAGCGCCTGCACGCGCCCCTGCGGTTCCACATGAGCATGATCATCCCATGACCGGCCGCGGGAGACGGACGCGGAGCGGGGCGGGGGCGGGATGCACCGGGCCGGGCAGTGCCGTGGCTGCGACCACTGCCCGGCCCGGAGGCCTCAGCCCTGCGGTACGAGTGCGGAGCGCTCGTGCTCCTGCTCGTGCTCGCAGGCGTCGTCGATTCCGTAGGTGTCCCACGCGGGGAACGGGTCGGCGGCCGGGAGGCTTTCGCCGTCCCGCATGAGGCAGCCGGCCAGAGCTGCCCGGAGTTCCTCGCCGCGCAGGCCGGTGCCGATGAAGACCAGTTCCTGGCCCTGCGCACTGTCCGCGTCCCGGGCCCCTGAGGGTTCGAAGCGGGCGACGGAGCCGGCCTGCGACCACAGGCCGGTCACCCGGGAGCGGCCGGCCAGCCAGAAGAAGCCCTTGGACCGCAGGATCCGGCCGTAGGCCCCGCTGTCGAGGCCTCCGGTGACGAACTCCCACAGGCGGCCGGGGTGGAACGGCGCGTCGGAGCGGAAGACCGTGCTGGAGATGCCGTACTCCTCGGTCTCCGGGACGTGGTCGCCGTTGAGTTCCATGACCCAGCCCGGGGCCTGCTGTGCCCGCTCCAGGTCGAACAGCCCGGTCCCGAGGACGTCGCCGAGGGCCACGCGTCCGCGGGTGGCGGTCACGATCCGGGCCGGCGGGTTGAGCCGGACGAGGGCGGCCCGCAGCCGTTCGGCGCTCTCCGCATCGACGAGGTCGAGTTTGTTGAGCACGATGACGTCGGCGAACTCGATCTGGTCCATCAGCAGGTCGCTGACGGTGCGCTCGTCGTCCTCGTACTGGTCGAGCCCGCGCTCGGCGAGCCCGTCCCCTCCTTCCAGTTCCGGAAGGAAGTTGGCGGCGTCGACGACCGTCACCATGGTGTCGAGGCGCGCCAGGTCGCCGAGGGTGGCGCCGTCGTCACGGGGGAAGGCGAAGGTCGCCGCCACGGGCATCGGTTCGGAGATGCCGCTGGACTCGATCAGGAGATGGTCGAACCGGTCCTCGCGGGCGAGGCGGTCGACCTCCTCCAGCAGGTCGTCGCGCAGGGTGCAGCAGATGCACCCGTTGGTCATCTCGACCAGGCGCTCCTCGGTCCGCGACAGGGCGGCCTCGCCGCCGCGCACGAGCGCGGCGTCGATGTTGACCTCGCTCATGTCGTTGACGATGACCGCGACGCGCAGGCCCTCGCGGTTGCTCAGCACGTGGTTGAGCAGGGTGGTCTTGCCCGCTCCGAGGAAGCCGGACAGGACGGTGACGGGCAGTCGTCCGCGCATGCCCCGTCAGCCTTCGGGGTGCAGCAGGCCGCGCTCGTAGGCCTTGACCAGGCGCTGCGGCACCAGGTGGGTGACGCCGTCGACGGTGACCGGCACGAGGTGCGGCGCGGCCGCCTTCCACTGGGCGCGGCGGTGGCGGGTGTTGCTGCGGGACATCTTCCGCTTGGGGACGGCCATGGGTTCGGGATCCTCTCCGGGTCGGTGCGGAACCGACGCTATATGAAAATGGATCCCATTACCAATTGAAGTACGTGCGGACGGGTGGGCCCCGCCGATCGACGGGCTCGTGCCGAGGGCCGGCCGGCACCCGCCGACCGGCCCCTGTGTCATCCGGGTGCGCTGCATCCGCACCCGAGGGCCTGCCTCATCCGCCGCCGTGGCACGCGCATGAGCATGAGCAGCCCGGTCCGCATGTGCAGTCGGCACTGTTCGCCGGGGCGGGCTCGTGAAGGGTCATGGCCGGCTGTCCTCCTTCGACGCGCGGTTACCTCGTTCCAGCGAACACCCGCCCGGGGCCGGCGACAAGAGGGGTGCACGGTCCGGCGAACCTTGCCGCATTCACATCGCATGCCCGCAGCCCCATATCTGCCATCGCGTCACATACCACCGCATCGGCCATTGCGCCGGCCGCTCCCCTGCTGGGAGCCTGAGAGCGCCACATCGGGCCTTTTTGGAAAAGAAGGTGCCAATCATGAGGGTTCTGGAGCAAACCATCTCCCGGTACGACCCGAAGTTCGATGTGGCAGCGGCACGGCTGGGACTCGGCCGGGACGGGAACGTCTACCTGGCCTCCCCCGGCAACGGCCGCGCGCTGCGCACCGCCCGGGACGGTTCGGCGCCGCGCGCGGGCCGGGTCGGATACGCGGTCCTGGCCGTCACGGCCAATGCGGCAGGGGTGATCGCCACCGCGGAGGCTCACTTCCCGCACCGCATCGCCTTCTGGGACGCCGGGTTCGCGCCCCTGGGCCACATCGACGACTTCACCACCGGCGACGCGGAAGGCTATGCCGCTCCGTCGGCGGTCGAGGCGGGCGAGTCCGGCGACTTCTACGGCATCGACCAGTACGAACTGCGGGTGCTCCGGCTGAACCCCCGTGGCGTGGTGGCGGTGCACGGCCTCGAACGGCTCGGCGCCTCGGCGGACCGCGGCGCGGTGGGCCTGCGGGTGGCGGAGGGACGGTCCCGGCTCTACACGCTCTGGCCGTCGGGGGTGGTGTGGGCGTCCGCGTTCGACGGCACGCCACTGTGGAGCGTCCGGGTCGGTCCCGCCGGGCCCGACCGCCGCGGGCTGTTCGACCTGGCCGACGACGGCCGTCTCCACGTGCTCCCCGCCGGGCGCGAGGTCAGGATCTTCGGCCTGGACGGCACCCCCGCCGGTTCGCTCACCCTGGAGCTGCCGGACAGCCGGTACGCGGCGACGGAACTGCGCCTGCGGGGCGACGAGATCCTGCTGAGACGGTCCGATCCGGCCACGCTGTTCGAGGTGTACGACCGGCGGACCGGCGCCCTGCTCCGGCGGGTGGCCGCCGACGTCGAGAAGCTCGTGGTCAGCTACGCGACGGAGGTGTGGACGGCGGGCACGCCGGTGCCGCTGACGATCACCCATGAGCGGGGCAGGTGGGCCGGAGACCCGCGGTTCAGGGTGTGGCTGCGCCCGCTGGGGGTCCCGGAGTTCACCGAGCTGCCGGTCTCCGGCGGCGCGGTCTCGCCGCCGCCCGGAGCCCGTGGTCTCCACCACCTGCGGGTGTCGCCCGACGTCGGCGGCCGCTACAGCGACTACGTCGTGGACGGCGTGGTCGAGATCCGCGCGCCCGGGGCGGGCGGTGCGAGCGGGACGCTGTCGGTCCTGACCCCGCTGAACCGCTTCTACTACGGCCGCGGCGAGGCCGTCCCCGTCACCGTTCTCGCACGGACGGCCGCCGGGGCGCAGCCGCCCGCGACCGTACGGCTGAAGGTCCTGCGCGAAGGCCGTGAGGTCACGACCCGCGAGGTCACGCTGCGCAGCGGCAAGGGGGAGCTGACGTTCGACGCGGCGTCCACCGGGGCGTGGGAGCCCGGCCGGTACGTGCTCGACGCCGGCCTTCCCGGCTTCACCGTCGCGCCGCAGTACCTCGAGATCGGCCCGGGCCTCGCCGAGAAGCCGGCATTCCACGTCGTGCAGCACGGCGACATCTACGCGTTCTCCTTCCCGGCCGACCCGCGCCGGGCGGTCCTGGACCAGGCCCTGTCCGACCTTCCGCGGTTCGCCGACGTGCCGGACACGACCGCAGCGCACCTGGCCCGCGCCCGCGCGCTCGGCCTGAACCTCTTCGTCGACCGCCTCGGCATCGACTTCGCCGCCCGCTTCGTACCGCTGCCGGCCGACCCGGAGACCGTCGCGCGGCTGACCGCCGACCCGGTGGCGGTCGCGCCGGAGAAGGCCGTGTTCGAGGACCCGAGCCGCCGGACGATCGCCGGGTACGGCGCGTACGGCATGCAGGAGCAGGCGATCCTGCTCTACAACGACGCCCTGCTGCCGTTCGACACCCCCCGCAACCACGAACCCCGGACCCAGGAACAGAAGGACGCCGCCCTCAGGGCGACCACCGCCGCGCTGCTGCCCTACGCGGCGTTCCGCGGGTGGAGCTGGGCGGCGAACTGGTGGGTGGTCAAGGTGGGGGCGGACGCCGCGCGGAGTCCCGCGGAGAGGGCCGCGTACCTGGCGGCGCTGGAGACGGCGCGGGCCACGGGGGCGTGGTCCGCCGTGCTCGACACCGTCACCGACCGGAGCTTCGCCCTCAAGGCCGATGCCGCGGCCCACTTCCGCACCGTGCTGCACACGGTGTCCACCGGCAGGATCAGTGCGATGACCGCGCCTTACCGCGCGATCCACAGCCCGCCGCAGATCATCTTCGGCCCGGCCGACGAGGTCGACCTGCATCACCAGGCGGAGCAGATCCAGCCGCCGCAGGTCACCGGGCACGCGGTCGACTTCTGCCGCAGGCCGGGCAAGCCCGTGTGGGGCCACCCCGAGCTGTGGAACGACGACGGCACCGGCGGCATGTTCCTGCCGACCCTGCTGCAGCAGGTCATGCGCGGCGCGAACGGCACCGGCATGACCGGGGACGCGGGCGCCCAGCACCTCGGGGGCCGCGCCCTCGCCGACGAGCGCAACGGAGGGACGGGACCGCAGCCCGGGGACCCCCGCTCCGGGGGTGCGGGCAGGACGTCGGTCCTGCGGGCCGCGTTCGACATGATCGCCCGGCTCGGGCCGGCGATCGCCGCCGCGGAGAACGCGAACCGCGTCGCGATCGTGGTGTCCACCCGGATGCAGCGCCTGGAGGTGGACGAGGGGAAGGTGTTCACCGGCTACTTCGCCGGGCTCTTCGAGGCCTACAACGCCTGCCTGTACGCGCACCGGCCGGCGTCGTTCGTCTTCGCCGAGGACGGCAGCGCCGACGCCCTGCGCAGGTACGGCGCGGTGCTCGTCGTCGGTCAGCGCGTCGCCCTGGACCCGCCGCTGGAGACGGCGCTGCGCAGCGCCGGGGTGCCGGTCTTCTTCGACGGCACGTGCCGCGCCGATCTGCTCGCCGGCTTCACGCCCCTCGGCGTCTCCTTCGACCGGGTCGGCCACGACGAGGCGCCGCAGAACGACGACGCGGCCTACTACCGCTTCCGCCGGTACTTCCTCGGCCACGCCGGCGTGCTGCGCCGGGCCCTGGCCGCCGTGCCGCCGGTCGCCGAGTGCGACAACCCGGAGGTCCTGCTGAGCGAGTGGACCGCCGGGGGCGTCCGCTACGTCTGGGCCGTCAACAACACCATGCTCGACTGGGAGCCGGGCCCGGCCTGGCGGGTGGGCCTGCTGTCGTCCCACCGGATCCCGGTGACGGTCAAGCTGAAGCTGGACGTCCCGCTGCTGCACAAGGTCGTCGACCTGCTCACCGGCAGGACCGTCTCCCCGCTCGGCGGCGAGTTCACCGCCGACCTGCGCAGCGTGCCCGCACGCCTGTACGCCGTCGTGCCGCTGGTGCACGGGCCGCTGCCGTCCGCGCCCGAGGAGTCCTTCGGCCCGCACGTGCGCGACATCGCGGTGTCGTCCGACGGCCGGACCGCCGCGCTCACCGCGTTCAACTGGGACCACAACCTGTACGGCGTCGACCTCGCCACCGGCCGGACGAGCTGGCGGCAGAAGGCCGGGCACTTCTTCGGCTTCGGCCCCACGGCCGTGGCCGGCGGGTTCGCCGTGCAGGGCTTCGACGTGCTCAGCGCCGAGGGCTACCACCTCTACCTCCTGGACGCGGCCGGGGCGCCGCAGCGCCGCTTCGCCCTGTTCGGCCTCCCGAAGCGGGCCACCGACTGGGCGCGGGGCGAGTGGGGCTACGACACGGGGCTGAACAACTTCGCGGTGGCGCCGGACGGGTCGTGGGTCGCCACGTCCGGCGACCTCGGGCTCGCGGTGTGGGACGGCGCGGGGAACCGGAAGTGGGCGCACGAATGGTGGGCGGACCGGCGCGCCCCGCTGCGGCTGCTCGCCGTCGACGCCACGACGCTGGTCGCCTTCGGCCAGGGCACGATCACCGGTCTCTCGGCCGCGGACGGCGCCACCCTGTGGTCGATGAAGGTCACCAGCGGGTCGGAGGCGTTCGGGGGCGGGGTGGTCAGCGGGGACCGGCGTACGGTCGTCATCCCGTCGGACGCCGGGAGCGGCCGCCTGTTCGTGATCCGCGGCGGGGTGCTCGTCCGTACGGTTCCGGTCGCCGCCGAGGAGGTCTCCGTCTCCGCCGACGGGTCGTTCATCGCCGTCACCTCGGGCAGGCAGCTCAAGGCGGTCGACGCCGGCGGGGGCCTGCTGTGGACGTACACCGGCGACGACCTCCTGCGGCGCCCCCGCGTCGCACCGGACGGGACGCGCATCGCCGTGGGCAGCGAGCTCGGCACCCTGGCCGTGCTGAGCCGCGACGGCACCGTCCTGGCGGCGCACGATCTCAAGGCGCTGCCCGTACCGGCCTGGCTGCCCGGCGGCGACCTGCTGGCGGCCACCTGGTCGGGGACCGTGATCCGCTACGGGACCGATCTGCGGCCGCGGTGGCAG
This sequence comes from Streptomyces aureoversilis, assembly GCF_042657885.1. NCBI lineage: Bacteria > Bacillati > Actinomycetota > Actinomycetes > Kitasatosporales > Streptomycetaceae > Streptomyces > Streptomyces aureoversilis. Next base: position 27,139 of record NZ_JBHSKJ010000018.1, read on the forward strand.
AGCAGGCTCGCCCCTGCCGAGACCGACGTCCGCCCGAAGCTGCGCGCACCGGACCCGGTGCCGGTGGTGCGCAGGACCGGCTGGGGCAACGCGGCGCGTCCGCCCCTGCCGCTGACGCCCAACCTGCTCGCGGACACGCACGCGCTGATCCGCGCCGAGCTGACCGACCCGGTGCGGGTCGTCGGCCTGGCGGCGCAGAACCCCACCGGCATCCTCCACGACGGCAGGCCGGACCCGCCCGCCGAGCCGTGGCTGCCCTGGTCGGTGGTCAACCTGGTGGACAGCGGATGGCACGGCAAGTTCCTGCTGACCGTCGACACCTTCCGCACCCAGGTGGAGCTCACCGGCGTCACCTTCGCCGAGGACCCCGCGCACCCCGAGTCGTGGCTGCGCGACGTGCGGCTCCAGTGGTGGGAAGCCGAGAGCGAGCTGTGGCGCGACGGTCCCCTGCTGCTGTCCGACGAAGCGGTGCACAGCCACGTGCTTGGCCGGCCGCTGCAGGCCGCGCGGTTCCGGTTCGTCACCACGGGCGGGGGCGCCTGGCCCGCGGGCAACCTCCGCCTCGGCGAGCTGGTCCTCCACGGCCGGGCGCTGGGCAACTCGCACCGGGACGTGCTGAACCGGCGGTCCCGCGCGGTCCTCTTCGACGAACGGGTGGGCGACCTGCGGGCCGCCCTGCAGCACGGCCACAATCCCGCGTTCGCCTTCCAGCAGGGCGGCGCGTACTCCGGCGCCACGTGCCTGAGGCTGAACGGGCCGGGCGAGGCTCACCCGCTCTTCATGGGCGCCACGTTCGGCCACGCGGTCCCCGACTGGAACTTCGAGATCGCGGAGAACCCCGGGCCGGGCCAGTACCGCTATGCCCGGTTCGCCTGGAGGACCGCCGGTCCGCGGACCACCGGGATCGGGCTGCGGATCGGGCCCGCCTGGCCGAGCCCCGCGGTCGTGGTGTCCGCCGGGGATTCCGCATGGCGCCCCGACTCGGTGCTCGTCGAGCACAGGGTCGCGGCGCTGCCCACCGCGTGGACGACCGTGCGCCTGGACCTGTGGGCGCTGGCCGGCGGGAGGCTGCCGCGGGTCACCAGCCTCAGCCTGCGCAGCAACGGCGGCGGCGCGCTCTTCGACCAGCTGCTGCTCGGCCGTACCCCGGCCGACCTCCCCTAGGAGACCGCCCGGGTCACGGCCTGCGGCGGGGCTTTCCGCGCTTGGCGCCGCCCTTGGAGCCGGCCGCGCCGCCCCGGGAGGGCTTGCCGCCCGACTTTCCGGCCGCGGGCTTGCGCTGCGCGCCGCCCGTACCGGGGCGCTTCTGCTTCGGCTGTGCCTTGCCCTGGGCCTTGGCCTTGTCCTTGTCCTGCGGCTGACCCGCCTGGGGCAGGGGACGGCCGCGCGAGCTGTTGACCGTCCGCCCGCGGACGATCCCGATGAAGTGCTCCACCAGGTCGGTGGTCGCCTCCTGCGGCCACGACAGGGCGACGCGGGACTCGGGTGCGTCCGAGAGCGGCCGGTAGGTGAGGTCCTTGCGGTGGTGCAGGCGGGCGAGCGACTGCGGCACGACCAGCACGCCCACGCCCGCCGCCACCAGCTCGACGGCGTCCGCCGTCGTGGCGGGGCGCTCGATCGCGGGCTGCCCGGGCAGCGTCTCCCAGCCGAGGACGTCGTCGAGGGGATGCAGCACGATCTCGTCGGCCAGATCCGCCGGGGAGACCTCGTCGACCGCCGCCGCGACGTGATCCTTCGGGATCACGACCACGGTCGTCTCGGTGTAGAGGGGGATCGCGCTGAGGTCCTGCCGGTCCACCGGCAGCCGTACGAAGCCCGCGTCGGCGTCGCCGCGCCGCAGCGCCTCGCACGCTTCGGCGGCGGGCACCGCCACGAGCGTCAGTGGGACTTCGGGCAGCCGCTCGTTCCAGATCCGCACCCACTTGGTGGGTGTCACTCCAGGGACATACGCGAGCCGGAACGAAGGGGAATCTTCCGAGCCTGTCACCCCGCCAGGTTACCGGTCGTGGTCAGAGGTAGCTCACATGCTCGATACCCTTGACAGCATGACGTCGCACAAGACCGCCCAGACCATGAAGCCCGCGACCGCGGCGAAGAAGCTGGGTGTGTACCTCCAGGCCACCCCCGCCGAGTTCCAGGAGGGTGTCGTCTCGCGCAGCGAGCTCAACGCACTGCAGGCCGATCCGCCCCAGTGGCTGCAGGACCTGCGCCGCAACGGCCCGCACCCCCGCCCCGTGGTGGCGGCGAAGCTCGGCGTCTCCATCGCCGGCCTGGCCCGCGGCGGGGTCACCGAGCCCCTCACGACGGAGCAGATCGACGCGCTGAAGGACGAGCAGCCCGAGTGGCTGCGGCGCGAGCGCGCCACCCAGGCCGAGGTCCGCAAGGAGGCCGTGCGCATCAAGGAGAAGAACGCGGCGCGCGACGGCCAGGCCGAGGGCCCGCAGGACTGACCCCTCCGTGACCTTGGTCACCCGCTCCCGGTGAACCGCCAGCGGGTCTGGCCGTAGGGCTCCCCCTTGCCGAAGCCGAAGGCCGTGCGGGGGGCCACCGCGAAGACCAGGGCCTCGCCGGCGCCGTGGACGAACACGCCGTTCGCCACGTCGAAGTGCCACTCCGTGCCGTACTTCGCCTCCCACACGCCGGCGAGCCGCCGCAGCCGCCGCTCCTCGCTCACCCGCACGGCCTCCCCCTCGACGACCAGGTCGCAGCCCTCCCGGAGGGTGTTGCAGCCGGTCGTGAGGGCGACGTGCGGGTTGCTCCGCAGGTTCTTCGCCTTGCGTTCCTCCGCGCCGGTGCAGAAGTGCAGCGCGCCGTCCTCCCATACGCCGATCAGGGGAGTGACGTGCGGGCGCCCGTCGGGGCGTACGGTCGTCAGCCAGTACACCTCCGCCCGGGCCAGTGCGGTGACGGCGTCGCTCCAGTCCGCTGCCGTCGCTTGCGCACTGCTGTAGCGCTCGTCCAGCGCGGCGAGGGGTTCCGTGTCGGGCATGGGCGTCTCCTCCTGGAGCCGATCGTGCCCTTCCGGCGAGGACCCCGCATCCGGTCGGCCGCCGCAGCGCCGCAGAGGAGATCAGCGGCGCAGGTCGCGGGAGAGGTCGATCAGGTCGGTCGCCAACGTGGTCACGACCTGCTCGCGGAACTCGTCCGGAGTCAGCTTCACCGGGGTGTCGGGGCCGGCGTGCCCGGTGATCACGCCCGACGGCGCCTCGGCCTTCGCGGCCTGCCTCTCGGATATGCCGTCGAGGGAGTGCGCGACGGCTCCGGACACCGCGCTCTGCATCGACTTGGCCACGCTGAGGTCGTCGACGCAGAAACCCACGTAGGCCGCGATCACCTTGCCCGAGTCGTCCACCACGCGGATTCCCTTGGCGATGGCGTTCCCTCCGCTCACCGTCAGCGTCGGAACGCCGTCCTCCGACTGCGTCAGCGAGAGCGTGCCACGCTCGACCGCCGGATTGGCCATGGCATCGCTCGAGCCGCCGGGCACCTCTGCCGCACTGTGGTCCGCCATGATGCTTCCCTTCTCCGGAGTGCCGGGATGCGCTCTCCCTGACTACCCCCGGAGCCGGGCGCCGATACGCGAGGCGTAGAACCGTTCGGTCGGGCTACGCGTACTGATATGACTACTTCTCACCTCATCGATCCCGAAGGGCCGAGGGCCGGTGTCCGGCCCGTCCCCGAGGTCCAGCAGGCACATCGCCGGCTCGACAGGAAGGCGGCCGGGCCGGGCCGGCAGACGCAGTACACGCGCGGCGCCCTGACCGCGTACCTCTGGGCCCTGGGCCGGGGACAGGTGTCACCCGTCACCGGCGGCCGCTCGGAGGGGGCCCCGGACCTGGCGGCCCTGACGGCCGAAGCGGACGCCGCACAAGCGCAGCTGGAGGACTTCACGCAGCGGACGGTGCCCAGGGACTACGTCCACGGGGTGCTCGACACCCTGGCCTGGGTATGCGGCCACAGCGAGGCCCGTCCCTGAACCGGGGCCGGGCGGCCCCTCTCACCGGCCGGCAGGCACCGGTCCACCGGAAGACGCCCCGGCCCGGAACGTCCGGCGGTAGGCCGTCGGCGACACCCCCGTCTCGGCGGTCAGGTGCTGGCGCAGGGAGGCGGCGGTGCCGAAGCCCGCTTCCGCCGCCACGCGGTCCACCGTCAGGTCCGTGGTCTCCAGAAGCCGGCGCGCGTGCCGCAGGCGCTGCTGCTGCAGCCACTGTCCCGGCGGCATGCCCACCTCGTCGCGGAAGCGCCGGCAGAACGTGCGGACGCTCATGCGCGCGTGCGCGGCCAGTCCGGCCAGGGTGAGGGGGCGGTCGAGCTGTTCGAGGGCCCACGCGCGGGTCGCCGCCGTGGTGGCGTCCGCAGCGTCCGGAACCGGGCGTTCGATGTACTGCGCCTGTCCTCCTTCGCGCCACGGCGGGACGACGCACAGCCGCGCGACCCGGTTGGCGATCTCGCTGCCGTGGTCCTGCCGCAGGAGGTGCAGGCACGCGTCGATGCCGGCGGCGACCCCCGCCGCGGTGAGCACCCGCCCCTCGTCGACGAAGAGCACGTTCGCGTCGACCTTGACCCGGGGAAACGCCCGCTGGAAGTGGTCGGCCTCGTTCCAGTGGGTGGTCGCGGGGCGGCCGTCGAGCAGGCCCGCGGCCGCGAGGACGTACGACGCCGTGCAGATCGACACGATGCGGGCGCCCGGCGGCAGGAGGGCGAACGCCGCGGCCACCTCGTCGGGGAACCAGTCCCTCTCCTCCGCGGGGCCGCAGGTGAAGGGGGGAATGACCACGGTGTCCGCCGTCCGCAGCGCGTCGGCGCCGTGCTCCACGGCGATCGCGAAGTCCGCGCTCGTCCTGACGGGGCCGCCGTCGACGCTGCAGGTGACGACCTCGTACAGCGGCTCGCCCGCGGAGCCTGTCGCGGTACCGAAGATGCGGACCGGAATGCTCAGCTCGAAGGGGTAGACCCCTTCCAGCGCCAGGACGACGACACGGTGCATGGCAACATCCTTTCAGATAATGGCAATCTTGCCACTCGTTGCACCCCTGCCACCTGCGGAAATCTTGCTCCCACGAGGACGGCACGCTGAGAGGCCGGCCACCACCCGGCGGGAGATGTGATGACGAGGACCATGCGTGCGATCGGCCAGGAGACCTTCGGCGGCCCGGAGACCCTCCGGATCGTCGAGGCGGAGCGCCCGGAGCCCGGTCCCGCCGAGGTCCTCGTGCGCGTGCACGCCGCCGGGGTCAACCCCACCGACTCCTGGCACCGGGCCACGGGCGGGCTCGCGGGCGGCGCCGCACCGGTCCGGCTGGGCTGGGACGTCTCGGGGGTCGTCGAGGCCACCGGGCCGGGCGTGACCGTGTTCCGGCCGGGCGACGAGGTGTTCGGGCTGCCCCGCCATCCGCTCCCCGCGGGCACGTACGCGGAGTACGTGACGTCGCCCGCCCGGCACCTGGTCCGCAAGCCGGCCGGCCTCTCCCACGTGGAGGCCGCGGCCCTGCCGCTGGCGGGGCTGACCGCGTGGCAGGCGCTCGTGGACGTCGCCGGCGTCCGCCCCGGGCAGCGCGTCCTGGTCCACGCGGCGGCCGGAGGCGTCGGCCACCTCGCCGTCCAGATCGCCAAGTCCCGCGGCGCGCACGTCATCGGCACCGCCCGCGCGGCCAAGCACGACCTGCTCCGCGAGCTGGGCGCCGACGAACTCGTCGACTACACGCGGGCCGAGTTCGCCGCGGAGGTCTCCGGTGTCGACGTGGTCGTCGACACCATCGGCGGCGACTACGGCCCGCGCTCGCTGCGGACGCTGCGCCCGGGCGGCATCGTCGTCTCCCTCGCCTCCCCCGCCGAGGCCGCACTCGCCCGGGAGGCGGCCCCGCTCGGGCTCCGTGCCTCCTTCATGATCGTGGAGGCCGACCGGGCGGGCATGCAGGAGATCGCCGCACTGGCCGGCGCGGGCCGGCTGCGCCCGCTGATCGACACGACGCTGCCCCTCGAACGGGCCGCCGAGGCACACGGGATCGGCGACAGCGGCCGCACCACGGGAAAGATCGTCCTGACCGTCGCCGGGTGACGGAGGCCTCCCGCCCGCCCCCGGCCCACCTCGCGGGCACCCCTCCGCGATCATGAACCCGAAGACCTACCGAGGAGTATGCGATGACCACCTTCGTACTCGTCCCCGGCGCCTGGCACGGCGCGTGGACCTTCGAACCCCTCGCCCGCAGCCTGCGCCGGGAAGGCCACGAGGCCTACCCGCTCACGCTCACCGGAGTCGGCAGCCGCAAGCACCTGCTCAACGCCTCGGTCAACCTGGACACCCACATACAGGACGTCGTCGGCCTCTTGGAGGACGAGCAGCTCACCGACGTGGTCCTGGTCGGCCACAGCTACGGGGGCATGGTCATCACGGGCGCGGCCGACCGGCTCCCGGACAAGGTGGCGGGCCTGGTCTACGTCGACGCCGTCGTGCCGCGGGACGGGGACTCCAGCTGGTCGCTGGTCACCGACAACGAACGGGAGTGGTACCTCGGCGGGGTCGGCGGGAACGGCTACACGAGCGCGCCCCTGCCCTTCTTCGACCCGCGCGCCACCCCGCACCCGCTGGCGTCCCTGATGCAGGCGATCAAGCTGGACGGCGGGCTCGAACGCTTCCGGAGCAAGGACTACGTGTACGCCACCGGCTGGCCCGGCAGCTCCCCGTTCACGCCCGTGTACGAGCGGCTGCGGCGCGACCCCGCGTGGCGGGTGCACGCCGTGGACTCCGGGCACAACGTGATGCAGGGAGCCCCCGACGAGCTCCTGAAGATCCTGCTGTCGGCCGCCGGCAACGCCCGCGCGTAGAGCGCGCGTTCCGGGGCGGGCCCACCCGCCCGGACCGGATGCGTGGGCGCCCATGAGGGATGCATGGACACGCCATGTACGCTCCCAGCCATGCGATTTTCGGCGAGTGCCCTCCTCTTCGACAGCGATGAAACGCTGGTCTCCTCCCTGCAGTCGGTCAGGCGCGTCTGGAGCAGCTGGGTCGAGTCGTACGGCATGACGCTGGAGGAGGCCATGGCGCGCGTGGAGGTGCACGGGCGGCCGGCGGCCGAGATCGCCGCAGCTCTCCTGCCCGCCGGTCAGGTCGCCGAAGGACTCCGGCGCCTGGCCGATGCGGAGGTGGCCGACGCGCTCGCCGGTGGTGTGGTGCCCGTGCCCGGGGCTGCCGGACTGCTGGCCTCGCTGCCCCAGGACCGCTGGGCCGTGGTGACGTCCAGCGGCAGGCGCGTGGCCGAGACCCGGCTCAACCAGGTGGGCATCCACCCCAAGTTCCTCGTCACGTCGGACGACGACCTCACCCACTACAAGCCCCACCCGGAGCCCTTCCTCCTGGCGGCCGAGCGGCTCGGTGTCGACCCGTCCCGGTGCATCGTCGTCGAGGACGCGCCCGCCGGTCTGGCCGCCGGGCGGGCGGCCGGCATGGCGACCATCGCCCTGACGACGACGCACCGCCCGGACGAACTCGACGCGGACGTCACGGTCGCCGACCTGACCGCCGTGTCCGCCCGCGTCGACGAGGCCGGGGAGCTGGAGATCCTCGTCGGCTGAGCGGGCTGCCGGGCGGCCCGCCCGCCTTGCTCTCCCGGCCCGCGCCCACGCGGACCGGGAGAGCCCCGGGGCCGGACTGCCCCTGGCGGCCCCTATGAGACCGTCAGCTCCGCAATGCCCGTACGGGACTTGGCGGCGGCGTCACCGCGTACCACCACCCGTACGTACCGCGCGGATTCCGCCCCGCCACCGGCGGCGTTCCGCCACTGCCGCCCGTCGGCGGACAGCTGGACGTCGTACGAGGCCGGTGCCGGGCCGTTCCAGGCGGGGGTGACCTCGGTGACGCGCACGTGCTTGCCAAGGTCGGTGGTGAGGGTGCCGGACGGCCCGTCCGGGACCCAGGCCGTGGCCGTGTTGCCGTCGACGGCGGCGGCCGCGTACAGGCCGGGCTCCTCGGAGGAGGCGGTGACCGCGGTGCAGCGGGCCAGGTTGCCGGTCGGGACGAGGTCGGGGCGGCGGGTCTTGAGGACGGCCGGGGCGGCCTTGCCGAGGACCTGTTCGCCCTGCGGGGTGTCGAGGGTCATGGGCGCGCCGTCGGTGAGCCGCACGGTGGTGTCGTGGGCGCCGAGCTCGATGTCGTACGTGCGTCCCTGCCAGTGCAGACCGCGCAGGGTGACGCCGCGGCCGAGCTGCGGGGGCAGCATCGGGTCGAGGCGGAGCCGGTCCTCGCGCATGCGCATGCCGGTCAGCCCGTTGGTGAACGTCTGCAGGAAGCCGCCCTTGCCGGTGAGGAAGTCGTGCGCGGGCGAGCCGGCCAGCGGGTCCTCCGCACCCGCCTTGGCGCCGCGCGCCTCCGAGAACTGGGCGAACGGGCCGCGGACGAAGGGCCTGATGGAGCGCTGCAGGTAGGTGTACGTCGAGCAGCCCGGTTCGCCCGCGCCGGCGGCGGCGATGGCGTGGACCGAGTCCGTCATGGCGGGGCCGTCGGGGTCGGTCCGCTGGGCGTAGTAGTCGAGGGTGCTCGCCGCGGCGCCCTCGGGCATGGGCCACTCCAGGGGGTACATCAGCAGCACCGTGTCGGCCTGCTTGATCTTGCTGCCCCGGTAGCCGTCGTACTGCTGGAAGACCTTGCGCTGCGCGTCGTAGGGGATCCGGATGCGGTCGGCGATCGTCTTCCACTCCGCCGGCGCGCGCTCGCCGAGCAGCTGGGCGGCGTGCGCGGCGTTGCGCAGCGCGGTGACGGCTCCGGCGTTGGTGAAGACCGCGTCGTCGACGCCGTTGCTGTACTCGTCGGGGCCGGCGGTGTCCTTGATGGAGTAACTGCCGTCCGTGTTGCGGTGGACCCTCCCGGCCCAGAACTCGGCGATGCCCTTCATCACCGGCCAGCCGCGCTCGCGCAGCCAGGCGGTGTCACCGGTGGCGAGGTAGTACTGCCAAGTGGCGAGGGAGATGTCGGACTGGAGGTGGATCTGGGTGCGGCAGTGCGGCGGGTCCACGCTGTGGCACTCCCGGGCCAGGTCGCCCTTGCTGCCGCTGTTCCAGGGGTAGAAGAGCCCCTGGTAGCCGAGCTTGCGGGCGTTCTCGCGCGCTCCGGGGAGGGTCCGGTACCGGTACTCGACGACGGTCCTGGCCAGTTCGGGGGAGGTGGCCAGCAGGGCCGGGTACATCCAGGTCTCGGCGTCCCAGAACACCAGGCCCGCGTAGTTGTCGCTGGTCAGCCCCGCCGGGGCGATGCTGTTGGCGGCGCCCTCGCGGGTGCTGGACAGCAGCCCGTACCGCGCGGAGCGCACCCACGCCTGCAGGTCGCGCCGGCCGGGCACCTCGATGTCGGAGCGCCACAGCCGGGCCCAGGCGGCGGTGTGGGCGCGCGCCAGGCCGTCCCATCCGCGCCTGGCGGCGCGCTGCGAGGCGTTCGTGGCGTCGTCGCGGGGCGCGCGCGAGGTCAGCGCGGTGTCGACGCCCACGTACTTGGTGAGTTCGTACGCCTGACCTTTGCGGACGGGGAAGGTGAGGGACTGCTGTGCGCTCAAGTCCTCGGCGGCGTCCGCCTGCCGGGTCTTCGCCGGGCGCACGCCGTGCCCGGCGCGCAGGGTGGAGGCGACCGCGCCGTCGGTGTCCGTGCCGTCGGTGCGGAAGGCGACGTCCATGGTCCGGCCGTTCCGGTCGCTCCGCTCGCTCTGGTCGCCATGGTTGCCCCGGCCGGGGTCCGCGGTGCGGTCGCCGCCGCCGGTCTGCCGGATGCGCCGGGCGCCGCGCCCGTCGATCCGGTCGGTCACGGTGGCCTCGCCGCTCCAGCGCGGCGTCATGCTCAGCCGTACGGCGCCCGCGTGCGGGTCGTTGCGGTCGGCGAGCACCTCGTAGACCAGGTCGGTCTTCCGTCCGTCGGCGGCGGTCCAGGTCAGGGCCGTCCGGACGATGCCGCAGTGCAGGAGGAGGCTCTGACGGTATCCGGAGATACGACCCGGATTCGTCGAAGAGTTGAAGGTATCGCCGTGTTCGCCGCCGGTGGCGACGTTGAGCGTGGTCCAGGTGGGCAGGGCCGCGGCGGCCTGCCGGTCCCCGGCGGTCTGCTGGTTGTGCGCATAGAGACCGGAGACGAACGAGCCGTCGTAGCTCGGAGTGAAGAGCGGCCAGCCGGTCTTGGCGCTGCTGTCGGTGTAACCGGACCCGTTGGGCGCGACGCGCTGGCCCAGGTACCCGTTGCCCACGTAGGCGTGGTGGGTGTCACCGGGGTCGATGCGGGTGGTCTCGAGAGTCCAGCCGTCGTCCGTCCGGCAACTGCCGGAGGACGGGGAGACGGAGGTGGGGGGACGGTCGGCGGTGGGGGGCTGTGGCGCTGGCGCGGCGGCCGCGGGCGCTGCCGAGGCGACGAGCGCGCCTGCCAGCAGCAGTACGGACAGGCGGACGGGACGCGTCCGGGCGCCGGGAGAGTACGTCATTGTGCTCCGTCGTTTTGATCTCCTGCGAGAGTCCCGCGACCATAATTTTGTGAACGGTAAACGTCAATACCTTTGGTAACTCGTACGAGTGTTGAAGGCATTGCCGACCTTGCTCAACGTATATCGCCGGAGAGTTGCGCGCGCGGCGACCGCGTCCGGGAACTCCGCCTCCAGCCCCTGTCGCCGGACGCACCGGGCGTGGTAGTCATGAAGATGACTAGTCATCTTCATGACTACCACTTGAGGGGATGACCATGACCACCGCAGACCGCTTCCGTGCCGCCGTCGACGATCGCGACCTCGCGGCGCTCGACGACCTGTTCACCGAGGACATCCGCCTCTACAGCCCGGTGAAGTTCACACCGTTCGAAGGCAAGTCGCAGGTGCTGGGTCTCTTCGGGGTCCTCCTGCGCACCTTCGAGGACTTCCGTTACATAGGCGACTACACGGGCACCGCGCGGACCAGCGGCGACGGCACCTCCGCTCCGTCCGCGGTCCTGCTGTTCCGTGCGACGGCGGGCAGCAAGGAGATCCACGGCATCGACCTGCTGCACTTCGGCGACGACGGGCGGATCAAGGAGTTCACCGTCATGGTCCGGCCCCAGTCCGCCGTCCACGCCCTCGGCGCAGCGGTGCTCGCCGGACTGGTCGCGGACGGGCTCGCCCCGGCACCGGCCGACCGGTAGCCGGTCAGTGGCGCGGGGCCGGGGCCCTGCGCCACAACACCCGCGCCCCGTACGTCAGCTGCACTGCCAGGTGAACATGGCGCGGTCGAAGCGGCGGGCGCGGCCAGGTCCTCGGGGCGTATGAGCCAGTACAGGGCACCGCAGTCGCCCCACATCATCCCGGCGTCGTCGTCCGAGTCGATCTGGGCGAGCAGCGTCCAGCGCAGCGCCTCCTCGCCGATGCGGGGGTCGTTGTTCGGCGGGTTGCCCAGGGCGCCGCGGGCGACTTCGGACTCCACGTCGTCCTGCACCGGGTCGGCGTGGCCTCCGACGAGGTGTCCCGCGCCCGGGACGTCCCACAGGGCCTCCTGGAAGCCCTCGTCCCACAGCGGGTGGTCGTCGGGCATCGGCGCGAACTCCCGGTAGACCACGGGGTGCCAGGAGTAGGGAGCCGTTGCCTCCACGCGTGCCGCCAGCCGTACCTCGGCATAAGGCCGGATGCCCGCGGGGGCCCGGCGCTCGACGAGGGGGACGCCCGCCGGCACGTACAGCACGCGCGCTCCCGTCCAGCTGCCGGGCTCGTGGGGCGCGACCCACGCACGGCCGTCGTCCAGCTGCCCGTCGAAGTAGAAGAAGAACAGGGTGCCGTCCTCCGGCAGGGCGATGTCGAGGGCCGCGGAGGGGAGCGCGGCGCAGTCGAAGGAGGCGATGAAGGTGAGCGGACCGTGCCCCTCCCATACGGGCCACTCCTCGTTCTCGGGGAGCTCCGGCAGCCCGCCGAGCCGGCCGACGACCACGTCCGTCCCCTCGTCCGCTGCCTTGGTCAGCCCCAGGCCCGGCCGCAGCAGGCCGATCCACCGCTCGGCGATGTCGGCGGGCAGGTGTTCACGGGCGACCGCGTGGAGGGTGTCGGTGGTGTTCTGTGTCATGGGGCGATCATGCACGGGACCACTGACAACGGGCCCGGCGGGCATGAGGGGGACGACGGGCCGAGGGGCACTCCCCCTCGCGCTGCCGCGCCGTTCACAGATCCGGGAGGCGTTCAGCCCCGGTCGTACACGTGGAACCCCCTGCCGGTCTTGCGGCCGAGGAGGCCCGCCTGGACCATCCGCTGCAGCAGCGGAGGCGGTGCGTACAGGGGCTCCTTGAACTCCTCGTAGAGGGATTCCGCGATGGAGGCGACGGTGTCCAGGCCGATGAGGTCGGCGAGCTTGAGCGGGCCCGTCGGGTGGGCGCAGCCCAGTTCCATGGCGGCGTCCACGTCGGCGGCGGTGGCGAACCCCGATTCGGCCATGCGGACGGCCGAGAGGAGGTACGGGACGAGCAGCGCGTTGACGACGAAGCCGGCCCGGTCCTTCGAGCGCACGACCGACTTGCCCAGGGCGGCGGCGAAGTCCTCGACGGCGGTGACGGTCTGCGGCGCGGTGTGCAGGGAGGCGACCACCTCCACCAGGGGGAGGACGGGCACGGGGTTGAAGAAGTGCAGGCCCACGACGCGGTCGGCGCGCCGGGTCGCCATGCCGAGGCGCATGACGGGGATGGAGGAGGTGTTGGTGGCGAGGATCGCGCCGGGGTCCTCGACGATCTTGTCCAGTGCGGCGAAGACCTCGGTCTTCACCTCCGGGTTCTCGACCACGGCCTCGATGACGAGGTGGCGGTCGGCCAGCTCGTCGAGGCTGCCGGTGAAGGCGAGGCGGTCCAGGGCGTCCTCGGCGGAGGCCCGGTCCAGCCTGCCCTTCTCGACGGCGCGGGCGAGGGACGCGGTGACGCGGTCGCGTGCGGCGTGCGCGGCGGTCGCGTCCGCCTCGCAGACCACGGTGTCGAGCCCGGCGCGGGCGCAGACCTCGGCGATGCCGGCGCCCATCCGGCCGCCGCCGACCACGCCGATCCGGCGGAGGGATGTGTTCACGACCGCACCTCCGGCCGAGGGGCGGCGTGCCGGACGAGGTGACGGCTATAGGCGTCGGCGGTGAAGAACGCCGGCAGTTCCTTGGCCAGGGCGGTGCGTTCGAAGACGTCGCGGGCCTGCGCGGCGCGTGCGTGCGGCAGCTCCCCGGCCAGGGCCGCGGTCTCCGCGTCGAGGTGGGCGAGCACCGTGGCGCGGTCGACGGCGCCGTGGCGCATCCACTGCCATATCTGGCAGCGGGCGATCTCGGCGGTGGCGGCGTCCTCCATCAGCCCGTGGAGCGCGACGGCTCCGCTGCCGCGCAGCCAGGCGTCGAAGTACCGCAGGGCGACGGCGATGTTCGCGCGGACGCCCTCCTCCGTCGGCGGGCCGCTGAAGCGGCGGACGGCGAGCAGGTCGGCGGCGCTGACGTCGACGTCGTCGCGGGTGCGGTCGATCTGGTGCGGCCGGCCGTCCAGGACCGCGCCGAAGACGTCGCGGCGGACGGGGACGAGGCCGGGGTGGGCGACCCAGGAGCCGTCGAAGCCGTCCTCGGCCTCGCGCTCCTTGTCCAGCCGCACCTTGGCGAGTGCCGCCGCGTTCGCCTCCTCGTCCCGGCCCGGCACGTGCGCGGCCATCCCGCCGATGGCGTGGGCGCCGCGCCGGTGGCAGGTGCGCACCAGCAGCTCGGTGTAGGCGCGCAGGAAAGGGGCCGTCATGGTGACCTTGGCCCGGTCGGGGAGGACGAAGTCGGGGCGGTGCGCGAAGTTCTTGATGACGCTGAAGAGGTAGTCCCAGCGGCCCGCGTTGAGCCCGGCGCTGTGCTCGCGCAGCTCGTGGAGGATCTCCTCCATCTCGAAGGCCGCGGTGATCGTCTCGATGAGGACGGTCGCGCGGACCGTGCCGCGCGGGATGCCCAGCAGTTCCTGGGCGAGGACGAACACGTCGTTCCACAGGCGGGCTTCGTAGCGGTTCTCGAGCTTGGGCAGGTAGAAGTAGGGCCCGTACCCGGCGTCGATCTGCCGCTGTGCGCAGTGGAAGAAGTACAGGCCGAAGTCCACGAGCGCGGCGGGGGCGGGCCGGCCGCCGACGGTGAGGTGCTCCTCGGTGAGGTGCCAGCCCCGCGGGCGCACCATGATGGTCGCGAGCCGGTCGCCGAGCGCGTACCGCTTGCCCTCGGGCGTGGTGAAGTCGATGCGCCGCTCGACGGCGTCGAGCAGGTTCAGCTGGCCGGTGACGACGTTGTCCCAGGTGGGCGAGGTGGCGTCCTCGAAGTCGGCCATCCACACCTGAGCGCCGGAGTTGAGGGCGTTGACGGTCATGCGCCGCTCGGGCGGTCCGGTGATCTCCACCCGGCGGTCGGTCAGGCCCGGTGCGGGCGGTGCGACGCGCCGGACGGGGTCGGTGCGGACGGCGGAGGTGACGAGGGGGAAGTCGAGGGCCGCGCCGGAGGCGAGGAGCAGGGCGCGGCGGCGGCGCTCCCGGAGCAGTTCGGTGCGCCGGCCGGCGAAGGCGGTGACGAGGCGGCCGGTGAAGTCCAGCGCCTCGGGCGTGAGGATCTCGTCGTGGCGGTGGCCGGGCGGGCCGAGGACCTCGACGCGGGCGGTCGGTTCGGTGGTGGGCATGCGGGGTCTCCATCGGCGGAGCGGTGGGGGCGGGACGAGGACGGTCGTCCCGCCCCGCCTGGACGTGAACCGGCGTGCGCACGCGCGTGACGCCGTGGTCCGGCCCGGGGCCGGACCGGGTGGGGCCGGCCAGCGCCCGGCACGGGGCGGGCCGGGTGCTCCTAGTGGAACTGCTCCTCCTCGGTGGAGCCGGTCAGCGCGGTGGTGGAGGAGGCGGGGTTGACGGCGGTCGAGACCAGGTCGAAGTAGCCGGTGCCGACCTCGCGCTGGTGCCTGACCGCGGTGAAGCCGTCGGCCTGGGCCGCGAACTCGCGCTCCTGCAGGTCGACGTAGGCGGTCATGCCGTGCTCCGCGTAGCCGCGGGCGAGGTCGAACATGCCGTGGTTGAGGGAGTGGAAGCCGGCCAGGGTGATGAACTGGAAGCGGTAGCCCATCGCCCCCAGCTCGCGCTGGAACTTGGCGATCCGGTCGTCGTCCAGGGCCGCCTTCCAGTTGAACGAGGGCGAGCAGTTGTAGGCCAGCATCTTGCCGGGGAAGCGGGCGTGGAGGGCCTCGGCGAACTCGCGGGCCTGGGCCAGGTCCGGGGTGCCGGTCTCGACCCAGATGAGGTCGGCGTACGGGGCGTAGGCCAGGCCGCGGGCGATCACGGGCGCCATGCCGTTCTCGACCCGGTAGAAGCCCTCCGCCGTGCGCTCGCCGGTGCAGAACCGTGCGTCGAACTCGTCGACGTCGCTGGTGAGGAGGGTGGCGGCGAGGGCGTCGGTGCGGGCCACGATCAGAGTGGGCACGTCGGCGATGTCGGCGGCGAGGCGGGCCGCGTTGAGGGTGCGGATGTGCTGGGCGGTGGGGACGAGGACCTTGCCGCCGAGGTGGCCGCACTTCTTCTCGGAGGCGAGCTGGTCCTCGTAGTGGATGCCGGCCGCACCGGCCGCGATCATCGCCTTGGTGAGCTCGAAGGCGTTCAGCGGGCCGCCGAAGCCGGCCTCGGCGTCGGCGACGACCGGCGCGAGCCAGTCGACGGCCGTGTCGGTGCCCTCGGCGGTGGCGATCTGGTCGGCGCGCAGCAGGGCGTTGTTGATGCGCCGCACCACCTGCGGCACCGAGTTGGCGGGGTAGAGGCTCTGGTCGGGGTAGGTGTGCCCGGCCTGGTTGGCGTCGGCGGCGACCTGCCAGCCGGACAGGTAGATCGCCTGCAGCCCGGCCCGCACCATCTGCACGGCCTGGCCGCCCGTCAGGGCGCCGAGCGCGTGGATGTAGTCGCGCTCGTGCAGCTGCCGCCACAGGCGCTCGGCGCCGCGGCGGGCCAGCGTGTGCTCCTCGCGGACGCTGCCGGACAGCTGGACGACGTCCTCCGCGCCGTAGGTGCGCTCGATGCCCTTCCAGCGGGGGTCGTTCGCCCACCGCTCCGCCAGTGCTTCCGCCGCCGTCCGTGCCTGCGCCATGGTCGTCTCCCGGTGTCGCGTCCCGGACCGTGTCCTGGATCGCGTCGAAGTTCTGTCAATCCTGCGAAGGGAAGCCGCTTGCCCTGTGATGTCATGGCCCGCCGTGCCGCGGCCGGGCACGCAAAGGCTCTTTCCGCCTTGGGTTCTGCGGGGTGATTCCGGCGCGATTCCGGCTTGTTCCGCCGGGCCGCACCACGACTCTGGCAGTGGCACTGCGTGCCATCAAGCGTGGCCCTCTGCCAAGTCCTGCGAATCTTCTCCGCGCGTTCCGCCAAGTCTGCGAAGGTTCGATTCCCCATCGGAACGCGGACAGGAGTCGAACGGTGAGCAAGACGTATGCGGGTGCCCGGCTGCGCAGGCTGCGCGAGGAGCGGCGGCTCAGCCAGGCCGAGTTCGCCCGCGTCCTGGCCATATCCCCGAGCTACCTGAACCAGATGGAGCACGACTCCCGGCCGCTGACCGTCCCCGTCCTGCTGCGCCTGACCGAGGCGTTCGGCGTCGACCCCGCCTTCTTCTCCGAGACGGGCACCACGCGTGTCCTCGCCGACCTGCGGGAAGCGCTCGCCGACGAGATCGCCGGCGCCCGGGTCTCCCCGTCGGACCTGTCCGAACTCGCCTCGCGCCTGCCCGCGGTCGCCGCCGTCCTGCTCGACCTGGGCCGCCGCAACCAGGCCCTGACCGAGCGCCTGGCGGAGGCCGCGGACGGCCGTGGCGGGAGCGGCGGCACCGGCCCGGCCGCGCCCCGCTCCCCCCACGAGGAGATCCGGGAGTTCTTCTACCGCCGCCGGAACTACCTCCACGACCTCGACGTCGCCGCCGAGGAGCTGGCCGCCGGCCTCGGCATCCGTCCCGGCGGAGTCCTCCCGGCCCTGACCGCGCGCCTCACGCAGCGGCACGCCGTGCAGCTCGCTCCGGACTCCGGCCGCCTGCACCACTACGACCCGGCGCGCCGGACGCTGCACCTCTCCGGCCGGCTGCGCCCCGGCCAGCGGGCCTTCCGGATGGCCACGCAGCTGGCCCTGCTGGAGTTCGCCGACGAGCTGTCCGCGCTCGCCTCGGAGGACTACGACGAGGGCTCCACCACCTGGTCGCTCGCGCGGATCGGCATCGCCAACTACGTGGCCGCCGCGCTGGTCCTGCCGTACGGCGCGTTCCACGCGACGGCCGAGGAGCTGCGCTACGACGTCGAACGGCTCACCGACCACTTCGGCGTCGGCTACGAGACCGTCTGCCACCGGCTCAGCACGCTCCAGCGGCCGCGGTTGCGGGGCGTGCCCTTCTCGTTCGTCCGCGTCGACCGCGCCGGCAACATGTCCAAGCGCCAGTCCGCGACCGGCTTCCACTTCTCCCGCGCGGGCGGCACCTGCCCGCTGTGGAACGTCTACGAGGCCTTCGCCGCGCCCGGCCGCATCCACGTGCAGATCGCCGCCATGCCGGACGGGCAGCGCTACCTGTGGACCGCCCGCACCGTCACCCGCCAGCGCGGCGGCTGGGGCGAGCCCGGCAAGACCTTCGCCATCGGCCTCGGCTGCGAGATCCGGCACGCCGCCCGGCTCGTCTACTCCGACGGCCTCGACCTCGGCAACGCCTCCGCCGCCACCCCCATCGGCATGGGCTGCCGCATCTGCGAACGCCTCGACTGCCCGCAGCGGGCCGTGCCCCCGCTCGGGCGGCCCCTGGCGATCGACGAGAACAGCAGCACGTTCGTGCCGTACCCGGTGGCGGACGAGTGATCAGGCCGGGAAGCGATCAGGCCGGGGGCGGACTTACCAGGACGTCCAACTACATATGTTCGTGACCAAGGCCCGCGGTGCAGGGAAGGCGGTCGGCGTTCTCCTCCGGCACTTCGTGCGTCTTCGGCCAGCCGGAGATCAGGCTCGGTGCCATCCCGGGCATCGGCGGATCGCAACGGCTGACCCGCGCCGTCGCCAAGGCCAAGACCAAGGCCATGGAGCCGTGCCCGACCGGCCGCACCATGGACGCCGACGAGGCCGAGCGCGCCGGCCTCCTGTCGAGGATCGTGCCCGCCGGGCCGGAGTTCACCAACCGGTAGGCGCACGCACTCGCGCTAATGTGCGCATGTGAGTCTTTATGTAGTCGTGGGATTCGGGCCCGCCGGGGCGGCCACCGCCCGGCTGCTGGCCGAAAAGGGCCATGCAGTAAGGGTCGTCACCAAGTCGGGGCGGAGCCCGGAACCCGGCATCGAGCACGTCGCGCTCGACGCCGCGGACGGTGAGCGGCTGGCCGGGGCGACGCAGGGCGCGAGCGCGGTCTTCGGCTGTGCCGCGCCGCCGTACCACCGCTGGGCGAGCGACTGGCCGCCGCTGGCCTCGTCGCTCTGCGCGGCGGCCGAGGCCACCGGGGCCGTCCTGGTCATGCTGGGCAACCTCTACGGCTACGGCCCGGTGGCAGGTCCCCTGACCAAGCAGCTGCCGCTCGCCGCGGCCGGCCCCAAGGGGAAGGCGCGCGCCGCCGTCTGGGAGCAGGCCCGGAAGCTGCACGAGCAGGGCCGCGTCAAGGCGGTCGAGGTACGGGCCTCGGACTTCTTCGGCCCCGGCGTGACCGACGGCGGACACCTCGCCGCGCGGGTCATGCCCCGCCTGCTGCAGGGCAAGCCGGTCTCCGTCCTCGGGGACCCGGACGCCCCGCACAGCTGGACCTATCTGCCCGATGTGGCCCGGGCCCTGGTCGAGGTCGCGGGCGAGGAGCGGGCCTGGGGAAGGGCCTGGCACGCCCCGACGGAACCCGCACTCTCCACCCGCGAGATGACCGCGCGCCTGGCCGCCCGGGCGGGATCGGGCCCGGTCGCGGTACGCAGGCTCTCACCGGCGGTTCTGGGCGTCGCGTCCCTCTTCTCCCCGCTCCTCCGCGAACTGAAAGAGGTCCGCTACCAGTTCGACCGCCCGTTCGTGGTCGATTCGAGCGCCTACGAAGCCGAATTCGCCGTACGAGCCACGCCGCTCGACGAGCAGATCGAGGCGACGGTGACCTGGTGGCGCGAACGCCGCTGATGCGGCGCCCTGCTTCCCGACCCGGCTCCGGCGCCTGCTCGACCTCGTACTCGACGACAACACCACCGGTCAGGGCCTTGAGATCGTCATGCGCGCCCGGGCCCTGCAGGACGCCGAAGTCCACGCCGTCCAGGAGCGGGTGGACCGGTTGCGCATCGACTACCTGTGCGCCTTGTGGCGCGAGCTCGGCGGCCGGCCCGGAATCCGATGTCGAGCCGGCGGCCGGCCGCTCCTCGTCATCGGCGTGCTCAGTCTCGTCGCCGCTCGCCACGGGAGCCCGGTTCGGCGATGACAGGGCTTCCCACCGGGACGAGGGCGCCCACTCCGCCACCGCGGACCGGTCCGGGCGCGGACGTGCCCTGACCGGTCCGGGCGCGGAGGTGCCGTGGCCGCCCCGTGCTACTCCTTCGCCGCCGGGGCCGTGCGCGCGAAGTGACGGGCCGTGGGCACCAGCGCCGCCGCGGCCGGTACGAGGAAGCAGGCGGCGGCGCACACGGCGAGTACGGCCGTGACCCCGAACGCCTCGATGGCGGGGGCGATCAGGGCCAGGCCGGCCGGTGCCAGACCGTAGGACACCAGGAAGTCCAGCGAGGAGACGCGGGCCAGCTTGTCCGGGGCGACCTCGCGCTGGGTGGCCGTGAACCAGGGCACGTTGAACAGCTCGATGCCGATCCCGGCGACGGCGTACGCGGCGACGACCACGACCGGGTGCACGGGCAGCATCAGGCTCAGCGGCGCGACGCCGTACGCGGCCAGCCCCGCGAAGGCGGCCCAGCCCTGGGAACGCGGCCGCCAGCGGGCGATGACCAGGGCCCCGCAGAGCGCGCCCACGGTGTACGCGGTCATGGCCGCGGCCAGCACCCACTCGGTGTCGTAGCGGTCCCGGCTGATCAGGGGCAGGGCGACGCTGGTGGCGGAGTAGCCGAGGGCGATGACGGCGACGAGGGCGGCGAGTCCGGCGAGGAACCAGGGGTGGCGGCGCGCCTCCCGTATCCCCTCCACGAACTCGGCGCGGAAGCCGGCGCGCGGGGCGGGCTCCGCGGCGGGGTTCGCCACAGCGGCCCCCTTGCCCGGGACCAGCGCGGCCACCAGCCAGAGCAGGCCGATGCCGAGCAGCAGCGTCGAGACGTCGAGGAAGGCCGCGAGCAGCGCGGTCAGGGCGGGTCCGGTGAGCGTGGAGCTGCGTACCGCCATGGTCATGGCGGCGTTGGCCTGCTGGCGGTTCTCGGGGGCGACGGTCTCGGCGGTGAGCGCCTGGAACGCCGGGCGGCAGGCACCCTGTCCGGCGCCCGCGAGGGCGGCGGCGGCCGTCATCAGCACGAGCGAGCGGCCGAGGCCGGCGGCGAGGAGGGGCGCGGCGACCGCCGCCGCGAGGGCCGACCAGAGGACGACCGCACGGCGGGAGTGCCGGTCGGCCAGCACGCCGCCGACGGCGACGGCGGCGAGGAAGCCGGCGGTGCGTGCGGCGAGGACCAGGCCGAGGCCGGCGGCGCCGAAGTCGCGGTGGAGCACGGCCAGGCCGAGGACGAACGGCAGGGCCCAGGTCGCGAGGCCGGAGGCGGTGGTGCCCGCCCACAGACGCAGGAACGCGGTGTCGCGGAGGACCGAACGCGGGGGCGGGCCATCGGTCTTGGCCGCTGTCGGCGCGGGTGTGGTCGGCACGGTGTGGTGGCTCCTTGAGGGGCGGGGGTGACGGCTCGGCGAACCGCACCCGGTTTCGTTAATGAAAATGAATACCATTACAGTACCCTTCGAACGCGGCACTCCTGCCCGGGACACGACAACGCCCACGTCTGCCCCTCCCTCCCCTCCCAGACCGGAGAACCCATGCGCCACCCCGCCCGCCTCGGTATCGCCCTGGCCATCGCCCTCGCCACCGCCGGCTGCTCCACGGCAGCCGGCGACGGATCCCGGACGGACGCCAAGCCCGGCACCCGGGCCTCCGCCGACGCGGCCTCCGTCACCAGCTGCGGCCGCCAGGTGTCCGTCGCCAAGCCTCCGAAGCGGGCCGTCGCCCTGGACCAGACCTCGACCGAGACCCTGCTCGCGCTCGGGCTCCAGGACCGGATGGCGGGAACGGCCAATCTCAAGACGAAGATCCCCGCGCAGTACCAAGCCGCGTACGCCAAGGTCCCGGTCATCGCTCCGAAGATCGCCACCGGCGAGCAGCTGCGCGCCGCCACCCCCGACTTCGTCGTCGCCGGGTCCTCGGACCTCTACACCAAGGACCGCGCCGGCACCCGCGAGGAGCTGGCCGGCCTCAAGGTCCCCACTTTCGTCAGCGCCGTGGACTGCCCGCAGCAGAACCCGGCCGGCAAGACCTCCTTCGAGCTGCTCTTCTCCGACTACGAGAACCTGGGCAAGGTCTTCGGCGCCGGGGAGCGGGCCGGCAAGCTGGCCGCCGACCAGCGCGCAGCGGTCGCCAAGGCCGGGGAGAACGCCTCCAAGGTTCCCCAGGGCGAGGACCGGCCCACCGTGGTGTACCTCTACTCCGTCTTCAACGGCATGCCGTACGTGGCGGGCAAGAGCGGCCTGCCCAGCGAGATGAGCCGGATCGTCGGCGCGAAGAACGCCTTCGACGACGTGAACGAGGACTGGCCGGAGGTCTCCTGGGAGGAAGTCGCCAAGCGCGACCCCGACTTCATCGTGATCGGCGACCTGTCCGAGCGCGGACGGCCCGGCGACAGCGCCACCGAGAAGCGTGCCGCGATGGCCGAGCACCCGGTGATCTCCAAGCTCGCGGCGGTCCGCGACGACAAGATCCTCGAGGTGCCGGGAATCGAGCTGGACCCGTCCGTGCGCTCGGTGCACGCCCTGGAGCTGCTGGCCAAGGGCATGAAGGACCTCGGGTATGTCCGCTGACCCGGTAGCCCGGGCGGGGTCGGTGGATCTCCTGCTTCCGGCGGCCCGCGGGCGGGTGGTGACGGAGGGCTCCGTCACCACGCGGACCCTGCCACCCGGACCGGGCGGGCCGAGCGGCCGGTCCACCGCGGCCCGGGCGGTCCTCTTCCTCCTCGCCGCGCTCGCCCTGGCGGGCTCGGTCGCGGCGGCCGTACGCACCGGCACCGCCGACGTCGGCTGGACCGACCTCGCCCGCGTCCTCGGCCCCCGTCTCGGCCTGGACATGGAGCCGTTGCCCCCGCTGGTGGACTCCCTCATCTGGGACCTGCGGCTGCCGCGCGTGCTGATGGCGGCCCTCGTGGGCGCCTCGCTCGCCGTGTGCGGCGCGGTGCTCCAGGCCGTCACCCGCAACGCGCTCGCCGACCCCTACCTGCTCGGCGTCTCCTCGGGCGCGTCGGCGGGAGCCGTCGCCGTGATCGTCCTGCCTTTGAGCGGGCTGGGCGCGAGCGCGCTCGGGGTCACCGGCGGCGCGCTCGCCGGCGCGCTGCTCTCCTTCGGGCTGCTCCTGTTGCTGCTGCGGCGCAAAGGGCTGGACTCGGTCCGCATCGTCCTCACCGGCGTGGTCGTCGGCCAGCTCTTCACCGCGCTGACCTCGCTCGTCCTGATGGCCTCGGCGGACGCGGACACCACGCGCGCCGTCACCCACTGGCTGCTGGGCTCGATGGCGCCGGCGCGCTGGAACACCGTCGTGGTCTGCGCGATCGTCACCCCACTGGGGCTGGTGGCGGCGTGGCTCTGCTCGAACGCCCTCGACGGGCTCGCGTTCGGCACCGATACCGCCGCCTCCCTCGGGATCGGCGTACGGCGCACGCGGACACTGCTGCTCGTGGTCACGGCCGCGCTGACCGCGGTGGCAGTGGCCACCGTCGGCGCCATCGGATTCGTCGGGCTGATCGTCCCTCACGGGGTGCGGTTCCTCGTCGGGCCGCTGCACCGGGTTCTCCTGCCGTACACGGCGCTGGCCGGTGCGGTGTTCCTGGTGTGGACGGACGCGCTGGCGCGGATCGCCTTCGCGCCCCGCGAGGTTCCCGTGGGCGTGATCACCGCGCTGCTCGGCGTGCCGCTCTTCCTCCTCGTCCTGCGCAAGAGGGGTGAGCTGTGAGGATCAGCGCCGAAGAGCTGAGCTGGTCGGTGGCGGGCACGCCGGTCGTACGCGATGTCAGCGCCGACATCGCCCCCGGCGAGACGGTCGGGCTGCTCGGCCCCAACGGCTCGGGCAAGTCCTCGCTGCTGCGCTGCCTGGCCGGCCTGCGGGCCCCCGACGCGGGCACGGTCCGCTACGACGGCGAGTCCGTACGGGACTGGAGCGCGCGCCGGATCGCCCGCCATGTCGCCTTCGTCGAACAGGACTCGGGCGCGGACAGCGATCTGCGGGTCGCCGACGTCGTGGGCCTGGGGCGGACCCCGTTCCGGGACCGCTGGCGCGGACCGGGAGCCGGCGACCGGGCGGTGGTCGCCGCCGCGCTGGAGCGCGTCGGACTCACCGCGCTCGCCGGCCGCTCCTGGAAGGCCCTGTCGGGAGGCGAGCGGCAGCGCGCCCACATCGCCCGCGCGCTGGCCCAGCAGCCGTACGGGCTCCTGCTCGACGAGCCCACCAACCACCTCGACGTCAAGCACCAGCTGGAACTGATGGAGCTGCTGACCGGTACCGGTCAGACGGTCCTGGTCGCACTGCACGACCTGTCGCTCGCCGCCCGGTACTGCGACCGGCTGCTGCTCCTGCACCACGGCCGCCTGATCGCCTCCGGCACCCCCGCCGCGGTCCTGACCGCCGAGCGGCTCGCCGAGGTCTTCGAGGTGGACGCCGAGCTCACCACCGACACTCTGGGGCACCCCGTGGTCACGTACCGCGGGCCGCTCGGCACGCCGACCGCGGCCACAACGCCCCAACCCTCTCTGTGAATCCCGTGAAATCCCTGTGAATAGGAATCCCATGAACCGGACGTCCCCCGCCCCTTCCACCACGCCGACCGTCGACGCGCTCGTAGAGGCCGTCCTCGCGGGCGAACACGGCCCGCTCCCCTCCGGACTCGTCGCGACCAGCGTGTTCTGGATCCACCACGGCACCCGCCTGGCCGGCGGCGACACCACCTACCTCAACCAGTACGTCCTGGTCCGCCTCGGCGGCTCCTTCGGCGGCTGTGCCTTCGAGGCCGGCGAGATCGACCCGTCGATCTGCCGCGACTCCTCCGGCACCCCGCTCGACGTCCTGCTGCGCGAGGCCCCGCGCCCGCTGCGGATCGCCGCCCTCGACGCCTACCTCTCCGAGACCCGGCCCCACCGCCTGGCCGCCGAGGAGGGCGACGCCGAAGCCGTCACCCTCCCCGCCGGTACCCCGGAGGTCCGCGCGAAGGCCCGCGACGCGGCCGTCGCCGGCCTGCTGGACATCGAGGAGGGTGCGAAGGTCGGCCTCATCGGCGTCGTCAACCCGTTGATCGCGGCGATACGCGAGCGCGGCGGCGAGCCCCTGCCCTGCGACCTCAACCTCAAGGCCACCCAGTGGGGCGACCCCGTCACCGACGACATGCACGAGGTGCTGGACCGCGCCGATGCCGTGGTGGCCACCGGAATGACGTTGAGCAACGGTTCGTTCGACACCGTCCTGGAGCGCTGCCGGTCCCGGGGCATCCCGCTGATCGTCTACGCGCAGACCGGCAGCGCCGTCGCCCGCGCGTTCCTCGGCTCGGGTGTGACCGCCCTGTCCGCGGAGCCGTTCCCCTTCTCCCAGTTCAGCGCCGAGGAGACGGGCCTGTACCGCTACCGGGCGGTGGGCGGCGCGTGATTCCCGCCGCCCACCCGGCGGGACCCGGTGCCGGTGACCTCCCCACCGGCACCGGGTACGCGTCCTGCCACCACGGCGAGATCCTCCAGGGCGTCTTCCTCGACGGCGACGGGCGCCGGTGCGCGGGCCTCGTCACCCTCCCCATGGCCGGCCCCGGCAGCAGCGCCGAGTTCGTCCGCCGGCCCGGCACGGCGCCCGAGGCGCTCACCGTCGTACCCGCCGACCGCACGAAGGCGGCGCGGGCCGCGGCCCTCGCGGTGGCGGAGTGCGCGGAGCGGGCCGGTCAGCCGCCCTGCGGCGGGGAGTTGCGGCTCACCGGTGACATACCGGTGGGCCTGGGCATGGGCAGCTCCACCAGCGACGTGATCGCCGCCGTGCGCGCGGTCGCCGACTCGTACAGGATGCGTCCGGCCCCCGACACGGTCGCCCGGCTGGCCGTGCGCGCGGAGTCGGCCTGCGATCCGCTGATGCTGGACGGCCGCCCGGTGCTGTTCGCCCAGCGGGAGGGCCGGGTCCTGGAGGTCCTCGGCCCCGTCCTGCCGCCGCTGGTCGTGGTGGGCTGCGCCCTCGGCGGGGGCGCGCCGGTGGACACCCTGGCCCTGCCCGTGTGCGAGCCCGCCGAGGCCGACGCCGGCGACGTACGGGCCTGCGAGCGGCTGCGTACGCGGCTGCGCCGGGCGCTGGCCACCGGCGACGTCCAGCTGCTCGGCCAGGTCGCCACCGCCAGCGCGCGGCGCGGCCAGCAGGTGCTCGGCCACCCGGAGTTCGACGCGCTGACCGGCATCGCCCGCCGGGTCGGGGCTGCGGGTGTTCAGATCGCGCACAGCGGCGCCGTGGCGGGCGTGCTGTTCGACCCGGTCGCGCCGGGCATGCGGCACCGCGTCCGCAGCTGCCTGCGGGCCCTGGACTCCCACGGCATCCCCGCCACCCGGACCTTCACGACCTTCACCACCACCAAGGAGATCCTGGATGGACCAGCACATCGCGGAGGCGATCGGCCGGCCGGACCTGATACGCCTCGACGACCGGCTCGTCTGCCTGCGCTTTGAGACGATGAAGGTGGTCTCCGCCCTCGCGGCGGTGCGCCACCTGCTCGACACCGGAGCCGTCCGCCGCGGGGACACCCTGCTCGACAGCTCCAGCGGCATCTACGCGTACGCCCTCGCGCTGGCCTGCCACCGGCACGGCATGCGCTGTCACATCGTCGGCTCGACGACGGTGGACCACACGCTGCGCACCCAGCTCGCCGTGCTCGGGGCGACGCTGGAGCAGATGGAACCGTGCAGCGATCTGAAGCTCGACCAGAAGCGGCGCGTCGAGCGGATCCACGAGATCCTCGCCGGACACCCCGAGTACCACTGGATGCGGCAGTACCACGACGACATCCACTACCTCGGCTACCGCGCGATCGCCGACCGGATCCGGGAGGCGACCGGCGCGGACGGGCTCACCGTCGTCGGCGGGGTCGGCTCGGGGGCCTCCACCGGAGCCCTCGCCCGCTACCTGCGCGCGGCCCCGGCGGGACCGGCGGACGTCGAACTCGTCGGCGTCCAGCCGTACGGCAGCGTCACCTTCGGCGCCGAGCACGTCTCCGACCCCGAGATCATTATCGCCGGGATCGGCAGCTCCATCCCCTTCGGGAACGTCTCGCACGAGCTGTACGACACCCTCCACTGGATCTCCTTCGACGCGGCACTGGCCGGCAGCGTCGACCTGCTGCGCCGGCACGCGGTCTTCGCGGGCCTGTCGACCGGCGCCGGCTACCTCGCCGCCCGCCACGAACGCGAGCGCTCCCCCGGGCGGACGGTCCTCTTCATCGCCCCCGACACCGGCCACCGTTACGTCGACACCGTCTACGCCCGGCACCGCGAGGCCGCGCCGATCGCGGACCTCGCCCCGCGAGAGGTGTCCGACCGGAACGGGCTCGCCCTGCCGTGGTCCCGTATGCGCTGGAACCGCGCCCCGGCGCCGGCCCCGGCCATGGTGTAGGTGCCGGACGGGTGACCGGTCGCCGCCGGGCAGCGGCCCCGGACGCCCCGGCCCGGGATCCGGAGCCGGCGCTCACCGGACCAGGGCCGGGGAGAACTCCCGTCCGGCGGCGGCCGCGAGCTGCTCGGCCAGGGGGTGCGCGCCCCGTTCGGGCAGCGCGAGGGACACCTGGACCGCGGGGGCGTTCCGGACCGGCACGTACACCACCGACGGGTGGCTGTTGCGCCGGGTGGCCAGCTCCGGCACCGTGCCGACGCCCCGGCCCGCGGCGACGGCCTCGAGCCACTCGTCGTGGTTGCTGCACACGGCGCCGACCCGGGGGCGGTGATGGGGCGGCCAGAGGTCCGGGGAGGTCGTTCCGCTCACCGTGTTGCGGACCAGCGGCCAGTCGGCGAGTTCCGCCCAGTCCACGTGGTCGCGGCGGGCCAGCGGCGAGTTGCGCGCGACGGCCGCCACCCGGGTCTCCTCCCACAGCGGGAGCGCGGCGACGGGCAGGTCGCGGGGGATGCGGCGCAGCAGGGCGACGTTGGTGTGCCCGCTGTGCAGGCCGGCCGTGGCCGTGTCGTCGCGCACGAATTCGAAGTCGACGCCGGCCTCCTTCGCGAACCGCGTGACGAACCGGGAGAACTGCTCGGGCAGCAGCCAGCAGAAGCCGATCCGCAGGACCGAGGACGAGTGCAGCCGGCTGATCGCCCGGTCCAGCTGGACGTACGCCTCCCGGAGGTCGGCGTGGAACGTCCTGCCCTCCGGGGTGAGGCTGAGGTGGCGGGTGGAGCGGTTCAGGAGCCGGGCGTTGAGTGCGGTCTCCAGGCGCTGGACGGCACGGGAGACGGTGGGCTGGGTCACGTGGAGGCGCCGGGCGGCGCCGGTGAAGCTGCCCGTCTCGACGACCGCTATGAAGCACCGGAACTGGGAAAGGTCGACGTCTGTATTCCCGACGGCCGGAAGCACCTGTTCACGCATCGTCAAAGCCCCCTCATACGCTCCTGGGACACGGATCCACCAGGACGCAACACAAAGGGGAGCCTGCGTGACGGCGCCGGGAAAACCGGTCGCTCATCCGGTTCTCTCGCTGAATAACCGTGCGGCACCCGCGTGCACCATTGCACGCCCGCCGCTCCCCCGTTCTTACGGTCAGTACGCACCGGAAACCTAGCACCCGGACTATGCCGGCGCGGCACCGGTTGATCACGCAACCGGCGCCGCACCGACCCACATCGGCTCCGGCCGCCCCGGCCACTTGGGATTCCCTTTGCCGATTCCATACTTTTGACGCCCCTCTTACGCCCGGTCGAGCCGTACCGGCACCATAAACACCGCACTCCGTCAAGTTTTCACAAAGGGCGGGGCGTTTATGACGCTCATCACAGGCGAAAGATTTGAGCCGGGAGGCTTGATCCCAACCCCCCTGTGCAGGGAAGTCGTCCTCGGAGAGGCCCGGACGGAGCGAGGGCGCACGGCACGGAGCAGGCGTGCGGCGCATGCATCGATACGCGTGCCGAATAAATCATGCGCGGCAGTAATTTCCCTTGGCGATCAAGCACTGCCTAGGGTTCGATACATGCTCAGCGCAAGGGCTTTCCCGGCCGGTTGGAATCCCTTTCCGGTGGTTCCTGCATGCGCTGATTCCCCTGTTCCCCCTCATGTATTCACCCAGGAGGGAAAACCCATGTCTCCCGCCATCCAGAACACGCTGGACATCGAAGCCGAACTGCAGGTGAAGTATCACGTCTCCATCGCCAGGGACGTGCTTTCCCCGGACAACCCGCTGCTCCTCGAAACCGTTGACCGCAGCACCTCGTCCGGAAAGCAGCTCGTGATACTCGACGCGGCGCTGTCCGCGTTTCTCCTCGACCGCGTCAAGGCGTACTTCGCCGCCCACGACGTGGCCGTCGAGGTGATCGAGGTCGACTCGGGAGAGGTCAACAAGAACCTCGACACGTGCCTCGGCATCGTCGATGCGCTC
The DNA here is from genome assembly GCF_042657885.1 of Streptomyces aureoversilis. Taxonomy (NCBI): domain Bacteria; kingdom Bacillati; phylum Actinomycetota; class Actinomycetes; order Kitasatosporales; family Streptomycetaceae; genus Streptomyces; species Streptomyces aureoversilis. Next base: position 55,856 of record NZ_JBHSKJ010000018.1, read on the forward strand.
GAGCGGTCGGGCGCGCGCCGGCAGAGCAACCCGCCGATCGCGATCGGCGGTAACGTCCTGATCGACGTCGCGGGCTTCTCCGCCAGCATCTACCGCCGGGGCATTCCCTGGGTCCGGGTGCCCACCACCCTCCTGGGCATGATCGACGGCAGCGTCTCCGCCAAGACGGCCGTGAACCACCAGGGCAACCGCAACCGCCTGGGCACCTTCCACCCCGCGATGCGGACGATCGTCGACACCGGCCTCCTCGCCTCGCTGCCCCGGCGGCACCTCGTCAACGGGTGCGGCGAGATCCTCAAGATGGCCATGATCAAGGACAGCCGCCTGTTCTCCCTGCTGGAGGAGCACGGTCCCGACCTGGTCGCCTCGCACTTCCGTACGGAGCCCGCGGAGGAGGTCATCACGCGGGCCATCGACGGCATGCAGTCCGAGCTGCGCCAGAACCTCTGGGAGAAGGACCTGCGCCGCATCGTCGACTACGGCCACACCTTCAGCCCCCCGATCGAGATGGCCGTCGTCCCCGAGCTGCTGCACGGCGAGGCGGTGGCGATCGACTGCCTGTTCACCGCGCTGCTCTCGTACGTCCGGGGCTGGCTCAGCGGCACCGACGTCCAGCGGGTGGCCCGCACCATGCACCGCGTCGGACTCCCCCTCGACCACCCGCTGTTCTACGACATCGACATGCTCGAGCGCGCCATGGAGGAAGCGCGTCTGCACCGCGACGGCAGCCTCAACCTGCCCGTCGTCCAGGAGATCGGCTCCTGCACCTTCACCCAGGAAGTGACCCGGGACGAGCTGCACCAGGTCACCGCCCTGCTCAAGGCCGTGGCGCAGTCCGCCGGCGAGGACCTGCCCGCCCTCGCCCTGCAGCACTGAGCACCGCACCCCCCTACGCACCACCACACCAGGAGGAGACCCGTGCCGGGTCCAGGATTTGAATTCCTCGGCGACGAGGAGCGACGCAACATCGACCAGGTGCTCGAGAACTGGAGCCTCACTCGGTACCTGTTCGACGATCCGGAGAAGCACTCCTTCGTCCGCCGGCTGGAGCGCGACGTGGAGACCCTCTTCCGCGGCGGCCCCTCGATCGCGGTCAACAGCGGGACCTCGGCCCTCGCCACGGTCCTCGCGGGGCTGGGGATCGGCCCCGGCGACGAGGTCATCGTCCCCGGCTACACCTACGTCGCCTCCATCGGCTCGATCGGCCACTTCGGCGCGACGCCGGTCCTCGCCGAGGTCGACCGGTCCCTGACCCTCGACCCCGAGGACGTCGAACGCAGGATCACGCCCAGGACGCGTGCCGTCATGGCCGTGCACATGCTGGGCGCGCCGTGCGACATGGAACGGCTGCGGGAGATCACCGACCGTCACGGCATCCTGCTCATCGAGGACGCCGCACAGGCCTGCGGCGGAAGCTACCGGGGCTCCCGGCTGGGGACGATCGGCGACGCGGGAGCCTATTCGTTCAACCCCTTCAAGGTGATCACCTGTGGCGAGGGCGGCATGGCCGTCTTCCGCGACCGCACGGCCTACGCCCGCGGATTCGCCTACCAGGACCAGGGCTGGCCGCCCCTGCGCGACAACAACGGGGCCGGCTCGGGCGAGGCCACGTTCGGCCTGAACCTGCGCATGCCCGAACTGAGCGCGGCCGTGGCCTGCGCCCAGCTGCAGCGGGTCGACACCGTGCTCGCCGCGACCCGCGGCATCAGGAACCGGCTGGTCGAGCTCATCGAGCCGCACGAGGGCATGCGGCAGCGCGACCTCAACGACGCCGAGGGCGACTGCGCCAACGTCGTCGTCCACACCTTCGACAGCGCGGACCGCGCCCGCGAGGTGGCCGCGAAGCTGTCCACCAAGCCGCTCGTCGACTCCGGCCGCCACTACTACGGCAACATGCCCCAGCTGAGCGGGAACACGTCGATCCGCTACGCGCAGGGCGACCTCCCCCGCACCGACGACCTGCTGTCCCGTTCCGTCGCCATCTCCGTCGGCGTCTCGGACGCGCACCTCGGTTCCGGCTTCGGCGTGGGCGTGCGCAGCACCGAGGAGGAGATCGCCCGCGCCGCCGAGGCGTTCAACTCCGCCGTCCGGTCCGCGGTGCTCGCGTGACCGCCCCCACCCCTCTTCCTCTCACGCCACATGGATCGGAGCATTCGGTGAAGAACAGCCTGGACGGTTTCTCCATGGCGGTTCCGGACGTGGAGGCCGCTGCGCACCTGTTCCGGACCGTCTTCGGCGCCGAGGTGCTGCCGGCCGCGCCCGGACAGCAGACGGTGGACGGCCCGGGAGCGGTCGCCGTGGACGACCACGGTGCGCCCGCCCGCAGCGCCCTGCTGCAGCTCGACCCGCAGACCCGGCTCCGCCTCTTCTCGTACGAGGCGACCGCCGGGACGGCGTTCGACGCCTCGGTCGTGGACATCGGCACCGCGCACTTCTGCTTCCGCACCGGGAACATCGAGCAGGCCGCGCAATTCCTCGCGCAGTGCCCGGGGATCAGGATCCTCGGCGACGTCATGGAGATCCCCGAGGGGCCGCTGCGCCACCACAAGTGGGTGTACTTCCGCTTCCCCTGGGGTGCGTACGGCGAGCTCCAGGAGTGGCCCGAGTCCCCGTCGGCGGAGGCCTCGGAGCTGTTCCACGGCCAGGTGCCGCAGGAGGCGTCCCCGGTCCCCACCCTGATGGGGATCGACCACGTGGGCTACAGCGTCCGGAACCTGGAGGCCGCGGTCGACCTGCTGACGAGCTGCTTCGACGGGCGGCGCGTCCTGGGGTCCGTCATCTCCTCCGACCGGGACCTGATGGGCCGCCAGTTCGAGACCCCCGTCGCAGCGCTGTCGAAGATGGCCATGGTGCGCATCGGGGAGCACACCAACATCGAGCTGTTCGAGCACGTGGTGGACGAGGGCCGGCGGACGGTCGACCGGCTCGCCGTCGGAGCGTCCCGCATGACCTTCGGCTCGGACGACCCGGCCGGATCGGCCGCGGAGCTGACCCGCCGCTTCGGCTTCTCCGCGACCGGGACGGCCGGGGCCGGGGCCCTGCTCACCGCGGGCTCGGGCCTGGACGTCGAGTTCACCGCCTGACGGACACGGATACGGGTGCCGCGCCCGGCCCGGCCGGGCGCGGCACCGTCTGCACGACCAGAAGCAAGAATTCATGGGGGAAACATGAGAAATGAACGGACACTCGCCGATTCACGGCTCCCGTCCCTGACCGGCCTGAGGTTCGTGGCGGCCCTGCTGGTCTTCTTCTTCCACCTGAGCGTGGAAAAGCTGTACGACGACAGCACGAACCCGGTGTTGTCGAAGATCTTCAATCCGGCCGGCGGCGTCGGCGTCTCGTTCTTCTTCATCCTCAGCGGATTCGTCCTCGCCTGGTCGGCGAAACCGAACCGGCCCGCCCGTGAATTCCTGCGCCGCCGCCTCGCGAAGATCTACCCGAACCACCTCCTGCTCTGGGTGCTCACCCTGCCCCTCCTGCTCCTGTTCGGGGAGCAGGTCGCCGCGGGATCCGCCACGGCGAACCTTGCCCTGGTGCAGACGTGGGTCCCGCGCCTCGACTTCTTCTTCAGCGTGAACCGGCCGAGCTGGTCGCTGTGCTGCGAGCTGTTCTTCTACCTCATGTTCCCGCTGCTGGCGCGGTTCGTCGGACGGCTCGGCCGCACCGGCACCTGGGCGCTCGTCGCGGCGACCGTCGCGGGCGTCTGGCTGCTGCCCGTGGCCGCCGGCCTCCTGCACGGCGGGCCCGGCATGCCGCTCGACGTCTCGCACCCCGAGCTGGACAGCGGTGTGTCCGTGCGCCAGTACTGGCTCGTCTACGCCTTCCCGGTGTCGCGCTGCCTGGAATTCCTCCTGGGCATCGCCGTGGCGAAGCTGGTCAAGGACGGCGCCTGGCCCCGGATTCCCGTGGCGGTGGCCACGGGCCTGCTGGCGATCGGCTACGCCGCCGCGGTCCAGGCGCCCGTCCTCTACGGTCTCTCCGCCATCACCGTGATCCCCCTGACGCTCTTCATCCCGGCCGTCACGATGGCCGACCTGGAGGGCCGCAAGTCCCCCTTGAGGAGCCGGTCCATGGTGTGGCTGGGCGAGGTGTCCTTCGCCTTCTACCTCGTGCACCAGACCGTCCTGCGGATCGGGCACGACCTGCTCGGCCACGACAGGTCCTGGAATGCCTGGGCGGCGTCCGCGCTCGCCGCGGCCTTCGCGGCGGTCACCCTTCTGATCGCCTGGGCCGTCTACCGGTGGTGGGAGATGCCCGCCATGCGCCTGCTGACGACGCGGCGTTCCCGTCCGAAGAGCGTTCCCGTGGCGGCCGGCGGCCCGCTCGTACGACCCGGGACGGAGCTCGCGGCGCGGCACCCCGCCGAGGCGGCCGCGGACAAGAGCTGAAGCCGGCCGCACGCCTCGCCCTCACCCGACCAGCACACCCTTAAGGAACATCGACATGCTGACCCTGGACCGCGTCACCGAGCCGGAACACACCGCTCCCACCCTGGTCCACGCCCGCCCCGCCACGTGCCTCCAGTCGTACCAGTCCGCGCTGGAGCAGGTGGGGATCGGCTCCGGATGGCACGTACTCGACGCGGGCTGCGGCAGTGGCGACTTCCTGCCCTGGCTCGCCGAGCTGGTCGGCCCCGAAGGGCGCGTGTCGGCGGTGGACCGGATCGCGCGGAACACGGCGATCGCCGAAGAGCGCATGCGTCAGTACGATCCCGGGCGCGCCGTGGACGTGCGCCGGGCGAGCGTGCTCGACCTCCCTCACGCCGACGGCTCCTTCGACGCCGTGTGGTGCGCCGACGTCCTGCAGCACCTGGACGACGGCATGCTCGGCCGGGCCCTGCGGGAGCTGCGCCGGGTCGTGCGGCCGGGCGGGCTGGTGGCCGTTCAGGTGCCGGACGTCACGGCGCTCGCGGTGCGGCCCGGCGATCCGTTCCTCCTCACCGACTTCTTCCGCGCGGCGGCCCCGTCCTGCCCGTACGCCCGGCAGTTGCTGCGCAGCCGTGAACTCCACCGGTGGCTGCGCGAGGCCGGCCTGGCCTCGGTGCGCCAGCACACGACGGTGATCGAGCACATCGCTCCGCTGGAGCCCGAGACCCTGCGGTTCTGGACCCGCATCTGCGCCCTCGTCGCCCGGCAGGCGCGCGGCATGGGCAGCGGCTGGGACCACCGGATGGTGCCGTTCGCCGATGCCGGCGCGGAGGACCATCCGCTGCGTTCCCGGCACGGGTACGTCAGCGAGGGCACCACCGTCGCCGTCGGCACGGTGCCTGCTCCCACCATGGGTTAGGGTGACCTAACTAAGGGATGATGATATGTTCTATGAGGAGGTGAGCGGAGTGCGCGCAGTACCGCGTTCGGCACTGATCGAAGGCACCATCGACCGGCTGAAGTCCGAGATCGTCAGCGGCAGGTGGCCGATGGGCAGCAAGATCCCCATCGAGGACGAGCTCGTGGAAGAACTCCAGGTCAGCCGCAGCACGCTGCGCCAGGCCGTGCAGGCCCTGGTGTACGTGGGCCTGCTGGAGACCGCGCAGGGCCGGGGGACGTTCGTGCGCGGCACCCACGAGGTCGACGCCGTCCTGACCCGCTACCTGGCCGACGCCGAGCTCCGCTACGTCCTCGAGACCCGGCGCGGCCTGGAGGTGGAGGCGGCCGGACTCGCCGCCGAACGCCGCAGCCGGGCCGACCTGGACCGTCTCGCGGCGGTGCACGAGCGCCAGACGGCCGCCCACCGGGACGGCAGGGCCGGCGAGTTCAACCGGGCGGCGGTCGAGTTCCACACGGCCGTCGTCGAGGCCGCGGGCAACCCCGTGCTGACCCGTCTGTACGGCAGCATGCTCGGCTCCGTCCGGGACTCGGTCCGGGTCGGCGGCGTGCGCCGCCCCGACGAGCACTACGGGGACCCGGGGCACGCCCGCATCCTGGAGGCGATCGACGGTGGCGACCCGCAGGCCGCCCGCGAGGCGGCGGCCGAGCACGTGGCCGCCTTCCTGACCGCGCTCGCGCCGGCCGGCGAGGAGGCGCAGTGACGGCCCGGGGCGGCTCGCCCTCTCCCCAGGGCGAGCAGGAGCCGCTGTTCACCCGCACCGCCGTGGTGGCGTCCTGCTTAGGCATGGTCATCATCGGCGCGCTGATCGCCCTGTACGGACCGGTGGTCCCCGCCCTGCGCGACCGGTTCGGCCTGTCGGAGCCGACGGCCGGGATGGCCCTGGCCGCCCAGTCCCTCGGCGCGGTGGTGGGCGTCCTCGGCTTCAACGCCGTCCACCACCGCATCGGCAACCGGGCCCTGCTCACCTCGTCCTACCTGACCATGCTGGCGGGCACCGTCACCTTCGGTCTCTCCGGGACCTGGCCCCTGATGCTGGCGGCCGCGGTCGTCACGGGACTCGGCCTCGGCGGCGTCGACTTCGCCATCAGCCGGCTGTTCCTCATCGGGCTCGGCTCCCGCGGACCGGCCCTGCTCAACGTGGCCCACGGCTGCTTCGGTCTCGGCACGGTCCTGGCGCCGGCCGTCATCGCCGTCACCGGCCCCGACCGCTACGGCGCCACGTTCATCGCGATCGGCTTCCTGACCCTGATCCCCCTGGCGTGCGTCCGCGGGATCCGTGCCCGCCCGACGCCGTCCGAACTCGCCGGGGCCTCCCCCGCCCCCGCCCGCCGCTCCGGCGGACGCGGTACGGCCGTCGTGCTCGCCGGGTTCGTGGCCGTGTACATGCTGCACTTCGCGGTGCAGAGCGGCATCGGCAACTGGGAGCCCACCCACCTGCACGCGCTCGGCCAGAGCATGACCGGTGCGACGGTCGCGACGTCGGCGTACTGGCTGGCCATGACCGTCGGCCGCTTCCTGGTCGCCCCGCTCGCCCGCCGCTGGTCGCCCGCCGCGATCGTGACCGGCGCCTGCGCCCTGATGACGCTCAGCGTCCTGCTGGTACCGGTGCCGGGCCTCGCCCCCTGGGCGTACGCGGCCGCCGGGCTGTGCATCGGCCCCATCTTCCCCAACGGCCTGAACTGGCTGAACCGCTCCGCGCCCGCCGCGGGCAACGCCATGGCCTACGTCATCGCCGCGGCCATGCTCGGTTCCGTCGCCTTCCCGCCCACGCTGGGCGCGGTCATCGAGGAGTACGACGTCGGCGCCCTGCCCCTCGTGCTGTCCGTCCTCTGCCTGGTCACGCTGGCCATCAGCGCGGCCCTCGCGCGGCGGCTGCGCGGCACCCGGACGGAGACGGTGGCGGCCCGGGCCGTGCTCCCCCGCGAGACGACACTCACCAAATCGACCGTACGAACGACAGGCACCCGAGAGAAAGGCGCGTCATGACCCAGGAGTGGGTGGCGGGATTCCGCAGCGCGGTGATCAGCCCGTACGAGAAGATCCGGCTCACCGAGCCCCGCGGCTTCGACGACCAGACGGTCCGTCAGGTCCTGTACATGGCCGGCGGCGGCGAGCGGATACGCGTGCGGCTCTCCAACCGCTACGGCCGCGCCCCGCTGACCGTCGCCGACGCCCGGGTGGCCGAGCGCAAGACGGCCGACGAGATCGTCGCCGAGACCGACACCGGCGTGCGGTTCGACGGCTCGGCGCAGGTGACGGTCCCGGCGGGCGGCGAGGTGGTCAGCGACCCGGTCGACCTGTCCGTCCGGGCGGGCGCCGACCTCGTGCTCAGCCTCTACCTGCCGGCGCAGACCGGCCCGGCCACCTACTCGCACATGCCCGTCGAGACGGCCTACGTCACCGGCGGGAACCGGGCCGGGGCCGCGGCCCTCCCCGGAGCCGAACAGGTGCAGGCCAGGTTCTACGTGACCGGGATCGACGTGCTCGCGGCCGAAGGCACGGCGGTCGCCGTCGCGTTCGGCGACTCCTGGTTCGAGGGCGTCGGCACCACCCTCGGCGCCAACCGGCGCTCCGTCGACGCGCTCAACCGGCGGCTGGAGCGCGGCTGGACCGTCAACCAGGGCATCGCCGGGAACCGGCTGCTGACCGACGAGATCGGCGAGCACGCCCTGGCACGCTTCGAGCAGGACGTGCTGTCCGTGCCCGGCGCCGCCCACGTCCTGGTGAACTTCGGCATCAACGACCTGGGCCTGCCCGGAATGGTCGGCCTGCCCCCCGCCACGGCCGGCGAGCTGACGGCCGGGTTCACCGAGCTGGCCCGCCGTGCGCACGACGCCGGGCTGACGATCCACGCGGCGACCATCGGCCCGTTCGCCGGCGCGGTCTACCCGGGCCACAACACCCCCGAGGGCCTCGCCGCACGGCGCGAGGTCAACGAGTGGATCCGCACCGGCGGCGCCTTCGACTCGGTCTTCGACGTCGCCCGCGCCGTGGAGGACCCCGCCCGGCCGGACCACATCCGGCCCGAGTTCGACAGCGGGGACGGCATGCACCTCAACGACGCCGGAGCCCTGGCCATGGCCGCCGCGGTCGACCTCGGCGCCCTCGCCCTCTGACGCCACCGGCGTCCCCCGAGCCCACCCCGCACGGCGCACTCCTCGTGCACCCCCGGCCGTGCGGGGTGCCCCCGCTCCACCGCCCGCTCCCCGGGCAGGCCGCTCGCCGCACCACCTGCCACACCACCTGCCGGATCGCCGCTCACGGGCGGCGGTGAAATTCCGGGAGCCCGGCCCCGCCCACCTGCGATCATGTGCCGGTGATACCGAGCACCACCGCACCCGCGCCCGCCCCGATACCGGCATTCGCCGGTGACTTCGAGGCCCATCTGACCGTCCGTCCCACCGCGACCGCCGGGGACGACCAGGCCCTCCAGCGGTACGCGGCGGCCCACGGGATGAAGTTCACCGACATCCTGCTGGACCGCGGCCGTACCCCCAGCCAGCCGATGCTCACCCTGCGCCGGTCCGGCGCGCTGCCGGAAGTGCGCGGGGCGGTGGAGCGCGCGGCGCGGGGGCTGGACGGGGCCGGGTTCGCGGTCGTACGGACGAAGATCGAGGCGGCCCCGTGGGCCGACGGGGTGCCGGAGACCGACGCGGAGGCCGCGGCCCTGGGGTCGCGCTACTACTTCGAGCACCACCTCAAGCTGCTGCTCACCCCCGGCACGGACCTCGTGGCGCTGGCCGGCCTCGCCGCCGCCCACCGCGCGCACCTGTCGCGCAACGCCCGCCGGGTGCGCGCCGACGGCCGCGCCGAGCGGTTCGTCACCCAGCGCTGCCGCACGGTCGGGCGCCGGACGGCCGGGGCCCGGCTGGACGCCCTGGTGGCGGCCGTGCGGGCCGGCGGGTACACCGTCGTCTCCGAGGAGCGGGAGTTCGTCGTCCACGACAGCGACGAGTCGCTCGATGCGGGCTGGATCGACGAGGCGGACGGCACCGGCTGCATCGGTGGCACCGGCAAGGGCGGAGAGGGGACGGGCGCATGACGACGACACCGTGGGAGCGGTTCCGGTACGGGCCGTGGGACGCCGAAGTGGTCGTCCCCCAGCTGCCGCCGGACGAGGAGACCCGGGCGGAGCGGGACCTTCCTCGCACACTGCTCCCTGTGCCGGGCGAAGGGGTGGTCCAGCACCCGGTGTACGACCCGGCGGCCAACCACCACGCGCTGGGCATGCGGCTGAGCGAGCCCGAGTTCGCCGACCCGGGAACGGGCGGCGCCTGGTACGCCGCCCGGCGCCGCGCCCTCGACCTCGCCCTCGCGGCGGTCGCGGGCTCCCCGTGGGCGGAGCACCTGGTGCTGCGCGGGAGCGTGCTGCTCAAGGCCTGGTTCGGGGACGCCGCCCGGGAGCCGGGCGACCTGGACTTCGTCGTCGTGCCCGACACCTGGCAGCTCGGCGACGCCCGCACCGACACGATGCTGGAGGAGATCGCCCGGGCCGCCGGGGAACGCTCACGGGAGGCCGGCAGCCCGGTGCGGTTCGACGCGGCGGGCGCGGTGAGCGACGAGATCTGGACGTACGACCGGGTGCCGGGCCGACGCCTCGTCCTGCCCTGGACGGCCGTGGCGGACGGTGTGCCGCCCGGCACGGTCCAGCTCGACTTCGTCTTCAACGAGACCCTGCCCGCCCCGCCCGTACGGACCGAGGTGCTCCCCGGGGTGCCGATGCCGGCGGCGAGTCCGGAGCTCTCGCTCGTGTGGAAGCTCCTGTGGCTGGTGACGGACATGCACCCCGAGGCCAAGGACCTCTACGACGCCGTGCTGCTCGCGGAGCACGTCCGTGTCCCGTACCCGCTCCTGGAGCGGGTGCTGGCGGAGGCGGACGAGCCCGCGAGCCTCAGCTACATCCTCTACCACGCGACCGAGGCCGACTGGGACGAGTTCGCCAAGGACCACGCGGCCCTCGCCGAGGACGGGGAGGGGTGGCTGACGCGCCTGATCGTCGCCCTCGCCCCGGGGTTCCACCCGGAGGAGGACGGCACCTACGCGCAACTGGCCGCGGCCTTCGGCCACACCACGGGCCTCCTGCGGGGCGAGCACGAGGCGGGCGGCATGGCGGCCGTGGAGGAGTGGCTCGCCGCGCGCTCGCTGCACTGCATCGAGGCGCTCGTAGCCGTCCGTGAACTCCTCGGCCGCGAGGAGCACACCCTCGAAGAGGCCGCGGAGGTGCTGGCGTCCTTCCGCGAGACGCGCCACGACGGTCCGCGTCACCCCTACCGGAACGGCTGGCGCGGCGACGCCTTCCGGACCGCCGCCCGCCTGGGGGCCGCTTGCGCCTGATGAACGCCATGCGACCGGGCCGAGGGGCGGCAGCGTCACAATGACGTGCCGTCAGTAAGTCAGCACGACACCATCGCTGAAGGAGCCTCCCGTGAAAATGTTGATCAACGTCTTGAAACTCAGCATTCCCGCAGGTCAGAGGGCTAATTAGAGTCAGCAGGTCAGAAAAGGGCCGGCAAGGCCCCCTGCGGCAGCCACGAACCGGTCCCACGACGCCGAGTTCGCCGGGGGCCGACCGTAACTCACCGTTACCGCCGACCGGTGGCCGCTGGAGCGCGAACCACCTTGGCATGGGTTCGCCGCATGCAACAGGGGACGTTCGGCTACGGGCACCGGTCCCCAAGGCCGGGCTCGGGGTAGAGACGCGGAGGGCCCCGCACGGAACCGGGAGGCCGGGGGTTCACGTGCCGGGCCGCTCACGGGGTGGGGGCCGTCAGACTGCGGTCAGGGTGTACGTACCCGTTCCGTCCTGCCTGCCGCTGGAATACTGGCGGATGAGCTCCCCGTCCGCGTATCGGTCGTGGCCCAGCATGGAGCCGGTGTACTTGTTCTGCAGACCGATCTTCGTGCTGCCGGGTACGTCGCGGTAGATGTAGAACCGCTGGAGGTCGTCCTCCACGCAGTTGGCCGTTGTCAGGTAGGCCTGCTCCCGGTTGGCGATGTCCGCCGGGATGGTCGCGCATCCGCCGTTGCCCCAGTTCCACAGGGACGCCTCGATGATGCCGTTGCGCTCCGTCACGTTGCACAGCCGCCAGTTGTCCAGGTGGGCACTGGTCCAATTGGATTGGCGCAGGCGGATGCCGTCGTTGGCCAGGAGCGGTGCGCTCCAGTTCAGGGGCTTGCCGGGGACGTCGATCTTGTAGACGGCGGATTGGCAGGTCAGGGCGGCCTGCGTGGCGGGAGCCGGGCCCCCGGTGGCCTTCACGCTCTTCTCAGCCTTGGCGGCCTTCTCGGCTTCGTGCCCGGCCTTGGCGGCCTCGGCCTTCGCCGAGGGGACCGGCCCGGCCGGGTGCTTCGCGGTGGCGGTGGCGGAGCCGCAGTCGAGGAGGTTCTGCGCCTTGCGCATGATGCTGTTGGCGGGGACCGTGTCCTCGCAGCGCACCGCGCCTTCTTCGAGGGTGGTGTAGGTGGTGTAGCTGCCGGTGTCGGCCCCTTCGATCCACTTCAGCGCCCAACTGCCGTCGTTCTGTTGGACGCGGTTGCAGTTGAGGCTGCCGTACGTACCGGTGACCTTCTTCGTGCCCTTGTAGAGGCCGTAGTAGCCGGGATTGCGGAAGTTCCACGTGACGGACGTCGACGTGCTGCTGGTGGAGGTGTAGTTCACCTGCACGTTCAGGCCCAGGCTCGCGCCGACTTTGCCGAGGGTCTCGACGGCGAAGCTGCCTTCGACGTTGCCGTTGAGGCCGACGGACACCGAGATGGTCGTCTGGACGCTGGTGGTGACGGACTGGGTACCGGTCGAGCCGGCGGTGACGTACCAGCCTTTGAAGTGGGTGATCGTCGGGGTCACTTCGGAGGTCTTGATGAACGGGTGCCGCGTGCCGAGGTCGGCCGCCGTGCAGGCGCCGCCGGGTTCGGCCTGCGTGGTGGTCGTGGTGGCGGTGGGTGCGGCGGCGGCCGGTGAGACGGCAAGTCCCACGGTGGCTACAGCGGCCGAGGCGGCACAGGCCATGAGTGTTCTGCTTATGCGACTGACGGGTCTTGTGGGGCGCATCGTTGCCCTTTCCCCTGGTTGTTTGTGTTCAGCCAACGGGTGAACGTAGCGGCCACGGGAGTGGCGGTGTGAGCCCGCAACGGGTCAAAAACGATCGCGGAGGGGCTTATTCCGCCCCTGTGCGCGCGGGCGCCGGACCGGTTCGATCCCTGTGGCCCCGTACACCACCGATCGAGGGGAACCACCCTGTGAAACGCCTCAGACACCTGCTCGCCACCGTGGCCGCACTCGCCCTCACCGCGACCCTCCTCGCCCTGGGCACCTCACCGGCCGCCGCCGCACCCACCAAGGTCGCCCCCAAGGGCTACGGCGCCTGCAAGGCCACCGCCGCGGGCTGGACTTGTACCAAGGCGGTGCCCATGGCCGCGCCTGCCGCTATGACCGCGCCCAGCGTGTGGGAGGCCTCGGATGGTCCGTGCAAGAACGGCCGGGACTCCGACCGGCACAACTACTGCTGGGGCGAGAAGATCACGACCTGGGGCTTCGACAGCAAAGGCGAGAAGACAGGCCGCGCCGTCATCCAGGCCTTGAGTTTCGCCCGCCTGAGCTCTTCCAAAGCGGAGTGGACGGAGAACATCGCCGTCAAGGCCACCGAGATGGAGGGTGAGGCGAAGACCGTGACGATGGATCTGTCCGCCACCTGCAGCGGCCTGTGCACCGTGACCTCACCGGCCTGGGGCGGCGCGCCCGTCGAGCTGAAGCTGGGCGATGAGGAGATCGGGCACCTGTCCTTCACCTCCGCTGTCGCCAAGGACACTCATACGCTCATCACCCCCACCTACACATCGTTCGGGGAGATCCTTGAGCTACCCGGCGTCGCGAACCCGGTGACCTGGCACAACAACCGCGAGCTGCGCTGTGATGCGGAGGTCGGCGGCTATCCCGGCTGCATCGTGATGGGACACCTGGCCAACGTGACCATCCGCGAATCCGCCTATGGGGCTGCCGCCATCGCCTACGCGTGGGCGCAGAGCAACCTCAGCGGCAACAACTTCGGTACCCCGACGAGGCCGTTGCAACGCAATGCCGGCGGGGACAAGGAGGCGAACAAGAAGCGCCGGCAGTCGTGCACGGCGGCCCCGCTACCGTTCAAGAAGGACCCCAGTGTCACGGACGACTCCTGTGACGAGTTTCCCTTCGCCAGAGCTGTGCAGGGCGGCACGAACGGCTCCGAGTGCACGGAGATCATTCCCAGGAAGACCGACGGGGTGTGGCGCGTGGAGGTCGTACGGGAAAGCCCCCATGGTAAGAACGCGCCGTGTATCCGGGCCCATGTGCCCCTGAAAGACAACACGGGAGCGGGCGGTGAACTCGGCCGGGCCGTCGTTTCGGACCGCATACTCGAGTTCGAGTGGTACGAGGTGATCATCGCACCCTAAGGCGGCGGGGCCCCTCCCCGGGCACCCGGGGGGCAGGCCCGGGTCCGGCTAGATTCCGTCTGACGGGTCAGGCACGAAGCCACAGGCGTATGGCCGCAACGGTCACGGTGCCGTAGAAGACATAGGCCCGCTTGTCGAACCTCGTGGCAACCGCCCGGTTGATCTTCAACTTCCCGATCAGCCGCTCCACTTCGTTCCTGCGAACGTAGCGGGCCTTCTCGAAGCTGGTGGGCCGGCCGCCTCGGCTCCCACGGCGCAAGCGATCGGCCTGCTGATTCCTCGGCTCAGGGATGGCGTGCTTGATCTGTCGGCGCCGCAGGTAGCGGCGGTTGCGCCGAGAGCTGTAGGCACGATCGCCGCTGAGGTGGTCCGGGCGGGTGCGCGGGTGCCCGCCCTTCGGCCGCGGGACGCGGATCCGCTCCAGGACCGGAATCATCTGAGGCGCGTCGCCCCATTGTCCGGGTGTGATCAGTAGGGCCAGGGGCCGCAGGCCGCCCTCACCCACCACGTGGATCTTTGTGGTCAGGCCGCCGCGGGAGCGGCCAAGACCTTCATCGTCCCGGTGGTGGGCCGGCCGGGCTCGTCCGCCCGGTACCGTCGGGGCCCTCGTCTCGGTTCGTCACCGACCCGTCAGACAGGCCTAGTCATTGGCCGGTGCTTGGTCAAGCCCGTCATGGGGCGGATATGTGCGCGGTTGTGCACTCCGTGCTGATGAATCACGGTGCGGGACAGGATGCCGGCCGGGGGTTCGGCTCATGATGCGAGTGATCTAGTTCCGCTTCTGCGAGGAGGCGCCGGCTGGTGAAACCAAGCCCTTGTCCCTGTGACGGTCACCGTTGGCCAGAGGGCGGTTGCCGGTACCGAAATCCAGCTCCCGGCTGTTGCAGCCGTGGCCATCGCTTCGCCCGGGCGCGGGCCCTGGCCGTCGTGGCCCACAGGGTCAGGGCCGGGTGAGCTGGTGGCCGGGCCGACGCAGGTACTCATGGTGTTCATCGGCGTCATGCACCCCATCGCACTGCTGTTGAGCATTGTGTTCATCACCTATGTCGCGTTGATCTCGGTGCCCTACGTCCGGCACGTGTCGCGGCCGCCGGGTGACGCGAGGGACTTCGCCTGGCACCTGTTCGTGCCCTGCCGTGACGAGGAAGCGGTCATCGGCGCCACGACCGCTCATCTTCGGGCCGGCTTTCCCCAAGCCCATGTCTGGGTCATCGACGACGCCAGTGTGGACGGCACGGCACGGAAGGTCCGCTCGGTGGCGGAGTCCGACAGCCGGGTGCATCTGGTGTCCCGGCGGCTGCCCGAGGCGCGGACCGGCAAGGGAGAGGCACTCAACGCCGCCTACCGGGCGCTGGACCGGTGGCTGCCGGCGGACACCGACCGGTCCCGGGTGATCGTCGGGGTCATCGACGCCGACGGCCAACCAGCCGCGAACTGCCTGGACATGTGCGCCGCCGACCACCTCTTCGGCGACCCGGAGGTGAGCTCGGTCCAGGTCATCGTGCGCATGGTCAACCGGGACAACCCCCGCCCGTTCCCGCGCCGTGGCCGGCTGGTCAACGCTCTCGGCCAGGCGCTGGTGCGTATGCAGGACCTCGAATTCCGGGTGCCGATCTCCGCGATCCAGCTGACCCGCCGGCACACCAGGACAGTGGCCCTGGGCGGCAACGGGCAGTTCACCCGGCTCCACGCCCTGGACACCGTGCGGCGGCAGTACGGGCGGCCGTGGGGCGGCTCCCTGCTGGAGGACTACGAACTGAGCGTCCACCTCCTCCTCACCGGACACCGCACCGCGTACACGCCCGACACCTACGTCGATCAGGAAGGGCTGCCCAGCCTGCGGCGGCTGATCACCCAGCGCACCCGGTGGGGACAGGGCACCATGCAGTGCTGCCGCTACCTCCCCCGGCTGTGGAGCTGCCGCCACCTGCCCAGAACCGGGAAGCTCGAAGTCGGTTACTTCCTGCTGGCGCCTTGGACCCAGCTCTTCGGAACCTTCGCGTTTCTGGCTCCCTTGGGAATCCTCGCCTGCGACGCCGCCATCCCCGGCGCCTCCCCGGCGGCTGTTTCCGCCTGGCCGACCGGCGGAGGCCTGGTGCTGTACCTGCTGCTCGGGATAACACCGCCGGCGACCTGGGGGCCGCTCTACGTCTGGCGCTGCGAGCCGGCCACCGGCCTGTGTGGAGCGATCGGATACGGCTTGGCCTACGCCGTCTACATCGTTCTGCTCTTCTACGTCACCTCATGGCGGGCGTTCTTCCGCATCCTCCTGGGCCGCAGCACATGGTCAAAGACCCGCCGCAACGCAGAGGCGCACCAGGGCACGGCCGCCGTGGAAACGTAGGGTCTGACTGAGAACCGGCACATGTGCGGCCCCTGCGCAGAGACCCCCTCCGCAGTACCGGCGCCGCACCCGGTGCCGGCACACCGGACCAGCCCGACTGCCCCTGACTGCCGGTCAGGCCCGATTCGACTGCCCCGCCGACCGTGTCGGAGGGGCAGTCGCCGTTGCCCCCGATGCCTGGCGGCACCCGCTCGTCGGCTGAGGCGGCGCCGGGTTCCTCCTTCAGGAGGGCCAGGGCACGGGCCGGGCCACACCTATCCAGCACAGCGTCCGAGGCCACGCCACCCTCACCACCACCGTCACGAAAGACCCCGCCAGGACCACGATCAGCGTGGAAGGACGTCGCCTCCGGCTCCACCCGCGCCACCAAACCCTTCGGGAAAGGCTGGCAGGTACGAGATCAATCGTGCCTGCCAGAGGGGGAACCCTGCATGACCCAGCCGTTCGCACTCGTCGGCACCGTCTGTGACGCCGTGTGGGGCTCCGCCCGAGTCGGGCGGTGCGAGGGTGCCGGTGGGCTGATTCGCCCTCACCTGCTTGATGCCGTACTGTTCACCGTACCGACGCGGGGTGGAGCAGCTCGGTAGCTCGCTGGGCTCATAACCCAGAGGTCGCAGGTTCAAATCCTGTCCCCGCTACTCACTGGCGAAGGCCCGGCATTCTGCCGGGCCTTTGCTGTTTCCCACCTCGTTGAGGGGCACCGAAGCGCCCTTAAATACGGACGCTGTGTCCCGAGCTGGCCGCGAAGGTCCCGTCGGGCGGGACGGACTGGCCGGGGCCGGTGCAGTCCGGGGAGGTGTGGACGAATGCGACGGCGCCGGTGCGGTTCTGGACGGACAGTGGCGCGTTCAGGTTGCGGTGGCAACCGGAAGGATTGGTGAAGACGCGACCGTTGAGGACGAGCCTGCCGGACGCGGCGGAGGCCGATCCGGGAACGACGAGGGAGAGCGTCAGCGCGGCGGCCGGCGCACTGAGGGATTTCGGGATGCGGTGCCGCATAGAACACCCTTCCGTCTCAGCTGGGCGATAACGCCGCATGATTTCCCTGGTGCGGGCGACGCCATGCACCGACCGCTCGCATGGATGACGCCGTATGGGCGTGACGGCCGACCACCTCTCTGCGGCACTGGGCTGACTCGGCTCACATCACGGCGAGTTCTTCGTCACCCGCCCCCTACGGCCAGGCCGCGAGGATGTCGAGCACCGCGTCCGCCGCCGAGCCGCCGCCGAGCCGCCGCCGCTGCCGCCTTCCGACCGCTTGCCGCCCGTGCCGAGACCCACTGCCAACGCGTAGCCGAGGGCCGCCTCGGCGGGCAGGACCTGGGAGGAGCTGCGCCATGCGGCCGGGGTGACGTGCCCGCCTCCGGGCGAGACACGCAGTTCGCCGAGGAGGACCTTGTCCCGCATGAGGCAGCTGCGCGTCTCGTCGTGGGGGACGGGACGGTACGTCCGGCTGTCGTCGGGGAACCGCACCATGTACGTGCGACGGTTCACGTAACCCCCGCTCAGGGCCGGTGGCTCAGCCTCGCCGTCAAGGGTGAGGGTCAGCGCGTCGGGGTCGCTGGTGCCTATGGGAGGCCATGACGTGGGGGCTGTGCCGGGACCGCGGCGCAGTGTCGTCCGGGGCGGCCACCCACCACGGACCTCGACGGAGCCTTCTGCACGCGCCGGGAGCCGCAGCGCCCGTCCATGTCACAGCCGCACCTGGACGACGCCGAAGCAGGCCCCGCTGGCCAGGCCGATCAGTCCCACCAGGTCCCCGGGCTCCACTCGGTCGGACTCCTGGGCCGCGACCAGTTGCAGGGGCAGGGAGGCGGCGCCGCAATTGCCGTGCTCGGCCACGGTGGCCAGACATCGGTCGGCGGGCAGGCAGAGTTTGGCCGACGTGTCGAGGAACTGGGGCATCGATATCTGGTGGAAGGCGATGAACGTGCTCGCGCGGACCGCCTCCATCTCGCGGTGCGCGAAGACCTCCAGCGCGAGGGGCAGGACGTCGAGCGCGTCGTGCAGCAGGCTGCCGTTGAGCCGGAGGGTGGTGTGCTCGTCGTCGGTGGAGCGGCCGTGCAGCGAGCCGCCCCCGGCCACGGTGCAGGCTTCCCAGGCCGTGGGGTCGCCCCCGAAGACCAGGGAGAGCACGCCGGGGTCGTGCTCCCCCGCGGGGCCGGCGGTCAGGACGAGGGCGGCGCCGGCGTCGGAGACGGTGTAGCCGGGCATGGCGCGCAGGAGTGCCTCGTGGTCGGGCAGGCGCCAGCGGGTGGTTTCCGTGAGCGTCTCGCCACAGGCGATCAGCACGGTGCGGTACCGGCCCACGGCGATGAAGGCGCATGCCGTCTCCACCGCGTTGAGCACGCTGTTGCAGGCGTTCTTGATGTCGAACACCGGGCAGACGAGGCCGAGTTTCGCGGCCACGATGTGCGCGGTCGCCGGTTCGAGGAGGTCGTGGCTGGTGGCGGCGAACAGCAGCAGGTCGACCTCGCCGATGCCGGCACCCGCCGCTTCCAGCGCCTTGGTGGCGGCCGCCACCGCGAGGTCGGACGCCTGGACGCCCTCGTCGCGCACGTGGACCCCGCGCACTCCGGTGAGGTCTTCCAGGAGTCCGGCCGGGGGGACGTAGGCCCCGCCCGAGGCCGCGATCCGCTCCCGGATGGCGCCCATGGTGCGGTAGCGGGACGGCAGGTGGACCGCTGTCGCCGCCAGACGGGCACGCCGGGTGTCAGGCACGGCATCACCATAGCCACGTCAAAGGTCAATTCAAGTACCTCAAAGGCTAGTTCACCATATAGAGCTATAATGCGCTTGATCCACATAGATCTTGGGCATTTCTCCCGTGCCACATCAGAGCAGTTCGGTTCCTGCGGGGGAAATGGTGCATGGCATGGGACAGCGCGACCGTGCAGTGGCCGTGGTGGGGGCGGGCCTGCGGCTGCCCGGCGGGATCACGGACCTGGCCGGGCTGTGGACAGCCCTGGCCGAGGGCCGTGACCTGGTGGGCGAGATCCCCGCGGACCGCTTCGACAAGACCCGCTTCGTGGACCCCGGGGCCGTGCGCGCCGGGAGGAGCTGCACCGCCGCCGGCGGGTTCCTCGACGACGTGGCCGGCTTCGACGCGGGCTACTTCGGCATCGCCCCCAAAGAGGCCCCGTTCGTCGACCCGCAGCAGCGGCTGCTGCTGGAGATGGCGGCCGAGGCCCTGGACGACGCCGGGATCCCCGCCGAGTCGCTCGCCGGCTCGGACGCCTGCGTCTACATCGGCGTCTCCGACCCGGCCTACGGCCAGTTCGTCATGACCCAGGAGAACCACACCAGCCCCTACGCCATGAGCGGCAGCACCCTGTCGATCGCCGCGAACCGCCTGTCGTACTGCTTCGACCTGCGCGGGCCGAGCATGGCGGTCGACACCGCCTGTTCCTCGGCCCTGGTGGCCCTCGACCGGGCCTGCCGGACGCTGCTGGACGGCACCAGCCGCACCGCCCTGGCCGGCGGGATCAACGTGCTGATCGGCCCCTACGCCTTCGCCGGCTTCTCGCATGCGGGCATGCTGTCGCGGCGCGGCCGGTGCGCGGCCTTCTCCGCCGATGCCGACGGCTTCGTTCGCTCCGAGGGCGGGGGTGTCGTCGTCCTCAAGCGGCTGGCGGACGCACTGTCCGACGGCGACCGGATCCACGCGGTGATCGCCGGTACGGGCACGAACTGCGACGGCCGCACCCAGGGCATGGCCCTGCCCAGTTCCCACGCCCAGGAGGCGCTGCTGCGCGCGGTGTACGAGCGGGCGGGGGTGGAGCCGGACGACCTGGTGTACTTCGAGGCGCACGGCACCGGCACCCCGGCCGGTGACCCGGCGGAGGCGGCCGCCATCGGCCGGGCCCTGGGGCGGCGCCGAACGCGGGGGCCGCTGCCGATCGGCTCGGTCAAGTCCAACGTGGGCCACCTGGAACCGGCTGCCGGGATGCCGAGCCTGCTCAAGGCGCTGCTGGTGCTGCGGCACGGCACGGCCCCGGCGACCCTGCACGCCCACCCGCTCAACCCTGCCATCGACTTCGCGGGCCTGGGCCTGGCCCCCACCGTCGAGCCCGTCGGGCTGGGCCTGGGCGAGCGGGCCGCGGTGGGCGTCAACTCCTTCGGCTTCGGCGGGGCCAACGCCCATGCGGTGCTCACTCCGCCTCCCGCCCCGCCGGACCGCCCGTCGCACGCCGGGGGCGTCCCCTTGCCCGTGGTGGTCTCGGCCCGTTCGGCCGCGGCGCTGCGGGAGCTGGCCGGGCGGGTCTCGGCCCGGCTGCGCGAGGCCGCCCCCGAGGAGTTCTACGACCTGGCCCGCACCACCACACTGCGCCGCAGCGCGCACCCGCACCGCGCAGCCGTCCTCGCCGACGGGCCGGAGCGTGCGGCGGAGGAGCTCGACCGGCTCCTCGCCGGGACGCCCGCCACCGGGGCGCTGGCCCGTACGGCCGACCGGCGCACGGTGGCGTACGCCTTCTCCGGCAACGCCTCGCAGTGGCCGGGCATGGCCGCGGACCTGCTGGCCGCCGACGCCGCCTTCCGGGCGGCCGTCGAGGAGGCGGACGCAGCCCTGGTCCCGCACCTGGGCTGGTCGGTGGCGCGGGAGCTGGCCGGGCCCGATGCGGCGGCCTGGCGGCGTACCGAGATCGCCCAGCCCGTCCTGTTCGCCGTGCAGATCGGCTTGGCCGCGCTGCTCGCCGCGCGGGGCGTGCGTCCCTCGGCAGTGACCGGGCACAGCGTCGGTGAGGTGGCCGCCGCCCACGTGGCCGGAGCGCTGCCCCTGGACGAGGCGGCCCGGGTGATCGCCGGACGCAGCCGCGCCCAGGGGGTGACGGCGGGTTCCGGCCGGATGGCGGCCGTCGGGCTGTCCGAGGCGGATGCTCTCGGTGCACTGACCCGCTACGAGGGTGCACTGGAGCTGGCCGGGATCAACAGCGACCGGGACGTCACGGTCGCGGGCGATCCGCAGGCCCTGGCGGACCTGGGCGCCGAACTGGGCGCCCGGGACGTCTTCTTCCGCGAGCTGGACCTCGACTACGCCTTCCACAGCCGGGCCATGGACCCGATCGCGGACCCTCTGCGGGCCGCGCTGGCCGGGCTGGCCCCGGCCGCGACCCAGGTGCCGTTCGTCTCCGCGGTCACCGGCACCCCCCTGCCGGGGGAAGCGCTGACCGCCGACTACTGGTGGCGCAACGTACGCGAACCGGTCCGCTTCGCCGCGGCCGTCGCCCATGTCGTCGCGGACCACGCGGGCATCCTCGTGGAGATCGGCCCGCACCCGGTGCTCCGGCCCTATCTGCGTCGCACCGACGCCGCCTACGTCCCCACCCTGCGCCGTGACGGCGACGGGCCGCGCGAAGCGGCCGCGGCCGTCGCCGAGCTGATCGCCACGGGTGCGGCCGTGGACTGGCCGACGCACTTCCCCGTCCCCGGCCGGGTGGCCGACCTGCCGGCCTACCCGTGGCAGCGCGAGCGGTACTGGCACGGAGCCCCGCAGGACGTGGTCGTGCGCACCAGCGGCACCGGCCTGCTCGACCATCCGCTGCTGGGCGAGCGGCTCCCGGCGCCCCACGCGCTGTGGGAGGGCACCGTCGAGCCGCAGCTGGCGCCCTGGCTGGGGGATCACCGGATCGCGCGGACGGTGCTGATGCCGGCCGCCGGGTACCTGGAGATGGCCCTGTCGGCCGGGCAGCTGGCTCTGGGCCGGCCGGCAGAGGTGCGGCACCTGCAGATCTTCCGGCCGCTGGCCCTGGGCTGGCCCGACCCGGAGGGCGTGCGCCTCCAGACGGCCGTGACCCCGGCCGACGGCGCGCTGACCATCAGCAGCAGCCAGGGCCGCGGCGGCCCGTGCGAGCCGGTTGTGCGTGCCGAGGTCCGCACCCTGCTCGGGGCGGCCCCCGCCCCGCTGGACCCGGCGGCGCTGCGCGCGCGGTGCCCCCGTACGGTCGCCGCCGCGGACTTCTACCGCACCTGCCACCGCGTCGGCCTCGGTGTCGGGCCGGCCTTCCAGCTGCTGGGCGAGGTGCACGTGGGCGAGGGCGAGCTGCTGGCCTCCTACCGGCACGAGGAGCCCGGCGCCCCGTACACGGTCCACCCCGTGGTGCTGGACGGCCCGCTCCAGGCCACCGTCGCCCTGGTCGAGGAGTGGATGGACAGCGGCCGGGCCTACCTGCCCTCGGTGTTCGGCGCGGTACGGGTCTGGCGCACCCCCGCGCCCACGGGGTTCGTGCACCTGCGCCAACGCGCCCGCACCGAGAACGAGTTCTGCTGGGACATCGCCTACGCCGACGAGGACGGCACCGTCACGGCACAGATCGAGGGGTGCCGCACCCGCCGGATGGACAACACCGACCACACGCCGGTGACCGTCCAGCGCACCGTCCTGCGCGCCGCACCGCTCCCCCTGTCCCCCGCCGCCCCCTCCCCGCTGCCGCCGCCCGCCGATCTGCTGGCGGCCGTCGAGGACCGCGTTTCCGCAGCGCGTGCGGCGCTGCGCGAGAGCGGCCACGACCGCTGCGCCGCAGCTTCGGAGGAGGCCGGAGCACACTGCTGGGCAGCCACCCTCGCCGGGCTGCTCACCGACTCGGCCGCCGTCTTCACTCCGGGCGACCTCGTGGCCGGGGGCCTGCGGCCCCAGCACCGCCGCCTGGTCCGGCTGATGCTCCCGCTCGTGGCACGCCACGGACTGGCCGAGCCCATGGACGACGGCCGGTGGCGGCTCACCCGCACCGTGCCGCGTCCGGGCGAGCTGCTGCGGAAGCTGGTGGAGGAGCATCCCGCCTGCGCCGCCGAAACCGTCCTGATCAACCGGCAGTTGCGCCACCTGCCCGACGTCCTGCGCGGCACCGCCGAGGCGACTGCGCTCCTGCCGCCCGGCGACTCCATGCTGGAGCAGCTCCACGCGACCGCGCCCGCCCGCCGCTTCGCCCACCGCGTCGTCATGGCACTCGTCGCCGAGGCCGTCCGGCGGTGGCCCGGGGACCGCCCGCTGCGCGTGCTGGAGGCCGGCGCCGGCACCCATGCGCTCACCGCAGCGCTGCTGCCCCTGCTCCCGGCCGACCGTACCCGTTTCACCTGCACCGACGCCACGGCGACCGGCTTCGCCCGGGCCGAACACCGCTTCGCCGACCACGACTTCGTGGAGTACCGCCTCCTCGCCCTGGACCGTGACCCGCTCTCCCAGGGCTTCCCCGACGGCGGCTTCGACCTGGTCGTCGCCGGAGACGCGCTGCACAACGCCACCGACCTGACGGCCGCGCTGGGACACGTCCGCACCCTCCTCTCCCCCGGCGGCCTGCTGCTCGCCACGGAGCCGCACGACACCTGGCGTGCGGCCTTCCTTCTCGGGGCGACCGAGGCGTTCTGGCAGCGTGGCGACCACGCGCTGCGCCCGGAGACCCGGCTGTTCGCCCGGGAGGAGTGGCTGTCGCTGCTGGCCGCGTGCGGCTTCACGGGTGCTGTCCGCACGGGCATCGAGGACCGCTCCGTCCTGCTGGCGTCCGCCGACCGCCTGCCCGTGGACGCGCCCGCACCGCCCACGCCGGAGCCGGGCGCCGCCTGGCTCGTCGCGACCGAGGCCCCCGACGAGATGCCCCTCGCCCGAGCACTGTCCGGGCTGCTCGGCCGGGCCCCCGTCGTCGCCGCCCCCGAGGACCCGGCCGCCTGGGACGCCGCCCTCCCCTCCGGGGATGCCGCGCCCGGCGTCGTCCTGCTGCTCTCCTCGGAAGCCTCCGCGGAGGTGGTCGCCCTGACGACCCGGCGCGCCGCCGGCCTGCGCGCGCTGAGTGCCGCCCGCTCCGGGGCGATCGGCGGGGTGTGGCTCGTCACCCGCCCCAGCGGGCTGTTCCCCGCGCCCGAGCGCCCCGCCCACCCGGCCGACGCCGCGGTGTGGGCAGCCGCCCGCGTCCTGGCCAACGAGCACCCCGGCCTGCCCCTGCGCCGGATCTCCCTGGACCGCTCCGACGCCCCGGCCGCGGACGCCCGCCGACTGGCCCACGAGCTGCTCGCGCCCGGCGACGAGGACGAGATCGTCCTCACCCGGGGCGGGCGCTTCGTCCCCCGCCAGCTCCAGCGTCCGGCCGACCGCCCCGACGCCGTCCCCGGTCACACCCCGTACGTCCTGGAGGTCCGCGACCCCGGGCTCTCCCGCCGGCTCGTCTGGCGCCGGACCGAAACGCCGCGTCCGGGCCCCGGCGAGATCCTCGTCGAGGTCCGGGCCGTCGGTCTCAACTACCGCGACCCGATGCGGGCCAACGGGCTGCTGCCCCCCGAGGCCGTCGAAGGCAGCCCCCTCAGCCGCGGGCTCGGCACCGACTGCGCGGGCATCGTCCGCGCCACGGGCCCCGGGGTCACCGCGTTCACACCGGGCGACCGGGTGTTCGGGCCGATGCCCGCGTCGCTGGCCTCGCACACCGTCACGCCGGCCGCCACGTCACTGCGCGTCCCGGACGGAATGAGCTTCGCCGAGGCCGCAACCTTCCCGGTGGCGTTCCTGACCGTCCACCACACCCTCGCCGAGCAGGCCCGGCCCTTCCCCGGCGAGACGGTCCTGGTGCACGGCAGCGCCGGTGCGGTCGGCCTGGCCGTCCTCCAGAGCGCCCGGCACCTGGGTCTCGGCGTCATCGCCACCGCGGGCACCGAGGCCAAACGCGATCTGCTGCACACCCTCGGCGCGGCCCACGTCCTGGACTCGCGCAGCCTGGACTTCGTCCCGCGGGTACGGGAACTGACCGGTGGCCGGGGGGTCGACATCGTCGTCAACTCCCTCAGCGGAGAGGCCATCGCCCACGGACTCGGCCTGCTGCGCCCCAACGGCCGCTTCATCGAACTCGGCAAACGCGACATCTTCCTCAACAACCCACTCCTGCTACGCCCCTTCCACCACAGCCTCACCTTCCTCGGCTTCAACCTCGACAGCGTCATGTTCGACCCGCAGCGGTGCCTGCCCCTGCTGCGGGAAGTCGCGGAACGGATCGTCCGCGGCGCCTACCGTCCCCTCCTCCACACCGTCCACCCCGCTGCCCGCGTGGACGAGGCGTTCCGGCTGCTCCAGCACTCCCAGCACACCGGCAAGGTGGTCGTCGCCTTCGACCCACTGGACGAACCCGTCCCCGCCGAGCCCGTCCCCGCCGTCCCCCTGCTGGACCCGGACGGCACCTACCTCGTCACCGGCGGACTCGGCGGCTTCGGCGCCGCCACGGCCACATGGCTCGCCGACCGGGGCGCCCAGCACTTCGCGCTGGTCTCCCGGCGCGGCGCGGACGCACCGGAGGCGGCCGAGACCCTCGCCCGGCTGTCCGAGCGCGGTGCCGATGCCACCGCCTACGCCGCCGACGTCACCGACGAGACGGCCATGCGACGCGTCATCGCGGCCGTCGACGCCACCGGGCACCGCCTGCGCGGCATCGTCCACTGCGCCATGCACCTCGACGACGCCTTGCTGGCCGACCTCACCGACGAGCGGTTCGCCGCCGTCCTCGCCCCCAAGATCGCCGGAGCCTGCGTCCTGGAACGCCTCACCGCCGACCGCGATCCGGACGTCGACCTGTTCCTGCTGTACTCCTCGGTCGCCGCGAGCATCGGAAACCCCGGGCAGGCCCCCTACGCTGCCGCGAACGCCTACTTGGAAGCCCTGGCCCGCGCCCGCCGCCACGCCGGCCGCGCCGGCACCGCGATCGCCTGGGGCCCGATCTCCGAAGCGGGCTACGTCGCCCGCAACGACCTGGGCGCCGGCATGGCCCACCTCGGCTTCGAACCCGCAGCTCCCGACGAGGCGTTCGCGGCCGCGGACCATCTCATCGCCACGGGCACCGACGTCTCCGGCGTCGGCCGCTACCGCTGGGGCCGCGCCCGCCGTGCCCTCCCGGCTCTGGCGGCGCCGCGCTACGCCGCCCTCGTCCCGGCCGGTGCCGCGGAATCGGACGACACCCGCGAAGAGTTCCTGCGCCACCTGGCCACGCTGTCCGCCGAGGAAGCCGTGCACGCCGTCACCGAGGCCCTGACCCGCCTCCTCGCCACCGTCCTGCGCGCCGACCCGGCCGAACTGGACGCGGACCGCCGACTGGAGGAGTTCGGCCTGGACTCCCTGATGAGCACCGAATTCCTCCTGCGCACCCGCGAACACTTCGGCGTCCAGCTCTCCCCCACGGAACTCATCGGCGGCCCCCGCACGCTGACGCAATTCGCACGGCTGGTCCACGAACGACTGGGGACCCATGCGACGGGCTGAGCCAGGGCCGCATGGATGCCCACGCCGGGGATCGGTGTCATCACCGCTGGTGCCGGCGAAGTGGCCCTGCGGGGCTTGAGCGGGGTGGACGGGCGGGAAGGCTGCCGCTGATCGTGACCGGCCTCGGTCTGACTCCGTTACGGTCGTTCGTTTCGGCCGTGGAGTCCGCTCGGAACAGTGCGGCCGCGGTCCCGGGGCGGGGACCTCCAGGAGCACGGGATCCCCGGCGAGCACCGCCGCGTGGAGCTCCTTGAGCTCCGACCCCGTGTCGATGCCCAGTTCCCCGGCGAAGACCGTTCGGGCCCGGTCGTACGCGGCGAGGGCCTCGGCGCTGCGGCCGGACCGGTACAGGGCCAGCATCAGTGTGATGTACAGCCGTTCCCGGTAGGGGTGGATCTCCAGGGCGGCGAGGACGCCGGGGATCGCGGCCATGTGCCGCCCGCACTGGAGCATGAGTTCCAGATGGCATTCGGTGGCCGTCGCCCGCTGTTCCTCCAGGGCGCGTCGCTGGGCGTCGGCGTAGGGGCCCGGCACGCCGGCGAGCGTCGAGCCCTGCCACAGGCCCAGCGCCTCCTCCAGCATGGTCACGGCCGTCTCAGGCGCTCCTCCCGCGATGGCCGGCCGGGCCTGCTCCACCAGTTCGCAGAACCTCAGGGCGTCGACGGCCTCGCTCGGAATGCGTAACCGGTAGCCGCCGGCGACCGATTCGATGACCGACGCCGCACGGGCTTCCTCCGGCCGGACGGCCCGGGCCGCTCCGGGCCTGCCGGTGGCCGCGCTGCCGGAGGCGGCGGACGGCTCGGCGGTGTCGATCCGCGACCGCAGGCGGTGGACGTAGTTGACGATCACGCGGCGTGCGGTGACGGGCGGTTCGTCGTCGTAGAGGTCGTCGACCAGCTGGTCGGCGGAGACGAGGTGCCCGGCCCGCAGCGCCAGGGCGGCGAACACGGCCTGCGGCCCGGGCGCTCCCGGGGAGACGGCCGAGCCCCCGGCAGGGACCCATCGCACCGGACCGAGCACCTGCACACGGGCCCCACGCGCAACTGCCACCACAGGACACCCCTCAATAGCCCATCACGCATAAGCCGTTGAACGGCTCCTTTTCCCCATATGACCACGCTGAATCTGTAGAGGCCATGCTTCTCGGCGTCATGATCCGGAGATGCGACTGCTTTCGGCCACCGCGGCGGGGGCACCCCCGCACCACCACTCCCGGCACGGCCCCGGCTCAGGACAACGGCCCGCACCCGAGCACCGCCCGGAGCGGCCTCGTGACTCAGAGGGAGGCCGGGGCGGGCAGGACCCGCAGGCGGGTGATGCCCTGGTCCAGGGCGGCTTCCAGGTGTTCGATGCTTCCTGTCGTGAAGGCCGACGCCGACACCCTCGGCAAGAGCGCCACCAACGACGGCGACGCCTGCTGCGGAACTGGCGAGCAGGCAAGCAGCCCCGGAGAGCCGTCCACGACCGCTGCCGGATGCTCCTGCGGCAGCTGATCAACATCCCACAACAACAGCGAGCCCGTCGGCAACCGTCGCAGACAGCTCGCTGTTGCCACGGGATGTCCGATGAGCCAGCCCGGCCGAAGCGACCCCGGCCACTGGCCGACGCGGGAGGGAAACACGCCATCGAACCCCACGGGCAAGGAGTCCGACAACCCGCACGGCCAACACGCTCTTCCTCTCCTCCCCCGTCGTGTCGCCCGCCTGCCGCACCACAGCAGTCGACGCAGACTCCACCCGATGAGGCTCGACCCTCAAGGCACCGAAGTCCCTCGGGACGTCAGCCTCAGTACCCTAAGGTCATCACCCTGAGTAGTCCACGATTCAGCTGACGAGCCGTCAGCAGAGTCACCATTGGGTCAGCATCAGCACCGCCATCGACCACCAGGGTCCGCCAAGATCAACTAATAGCACTACTGCCGCTGACCTGTGAAAACACAGGTCAGCGATCTAACCGTCCGTCACCGAAGGAGCCCCCTGTGAAAATGTTGATCAACGTTCCCGAGTCCGTCGTCCCCGACGCCCTGCGGGGTATGGCCGCCGCGCATCCCGAGCTCAGTGTCGACGTCGAGCGGCGCATCGTCGTGCGGCGGGACGCTCCTGTGGCCGGGAAGGTGGCGCTCGTGTCCGGGGGCGGGTCCGGGCACGAGCCGTTGCACGGGGGGTTCGTGGGGGCCGGGATGCTGGATGCCGCGTGTCCCGGGGAGGTGTTCACTTCGCCCGTGCCCGATCAGATGGTGCGGGCCGCCGCTGCAGTGGACAGCGGCAAGGGCGTGTTGTTCATCGTGAAGAACTACACAGGTGACGTCCTCAACTTCAACATGGCCGCGGAGCTGGCCGAGGACGAGGGCATCCAGGTGGCGAGCGTGCTCGTCAATGACGACGTCGCCGTCACCGACAGCCTGTACACCGCCGGGCGGCGCGGCACCGGTGCCACGCTCTTCGTGGAGAAGATCGCCGGCGCGGCCGCCGAGGAGGGGGCGCCGCTGGAGCGGGTGGAGGCGATCGCGCGGCGGGTGAACGAGGCGTCGCGCAGCTTCGGGGTGGCCCTGGCCTCGTGCACCACCCCGGCCAAGGGCAGTCCCACCTTCGACCTGCCGGCCGGGGAGCTGGAGCTCGGCGTGGGCATCCACGGCGAGCCGGGGC
Source organism: Streptomyces aureoversilis (assembly GCF_042657885.1). Taxonomy (NCBI): domain Bacteria; kingdom Bacillati; phylum Actinomycetota; class Actinomycetes; order Kitasatosporales; family Streptomycetaceae; genus Streptomyces; species Streptomyces aureoversilis. Next base: position 84,825 of record NZ_JBHSKJ010000018.1, read on the forward strand.
GGGAGCGGCGGGCGATGATGACGTCGGGCGAGATCGCGGACTTCGCCGTGGACGCCGTGCTGGCCGACCTGCAGCCGACCGGCCCGGTGCTGGCGCTGGTGAACGGGGCCGGGGGGACGCCGCTGCTGGAGCTGTACGGCTTCACCGCCGAGGTGCACCGCGTGCTGCGCGAGCGCGACGTGCCGGTGGCGCGGACGCTCGTCGGCAACTACGTCACCTCGCTCGACATGGCCGGCGCGTCGGTGACGCTCTGCCAGGTGGACGAGGAGCTGCTGCGGCTGTGGGACGCGCCCGTGCAGACGCCCGGGCTGCGCTGGGGGCGCTGACCCGCCGACCGCTGCCGCCGCCACCGCCGCCGGCTCAGCCCCGCGTCACCGATCCCAGCCACAGCGTGTCCCGCGCCCTCGTCATCGCGACGAAGAGCTGGCTGCGGTGGAGCTCGCGGCGCTCGCGGACGACGCCCTCGTCGGTGCCGTCGCCCGCCCCGGCCGCGGCCGGGGCGTCGTGGTCGGGCAGGTGCACGTGTTTGAACTCCAGCCCCTTGGCCCGGTGGTAGCTGCCCAGCTTCACACCGGGCACCGGGCGGCCGTCGTACTGCTCCAGGGTGATCGCGGGTATGCCGGCCCGGGTGAGCAGCCGGCGGTAGCGTTCCCGCTCGGCTCCGGTGCGGCAGAGCACCGCCGAGTCGGGCCAGGCCTCGGGGCCGAGGGCGTGCAGGGCGGTGAGGAGTGCCTCGTCGTGCTCGGCCCGGGTCGCCGCGGTGCACCGGGTGACCCGGCCGTCGCCGTAGGTGAGGTCGATGTCGCGGCGCCCGGCCGTCGGGGTGCCGTCGATGTCGTCGAAGGAGTCGTCGGCGACGACGGCGAGGGCGGCGTCGAGGATCTCCTTGGCGTTGCGGTAGTTCTTGCGCAGCACCTGTCCGCGGCCGCGGACGTCGATGCCCGCGTCGGAGAGGCGGAACCCCCCGGGGTAGACGGCCTGCTGGCCGTCGCCGACGAGCAGCAGGCCGTTGTGCGCGTCGCCGACGAGCGCGTGGAGCAGGCGTACGCCGACGAAGGTGAGGTCCTGGACCTCGTCGACGACGACCGAGGTGTACGGGGTGGCGCCGGGGTGGGCGAGGGCCTCGGCGAGGGCGAGGGCGAGGATGTCGTTGAAGTCGTGCACGCCCTTGCCGGTGCGGTTGCGCTCGTACTCCTCGTACAGCGCCCACACGGCCTCGCGGTGGGGCCGGCGCAGGTTGGTGCGGCGGCGCCAGCGCCGCAGGGGCGGGGCGTACTCCTCGAAGGCCGTGAGCCCCCGGCCCTTGATGACGTAGTCGATCTCCTCCTTCCAGTATCCGGGAGCCGGGTCGAGGGTCTCCAGGACCGTGCCGCGGCCGTGGCTCCGCCAGGCCCGGCCGAAGGCGCCCTCGGCCTTGTCACGGTCGAGCCTGCTCGCGACGCCGCGTTCGCGGAGGAACTCGCCCGCCCAGGAGTGCAGGCTCCTGAAGTCGACCCGGTCGGCGACGGCCGGGGCCATCGTCCGCAGGAACGTGCTCTGTACGCGGGGCAGGTTGTTGGCGAAGGTCACGTAGAGGATCCGGCCGGGGGTGCGCGCGGCGAGGTACGCGGCGCGGTGCAGGGCGACGACGGTCTTGCCGGTGCCGGCGGGGCCGCTGACGCGCGCGGGGCCGGACCAGTTGCGGCGCACGAGGGCGAGCTGGTCGGGGTGGAGGAACGTCATCCACTGTTCGATCGGGGCGCTGCGGGCGGCTTCCAGGGCCGCGTTCCGTATCCCTTCCACGTCGAAGAGCGCGTCGTCGAAGGGTGCGTCCTTGAAGGGTGCGTCCTCGGGCCCGGCCGCGGAGGGCGCCGCCGGTGCCGCCGGTGCCGGCGCCGCGGGCCCGGTGCGGGCCGAGGTGTCCTCGTAGTCGCGGAACACCCGCTCCAGGTGGTCGGCGACGGCCTTCACCTCGGAGGGGCGCAGCCGCAGCCGTTCGGCGACGAGCGCCGGTGTCACGTCCCGCTCCCCCAGCAGCCGTACGGTGCCGAGCCGGGCGTTCACGGACCGGCCCGCGAAGACCATCAGCGGCTGGACGGCCACGGGTGACAGGTTCCGCGCGGAGACGGCGTTCTCCGCGAGCCGGGTCACCTTGAGCAGCTTTTCGACCTCACGGTCGTACGTGCGCCCGCCGGCCGTCAGGTGTCCGCCGGCCGCCTCGGGGGCGTGCCGCCAGTTCTTGACGTCGATGACGAAGACGCCCCCGGGGCCGACGAGCAGCATGTCGACGTTGGCCGAGCGGCTGCCGGGCCAGCGCCGGTCGAGCAGCAGGCGCCATCCGCGCCGGGTGAGCACCTGCAGCTTCGCGGCGACCTTGCGTTCGCCCTCGCTCGCGGCTTCCCAGTTGCGGACCTCCCACTGGGCGGCCCTGAGTTGTTCGCGCAGCTCGCGTTCGTACCGCCGGGCCTCCTGCGCCCGCTTCCACGCCGATCCCCCCGCGCCCATGAATGCCCGCCCCTCCCCGACCGCCCCCGGACGTAAAGTGATGATCATATAACGCACCGGAGTGGTCGCGGGAGGTCTCGGACGTGATGCGGCGGCCTCCTTACTTGACGTTGACCGCCGCCCACGCGGCGGCGACCCCCGCGTACTCACCGCTGCTCGCGCCGTGGAGATCGGCCGCCGCGCGCAGCGTCGCTCCACGGGCCGCCGCGTAGGTGGTGTTCGCGGTCATGTGGGCGGTGAGCGCGCGGTACCAGATCCGCTCGGCGGCGGACCGGCCGATGCCCTGCACGGGCTTGCCGTCGTAGGTGGGGCTGTCGTAGGGGACGCCGTTGATGGTCTTGGGGCCGCTGCCCTCGGCGAGCAGGTAGAAGAAGTGGTTGGCGGGGCCGCTGGAGTAGTGGACGTCGATGCCGCCGATGCCCGGGTACCAGTAGTCCTTGGACCGGCCGTCCTTGGAAGGGTGATCCATGCGGCCGCTCACGGTGTTCCCGGTGATGTCGGTGCGCTCGCCGATGAGGTAGTCGCCCGGGTCCGCCGGGTTGTTCGCGAAGAACTCGGCCGCCGCGGCGAATATGGTGCTGGTCGCCTCGTTGAGACCGCCGGACTCGCCGCTGTAGGTCAGGCCGGCGGTCGCCTCCGTGACGCCGTGGGTCATCTCGTGCGCGGCGGCCTCGATGGTGATCAGCCGTCTGTTCGGTCCGCCGTCACCGTAGGTCATGCAGCCGCTCGTGCCGTCCCAGAAGGCGTTGGCGTAGTGGTTGCCGTAGTGGACGCGGCTGCACGTGCCGCGGCCGTTGCCGTGGACGCCCTTGCGGCCGTGGGTGCCGAGGTAGTAGTCCCAGACGACGGAGTGCACGTAGTGGGCGTCGACGCCATCGGCCTGCGGGCCGTCCTCGCACCAGACGTTGTCGGCGTCGGTGAACAGGGCGCCGTTGCCGGTGGTCGCGCCCTTCATGTCGTACGTCCTGTGGTTGCCGCGCTCGGGGTCGTTGAGCTCGTACAGGCCCGTGGTGGTGTTGCGGGTGGTGTCGAGCGCGACCCTTCCGTAACTGCTGCAGCCGGTGCCGGTGGCCGGCTCGCCGGCCGGGCGGGCACCCGCGGGACCGGCCTGCAGTCCGGTCATGAGGAGGGCGGCTGCGACCGGCAGGGCGAGGGTCAGCGCGCGTGGCTTGCTGCGGGGCATGGCGGCACCTTCTTCGGCTTCTTCTTCTGCGGCGGTGAGGGACTCCATGGGCGATCCGTGGGGCAGGAAAGAGCGTGCCACCGCACACCGCCTCTTGTCAGGATCCCGACAACGAATGTCAGTTGTCCGCTGCCCGAGGCCGCGGCGCGTGCCGGAGGTAGGCCAGGACGGCGCTGACGCGCCGGTGCAGTTGCGGTATTTCGGCGAGGCCCAGCTTGGCGAAGGTGGAGTTGACGTGCTTCTCGATCGTCGACTCCGACAGCCGCAGGGACTCGGCGATCGCCCGGTTGGTCTTGCCCTCCGCCATGTGCCGCAGGACGTCGAGTTCCCTGCGGGTGAGCCGCGACAGCGGCGCGTCGGCGGCGCGGGCGTGGCTGCCCATCAGCACCTCCACGATGCGCGGGTCGACCACGGAACGCCCGGCGACCACCTCGCGCAGGGCGCGCAGCAGTTCGTCGACCTCGCCGATGCGCTCCTTGAGAAGGTAGGCGAGGCCGTCGGTGCCGCAGCGGAAGAGGTCGAAGGCGTAGTTCTCGTTGGCGTGCTGGGAGAGCACGACGACGCCGATGCCGGGGTGGCCGGCGCGGATGGCGTGCGCGGCGGTGATGCCCTCGGTGTGGTGGCCGGGCGGCATGCGGATGTCGGCGATGACGACGTCGGGGCGGAAGCGCTCGACGGCGTCGAGGAGCTCGACGGCCGTGCCGACCGCGGCGACGACGTCGGCCTGTCCGGTGTCCTCCAGCAGCCGCCGGGTGCCTTCGCGCACCAGGTAGTGGTCCTCGGCGATGACGACGCGCAGGGGGTCAGGCACGGGTCTCCTCCCTCACTCGCTCGACGAGCCGCGCACGGATGGTGGTGCCCGTACCGGTGCCGCTGGTGATCGTGAGCTCGCCGCCCACGGCCTCGATGCGGTCGCGCATGCCGGTGAGCCCGGATCCGCGGGTGGTCTCGGTGAGGAATCCGGCGCCGTCGTCGCGGACCTCCACCAGGAGCCTGCCGCCGCTGCGGGCGATGCGGATGGTGACGTGGGTGGCTCCGGCGTGCTTGAGCACGTTGGTGAGCGCCTCGGAGACCAGGTAGAAGGCGGACTCCTCGATGTCGAGGGCGAAGCGCACCCCGCCCAGCGACTCCTCGCTGTGGACGGTGACGGGGAGCGGCATCCGGCGGGCGCAGGAGGTCACGGCGGCCACGAGGCCCTGGTCGGTGAGGATCGGCGGGTGGATGCCATGGGCGAGTTCGCGCAGCCCGTCGATGACGCGGTAGGCGTCGTCCTGCACCTCGGTCAGGGCCGCGTCGATGTCGCCGCCGCGGTGCAGGCGGTTGCGGGCGAGGGCCAGTTTGGCGACGAGGGCGACGAGTTCCTGCTGGATGCCGTCGTGGAGCCGGCGTTCGATGCGGCGGCGCTCGGTGTCCTGGGCGTGGACGATGCGGGCGCGGGAGGCGTCGAGCTCGGCGGCCTGGCGCTGCACCTCCTCGACGCGGGCGCACAGCTCGGCGGCGAGGCGCATGTTGTGCACGGCCAGGGCGGCGGAGCGGGCCAGGGTCTCGCCGATGTCGTGGTCCTCGGGGGTGCAGCGGCCTTCGGCCTTGGGGCCGTATTCGATGAGGCCCAGGACGTCCTCGCCGTACAGGAGGGGGAACTCCCCGAGGGGCGCGGCACCGGCGGGGCGCTCGCCTGACCCGGCGGCGGACACGGGCAGTCCGTCGCCGCCGAGCCGGACGGCGACCCACTGCAGGTTCAGGCCCTCGCGCAGGCCGTTGGCGAGCTGCGGCGCGAGCCGGTCGAGGTCGTAGGCGTGCTCCAGGGTGGTGCCGAACTGGACGAGGAGCTCGAAGCGGCTGAGGCGCTTGCCGAAGACGCGGCGCTCGGCGAGGGCGTTGAGGCGGGCGCGCAGCGGCTGGAAGAGGGCCGTGGCGACGACGGCGACGAGCAGGGAGAGGCCGACGGGGAAGTACTGGCCCGCGGTGAGTCCGAGGGTCAGGGCCATGCCGAGGTACCAGCTGTTGATGATGAGCCACAGGGATCCGTAGACGGCCGAGCGGCGCAGCACGAGGTCGACGCCGAGGAGGCGGTGGCGGAAGGCCGCGTAGACGATGACGAGGGACACGGACACGTACGGCAGCGCGCCGAGGACGGCGCCGACGAAGTAGAGCACGCCCTGCTCGCCCTGCCAGGAGCGGAAGAGCCGGGAGGCGCCCCGGACCAGCAGGAGCGCCGCGCCGGGTGCGGCGAAGGGCAGCAGGGCGGCGACGTCCGGGCGGCCGGCCGCGGGGGCTCGCAGGCAGCGTACGACGAGGAGGGCGGCGCCGAGGCCCGGCATCCAGGCCTCGGGGTAGTAGAAGACGACGTAGTGGACGGCGAGCTGCGACATCCCGGTCAGGGGCAGCAGGAGGGGCAGCGCCAGCAGGCCCCACAGGGCGCGCAGGATGCGGCGCTCGTAGGGGAAGAGGACGGCGCCGTCGGGGAGCAGGGCGAGCAGCCGGACGAGGAGGATGCTGACGATCAGGTCGCAGGTCTGGCTCAGCACCTGGAGGCCGTAGTCCGCGGGCAGGAGGAGGGCGTAGGGCCGCGGGCGGAGGTTCCAGCCGAAGGCCCGGATCAGAAGTGTGGTGCTGTAACGAATCGCAATGGTCGCCGAAAGCCAGGTGCCGATCAGCAAGAGGCGCCTTGCGACCGGACTTGACGGTGCGTGCCACCAAATGAACAAGCCGGCGAAATAGCACGGGAGAACGGAACCCAGGATCCACGGCAGCGTATACCTGTTCTGCAGCTGGGTCGTCCCGACGAGCGTTGCCCAGAGCATGCACAGTCCGCCGCAGACGGCGATGACGCGCATACCCCCGCTTCTGGCTGCTGCCACGAAGGACATTATCGTGGGCCGTCTCGACGGCAGTCCAGAGAAGAAATCCCCCGACATGCATGGCGGTTAACCTCCATGCGCATTGGAGGGCCCCCGGGTGCCGCGGAAAGGCGGCGTCCAGCAGACTCGGGGCATCGCATCAGGGAAGCGGTACGGGGGAGACCGGACCCGGGACGGCGCGCCCTCCGGGGCGCCCGGGCCCGGTCTGCCGGCCCGCCGCCGGCCTTTCGGTTTCTTCGGGTTCCTCGAGTTCTTCGAGAACGGGTGGCTGCCATGAGTCGTTCCTCCGGTCCTGAGTCCCGTCCTGAGTCCGGTCCTGAGTCCGGTCCTGAACCTTGTTCCGGGCCTTGCTCCGAGCCTCGTGCCGGGTCCGGTCCCGACGGCGGCCCCGGATCCGGCCCCGAAGTGATCGTCTGGGACACCACCTACGCCTGCCCCCTGCGCTGCTCGCACTGCTACTCGGAGTCGGGCCGCCGCCCGTCCCGGCAGCTGAGCCCGCCGGACATGCTGCGGGTCGCCGACGCCCTCGTCCCGCTCGGGCCGCGGGTCGTCGCCCTGTCCGGTGGCGAACCGCTCATCGTCCGGGGCATCTTCGAGGTGGCGGCGCGGCTGCGCGACGCGGGCGTGAGGATGTCCGTCAACACCAGCGGCTGGGTGATGACCCGGGCGCTCGCCGGACGCCTCGCCGACCACTTCGACGAGGTGATCGTCAGCCTCGACGGGGCGACGCCGGAGGTCCACGACCGCATCCGGGGCCGGGCCGGCTCCTTCGCCCGGGTCATGGCCGCGCTGGCCCTGCTGGACGAGGTGGCGGAGGAGCGCCTGGCGACGGGGCGGAAGCGGCTGGTCTTCGGCATCGACTGCGTGGTGATCCGCAGCAATTTCGGTCAGCTGGAGGACTTCGCCGCCGACATCGCCCACCGCTTCCCCCGGCTGCGCACCCTGGCCTTCAATTCGGCCGTCCCCGAAGGGCTCGCCAGCCGCCGGGAATTCTGCCGCCGCGAACTCCTCGACGACGCCCAGGTGGCCCGGCTGACCAGCGCGGAACAGCTGGCCCGGCTGCGCGGGCTCGCCCCCGCCTCGGTGTCGGTCTTCACCACGGACAACTTCAATCTCGCCATGACCCCCGAGCGGGTGGCGCGCCGCGTCGACACCCCGGTGATGCAGGTGGAGCCGGACGGCAGGGTGCGCGGCATCCCGGTCTACGAGGGAACGGTCGGCAGCCTCCTCGAAGAGCCCGCGGCGCTGCTGTGGGAGCGCACGCTGGACCGGCTGAAGGATCCGTTCGTCGTCGAGACCCTCTCCTCGGTGCACTCGATGCAGACCTGGGCGGAGGCCGTCCGGCGGATGGACCTCCGCTTCGGTTCCCCGGAGGACCTGGCGAGGATCGGCCGGCGCTCGGTCCGTACGAATCCCCCGGAATTCGCCGCCGTTGCGCAATGACCGGTGTTGTCGTGTGACAGCTGACCGCACGAACCACCCCGTACGAAATACCCCGGACGGACTTCGCCCCGGCGTATCCCCGATTCCGCCGCCGCACCCGATGGAATTCCTCGCCGCTACCGAACGGAGGGGCCGCCATGATGAAACTCAAGGACTACGACCGCTTCTACCGGGCGGACCCGGACTTCTTCGAATTCCCCGAGCGGCTCGGCGATTCGGCGGAAAGGCTGCCCGCCGCACACCGCACACCGCCGAAGGGCTGGGAGCGCACGGAGGCGGGCTGGTGGGTGGCCCTGCGGCCGCGGGCGGTCGAACCGCCCGCGCAGGGATGGCGGATCCACGTGTCCGTGACGCTCCCCCACCTCCCGCGGGCGGCGGAGATCGTCCGGGGCTTCTGCCTGCGCCACGGCATGCCCTTCGACGTCGTCCGCAGCGTGCCCGCCGCCCGGGCGCTGGGCGACGAGCACGCGGACCGCCTCACCGGCGCCGACCTGCTGACGCTCCACCCCGCAGACGAGGCCGCGCTCGCCGGTGCGCTCACGGAGCTCACCACCTTGCTGGAGACGCTCCCGGGCCCGTACGTCCTGGGCGGTCTGCGCCACCGCTCCGGCCCCCTGTACGTCCGCTACGGGTCCTCCGGGGCCCGGCGATGTCCCGAGGCCGCAGGCGACGGCGGGAGCTACGGGCCCGGCGACGAGCCCCTCCTGGTTCCCGCGCTGCGGCGCCCCGACGGCAGCCTCGTCCCCGAGAACCGCCGCCCGGTCTTCCGCTGCCCGGACTGGGTCCCCCTGCCCGGGATCCTCGGCCCGGACCTGGCGGCACTGCACACCGCCCCCGACGGTCCGTTCCCCTACCGGGTGCGGAAGGCCCTGAACATCACCAACGGCGGCGGCACGTACCTCGCGACCGACAGCGTCACCGGCGCCACGGTCGTCCTGCGCGAGGCGCGGCCGCACGCCGGCCTGGACCTGCGCGGCGACGACGCCGTCACCCGCCTGACCCACGAGCGCGCCGTCCTCGCGCGGCTGGCCGGCCTGGACTGCGTGCCCCGCGCCCTCGGCCACCACGTGCACGCCGGGCACCACTTCCTCGCCGTCGAGCACGTCGAGGGCCGCACGCTGGCCGAAGCCGCGGCCGCCGGATTCCCGCTGACCTCGGACGAGCGGGCCGCCGAGGAGGCACCCGGGTACGCCGCCTGGGCCCTGGAGACCGTGGACAAGACCGGCGGGGCCCTGCGCGCCCTCCACGCCCGGGGCCTGCGCCTCGGGGAGCTCAACCCGAAGAACATCCTGCTCCGCGCCGACGGGCGCGTCGTCCTCACCGACTTCGAGACCGCCACGGACCTGGCCGACGACAGGGCGCCGGCGCTGGGCGAGGAAGGGTTCACGGCGCCGCCCGGCCTGCGGGGCGCGGACGCCACGGCCTTCCTCCTCGACGCCCTGCGGCTGTGGCTCCTGCTGCCCGTCCCGTACCGCAGCCCGGCGACGCTGCGCGTCCTCACCGCGGCCGTGGACGAGTTGTACCCGGTGCCCGCCCGTTTCGGGGACGGACTGCTGACCGGGCTGCGGCCCGGCCTGCCCGGCCCACCGCCTCGCAGCACCGGACCGGTACGCGGGGACGAAGCCGCCTCCGAGGACCACGCCGGGATGCTCGCCGCGGAGCGCCCCGACTGGCCGGCCGTCCGGGACTCCCTGGTCGCCGGAATCCACGCCATGGCCACGCCCGAGCGCGAGGACCGGCTCTTCCCGTGCACGCCGACCGGCCCGGACTCCCTGGGCGGCTACGCGTTCGACCACGGCGCGGCCGGGGTCCTCTACGCCCTGCACCGGGCGGGGGCGCAGGTTCCGGCGGAGTACGTCGCGTGGCTCGTGGCCGCCGCCGAGCGCGACGCCGCCCCTCGGCCGGGCCTGTTCGACGGGCTGCACGGCGTCGCCCTGACCCTCGACCTGCTCGGCCACCGCGAGCGGGCCCTCGAAGTCCTCGCCCGCTGCCGCCCGCTCGACGCGCGGGCGGTCCGCCCCGACCTGGCGGGCGGCAAGGCGGGCATCGCTCTGAACCTGCTGCGGTTCGCGCGGGTCACCGGCGACGCGGCGCTGCACGAGAGCGCCCTGCGTACCGCGGAGGAGGCCGCGGGGCTCGTCACGGCCGGTCCGCTCGCCGCCCGGCGCGGCGTCCCCCCGCCCTGCGGCCTCCTGCACGGCGCGGCGGGAATCGCCCTGCTCTTCCTGCACCTGTACGAGGAGACCGGGGAAACGCGGTACCTCGACCTCGCCGACCGCGCGGTGGGCCTCGATGCCGACCGGTGCACCGTCCAGGCCGACGGCGCCCTCACCCTCTTCGACGGCACCCATCACCTGCCGTACCTGCACGGTGGGAGCAGCGGGCTCGCGTTCCCCCTGCAGGGCCTGCTCAGGCATCGCCCCGGGGGTGAGAGGGCCGCGACGCTCGCCGCCGTCCGGCACACCTGCCGGGCCCTCTACGTGCGCAACTCCGGGCTGCTGCGGGGACGGGCGGGCGCGATCGCCACGCTCGCGGCGCTGGACGGCCCTCTCCCCGGGAGCGGGGAGAGGGACGGAAGCGGAGGGAGGGGCGGGGCCGGGGAGGAGCCCTCGGTCCTCACCCAGATCCGCCGCCTGGCCTGGTACGCGCACTCCTACCGCGGGCACCTCGCGTTCCCGGGCTTCCGGATGCTGCGGCTTTCGGCGGACCTCGCCACCGGTTCGGCAGGCGTACTGCTCGCTCTGGGATCCGCGTTCGAGGGCAACGGCCCCGCCCTGCCGTACCTCGACCCGCGGCCGCCGGCCCCACGAGCCGAAGAGCGGAGGTGATTCGGATGTCGGAGATCCTGGACCTGCAGGAGCTGGAGGAGGAGACCCCCTCCCAGTGGCCCTGCGCCAACAGCTCCCACAGCACCCTCGGCATGGGCTGACGGCCCGTGCACGGGCATGCCGGACCCGCACGGTGCACCGCTCCGAGAAGACCCGAGAGGAGGTGAAGCACATGTTGGAGGTCCTGGAACTGCAGGAGCTGGAGGAGGAGACCCCTTCCGCGTGGCCCTGCGCCAACAGCTACGAGAGCGCTCGCGGCGTCGCCTGACGCGTCGTTCTCCGTGAGGACTGCCGGCCGTGGGCTGCCCGCGGCCGGCAGGTCGTCAGCGATCGGAAGGCCCGCAGGGGTCCCGCCCGCCCGCAGAAGTCCGCAGAGGTCCGCAGAGATCCGCAGCCCCAGAGGTCCGCAGAAGTCCGCAGAAGTCCGCAAGGGAAGATCACCATGCTCGCTCAGGGTCATCTCGTCGCGGACCCCTTCTTCGTCGAGACGCTCGACCGCATCGAGGACGCCGCCGACCGTTTCGCCCGCGCGGCCGGTCCGCCGCCCCCGGGCTGGCAGCGGGCCGAGCGCGGCGGCTGGGTGAACATCCACCGCCCGGAGGCCCGGCTGCCCCGGCAGGGCTGGAAGGTCCACGCTTCCGCCACGGCCGCCCGGGCGGAGCACGTGGTCGACACGGTCTGGGACTACTGCACCCAGCGCGGCATCTGCTTCAAGTTCCTCCGGAGCGCCACCGTCCTCAAGCAGGTCAACAGCAAGCAGGCGCCGCGCTCGGCCGGGGGCAAGCTCGTCACCGTCTACCCCGCCGGCGAGGAGGAGCTGGAGCGCACGCTCACGGACCTCTCGGCACTGCTGCGCGGCGTCGAGGGCCCGTACGTCCTGAGCGACCTGCGCTGGGACGAGGGCCCGCTCTACGTGCGCTACGGGGGTTTCAGCCTCGCCTACTGCTTCTCGCCCGAGGGCGAGTACGTGCCGGCGATGGAGGGGCCGGGCGGCGTGCTCGTGCCCGACGTGCGGGGCACCTCGTTCCGGGTGCCGCCGTGGGTGGAGGCGCCCGCCTTCCTGGGCGCCCGCATCCGGGCCGCCAAGGCGGGCACGCCCGGGGGCTTTCCGTACCGGGTGGAGAAGGCGCTGCACTTCTCGAACGGCGGGGGTGTGTACCGCGCCGTGGAGCGGGGCTCCGGCAGGCGGGTCGTCCTGCGGGAAGCGCGGCCTCACGCCGGTCTCGACGACAGCGGCACGGACGCCGTGGCGCGCCTGGAGCGCGAGCACGCGGTGCTGCAGCGGCTGGCCGGCCTCGACTGCGTGCCCCGGGTGTACGCGCGGACGCGCCACTGGGAGCACCACTTCCTCGTGGAGGAGCTGATCGAGGGCGAGACCCTGCAGGAGGCGGTCGGCAGGCGCCACCCGCTGCTCCGGCACGGCTCCGGCGAGGAGGACGTGGCCTCGTACACGCGGTGGGCCTGCGACGTCCTCGGGCGGATCGAGAAGGCCGTGGCCGAACTGCATGCGCGCGGCATCGTCTTCGGGGACCTCCAGCCCGGCAACATCATCGTGCGCCCTGACGGCAGCGTCTGCCTGGTCGACTTCGAGACGGCCTTCGAGACGGCCGAGGGGGCTTCCGAGGGGGCCTCCGCTCAGGACGACGCCGGTCTCCGGCCCGTCCTGGGCACGCCCGGGTTCACCGCCGCGTGGGCCCGGTCGGGTCGCGCCGTCGACACGTACGCGCTCGCCGCCCTGGCTCTCGCCCTGTTCTGCCCGCTGACGCCGCTGCTGCGCTTCGACCGGGCGAAGTACGCGCAGCTGGCGGGCTGGGTGGAGGGGCGGTTCCCGGTGCCGCCCGGCTTCGGCGACCGGCTGCGCAGGGAGCTCGCGCCGCCGGCCTCCTCCGTACCGATCACAAACGAACCGATCACAAACGAACCGATCACAAACGAACGGATCGCGGACGAACCGTTCGCGCACACCGCGCCGGACGACTCGCCCTGGCCGCAGGAGCGTACGGCCGACGGGCGGGCCGCACTGGATTCCCTCCGCGAGGGCATCCTGCTCAGCGCGACGCCGGAGCGCGAGGACCGGCTCTTCCCCGGGGACGTGCGGCAGTTCGACGACCAGGGCGCGTCGCTGGCGTTCGGCGCGGCCGGGGTCCTGCACGCCCTGTACGTCACGGGGCGGGCGGAGCACCCCGCGTTCGGCGACCACGTCGACTGGCTGGTGCGGGCCTGCGAGCGCACCCGCTGGCCGCGGCCGGGGCTGTACGACGGGCTGGCCGGCATCGCCTACGTCCTGGACGAGCTGGGGCGGCCCGGCGAGGCCCGTGAGGTGCTCGCACGGCTGGACGGGATCGGCCTCCAGGGATGCGGCGCGGGCCTGTTCGGCGGGCTCGCCGGGATCGGGCTGACCCGCCTGCACTTCGGTGACGCGGACGGGGCGGCTCAGCTCGCCGACCGGCTCGCCCGCGCGCTCGCGGGCCGTGAGCAGGTGGCGGGCAGGCCGGACGCCGTGGGCCTGACGCACGGCTGGTCGGGACCGGCGCTGCTGTTCACCGGGCTGTACGCGAGGACAGGCGAACAGGAGTGGCTGCGGCACGCGGAGACCGCGCTGGCCAGGGACCTCGGCCACTGCGGTGTGCCGCGCGAGGGCCAGGTCCACGTCCGGGAGGGGCAGCGGTGGCTGCCGGCCCTGGACCGCGGCAGCGCGGGCATCGCCCTCGCCCTGGACGCGTACCTGCAGCACCGCCCCGACGACCCGCACTTCGCGCTCCTCCGCGACCGCATGCGCGACGGCCTGGGCACCGAACTGCTCCTCTCCCCCGGCCTCCTGGACGGCCAGGCGGGGCTGCTGTACGGCCTCGCCCACCTTGCCGGCCCCGACTCCGCACTGGTCCCGCACCTGCGGAGTCTGGGCCTCCACTGCGTACGGTTCCAGGGCCGGCGGGCCTTCGCGCTCGACGGGCTGCTGCGGCTTTCCATGGACCTCGCGACCGGCGCCGCGGGCGTCCTGCTGGCGGTGCACACCGCGCTGGCCGGCGGCCCGGCGCGGATGGCGCACCCGCCCCTGCCGCTGCTCCCACCGCCATTGCTCCCACCGCCCCTGTCACCACCGCCCCTGTCACCACCTGCGCCGAGCGGGCGTCCGCCGGGGTCGGGGCCGTGAAGCCCACGGCGACCCGGCGCGCCGTGTTGCCCTCGGACAGCCTGCGCCGCAACCGGGACTTCCAGTTGCTGTGCGCCGGGCAGGGCCTGTCGATGCTGGGCTCGGGCGCCTCTGCCATCGCGCTTCCGCTGCTGGTCCTGCAGGCCACGCACTCGCCGTTGCACGTGGGGCTGGTGGAGGCGGTGTGGACCGGCGCGCTCGCGCTGGCCTGTCTGCCGGCGGGCCCGGTCGCCGACCGCTTCGACCGCCGTACGGTCCTGCTGGTCTGCGAGACGGGCCGTGCCGCGGCGAGTGCGGCCCTGGCGGCCGCGGTCCTCACCGGCTTCTCGCCGCTCCCGGTGCTGCTGGCCGCGGGGGTGGTGCTGGGGTTCCTGACCGCGCCGTTCAACGCGGCGGTCCTGCCGGCGGTCCGGCAGGTCGTGCCGGAGAGCAGACTGGCCACCGCCCTGGCGGTCAACCAGGTGCGGGGGCAGTTCGCGTTCCTGCTGGGGCCGGTGGTCGGCGGTGCGCTGTTCGAGGCGGGGGCGAGCTGGCCGTTCTGGCTGGACAGCGTCTCCTACGCGGTCTCCGCCGGATGCGTCGGCGCGCTGCGCACGCGGACGCGTCCGCCCCCGCCGGACGCCGGGCGCGAGGGCCTGTGGCGGTCGTTCACCGTGGGCATCGGGTTCCTGTGGAACGAGCGCCTGCTGCGCCGCCTGACCCTCGTCGCGTCGGCGCAGAACTTCGTCTTCGACGGGGTGTACCTGGCCATCGTCGTGATCAGCGCGCGGCAGGGAGCGTCGGGGCTGTCCGTCGGCATGCTCACGGCGACGTCGGCGGTGGGGGCGATGGCCGGGGTCGTCCTCGCTCCGCGCGTGGGCCGGCTCCTCCCCCCTTCCCGGGTCATGCTCACCACCGGCGTGCTGTGCGCGCTGCTCGTCGGTGCGATGGCCTTCACGGCGAGCGCGCCGGTCCTCGCCGTGCTGCTGGCGGGGTGCACCCTGGCGGTCGCCGTCTCGGGTTCGGTGCTGACGGTGGCCCGCCTCCTGCGGACCCCGGCGCATCTGCAGGGCCGGGCGAACAGTGCCATCGGGCTGCTGTTCATGGCCACTCCCCCGCTCGGCTCGTCCTTGACCGGTCTGTTCCTGGACGAACTGCCCGGCCACGTCCTCTTCCTGGTCTTCGGCGCGCTCCTGGCCGCCCTCGCCGCGGCGTCCCCGCGCGGCAGCATGCCCGGCGCGGCGGACTCCCTGGACCGTTCGAACGGTGTAGGTCACACTCGGGCGCATGCGATGGACTGACATCCAGCAGATCGCGGCGCAACTCGCCGCGAAGCACCCGGACCACAAGCCGCTCGCCGTCGAATTCCCCGAGGTCCGCGACCTGGTGGTCGGGCTGGACGGCTTCGGCGACGACCCGGCCCGCTACAACGTCCGCATCCTGGAATCCATACAACTCGCGTGGAGCGACAGAAAGGGCTGATCCTCGCTTGCCGATCCTCGCTGTCCCGTCCGCCCCTCCGTGAACAGCGGGGCGGCGGACGGGGCGCGCGCCGGGGCGGCGTTGCGGGGCAGCGCGGTCCGGGGCGGCCCGGGCCGCCGATACCACCTCTCCGGCGGCGGCGACGGCGCCGAACCGGACATCGTAGGAAAACTCCGCGCCACACTCTTGTCGCGCACCTGTCAATTTTGAGCGCGAGCTGGCACCATCCTCTCGATTCACTCCTGCATCAACGGGCAGTCCGCCCTGGGATGTCCGATCCCTCGCCGGGCCGCGGCCCGGCGCCCCTGCTAGGAGACAGAGTTGAGACGCTTCACCACCCCCCGCAGCCACACCGTCCGCACCACCGCCCTCCTCGCCTCCGCCGCCCTGTGCGCAGTAGCCGTGCAGACCGGCGTGGCCGGTGCCCAGGCCGAGCGCGGCCCGAGCGCCATGGCGGTCCCGATGAGCCCCGACCAGCGGGCGTCCGAGATACGCGGCGCGCAGGACAACGCCGCCGCCACCGCCGGGAAGATCGGCCTCGGCGCCAAGGAGAAGCTGGTCGCCCGGGACGTCGTCAAGGACGCGGACGGCACCGTGCACACCCGCTACGAGCGCACCTACGCCGGACTCCCCGTCCTCGGCGGCGACCTCGTCGTGCACCAGGAGCCGAGCGGCCGCACCTCCGTCACCAAGTCCACCGAAGCAGCCGTCTCCCTCACCTCCACCGATGCGGCGCAGCCCGCGTCCGCAGCGGCGAGGGCCGCCCTGTCGGCCGCCTCCGCGGCGCACACCGCGAAGCCCTCGGCGGGCACGCCGCGCAAGGTCGTCTGGGCCGCCTCCGGCACGCCGGTCCTCGCCTACGAGACGGTCGTCGAGGGCGTGCAGCACGACGGCACGCCGAGCGAACTGCACGTCGTCACCGACGCCGCGACCGGAGCGGAGCTCTTCCGCCACGAGGCGATCGAGACGGGCACCGGCACCAGCCAGTACAGCGGGACCGTGCCGCTGACCACGACCAAGAGCGGCAACAGCTACCAGCTCAACGACGGCGCGCGCGGCGGCCACAAGACCTACGACCTCAACCAGGGCACGTCCGGCACCGGCACGCTCTACTCCAACGCGACCGACACCTGGGCCGGCGGCCGGCTCACCGCGGGCGTCGACGCCCACTACGGCGCCGCCGTGACCTGGGACTTCTACAAGAACGCCTTCGGCCGCAACGGCATCCGCAACGACGGCAAGGCCGCCTACTCCCGCGCCCACTACGGCAACGGCTACGTCAACGCGTTCTGGAGCGACGCCTGCTTCTGCATGACCTACGGCGACGGGACGGGCAACAAGAAGCCGCTCACCGCCATCGACGTCGCGGGCCACGAGATGACCCACGGCGTCACCGCCGCCACCGCGAAGCTGATCTACAGCGCCGAGTCGGGCGGGCTCAACGAGGCGACGTCGGACATCTTCGGCACCGCGGTGGAGTTCTCCGCCAACAACTCCTCGGACACCGGCGACTACCTCATCGGCGAGAAGATCGACATCTTCGGCAACGGGAAGCCGCTGCGCTACATGGACAAGCCGTCCAAGGACGGCAACTCCGTCGACAGCTGGTACAGCGGCGTGGGCGGCAAGGACGTCCACTACTCCTCGGGCGTCGCCAACCACTTCTTCTACCTGCTGTCCGAGGGCAGCGGCGCGAAGACGATCAACGGCGTCCAGTACGACAGCCCGACCTCCGACGGCTCCAAGGTCACCGGAATCGGCCGGGACAAGGCCGCCAAGATCTGGTACAAGGCCCTGACCTCGTACATGACGTCCAACACCAACTACAAGGCCGCGCGCACCGCGACGCTGTCGGCCGCCGGTGCGCTGTACGGCACCACGAGCACCGAGTACAAGACCGTCGGGGCGTCCTGGAGCGCGGTCAACGTCAAGTAGACCCGCGTCCCGCCCCGTTCGTCCGGGGCCCGCCCACCTCCACGGGGCGGGCCCCGCACCCCTGCCCGCGCACCGTCCGGATCCCGCCATACACCCGTTCCACATGTGCCGAGAGAAAATGCCAAAACTCTCCCCTCACACCACTCACATCGATTACCTTCCGTCGCAGCGAAGACGCCACTGGTAATCGGGCACGGGGGGCTGGAGAGGATCGTGTGACCGGTATCGACGGGTGC
The DNA here is from genome assembly GCF_042657885.1 of Streptomyces aureoversilis. Taxonomy (NCBI): domain Bacteria; kingdom Bacillati; phylum Actinomycetota; class Actinomycetes; order Kitasatosporales; family Streptomycetaceae; genus Streptomyces; species Streptomyces aureoversilis. The sequence continues at coordinate 102,410 of NZ_JBHSKJ010000018.1, forward strand.
CTGGCCGAGGCCATGACCATCCCGGGCGCACGGGGCGCGAGCCTCGTGGACTGGACGAGCGGGCTCGCGCTGGGAGAGGCGGGCGAGGGCCCCGGGCGCGACCACGAGAGCGCGGCCGCCGACGCCGCCGAGCTGGCCCGGCTCGCCTTCGAGAACAGCGCGTTCACCGCGGCGACCGCGCGGACCGGGCCCGTGGAGGACCTGATCGTCACGGCGCGCGGCAGCTACCACCTCCTCCGCTTCGTGGAGACGGAGTTCGACAGCAGCGTCTGCCTCTACCTGTGGCTGGATCGCGGCGAGGCGAATCTCGCCGTCGCCCTGTTCCGGCTCAAGGGCCTCGCCGAGCGGCTGGTCCTGGCGTGAGCGGCATACCTGCGCCGACACCCGCGCCGGAGCTCCCCGTACCGGAGTTACCCGTAAGGGAGTCACCCGCCTCCGCACCGGACCGGCCCGCACCGGCCCCGGACCGGCCCGTCCCCACGCTGGACCGGCTCGCCGCCGAGGGGGCGACCGGCGCCCTGCACGGCCGCGTCGGCGCGCTCTACCTCACCGACGGCGCCGTGGTGCACGCCGAGAGCCCGGTCGTGCCCGACATGGGGTGGCGGCTGACCGCCCGCGGGCGGCTGTCCCCGCAGGCCTGGGAGGAAGCGGTCGCGGAGGGCGGGCCCGGCTACCGGGCGGGCAGCCTGCTGGTGGAGCGCGGCCGGCTCAGCCGCGGCGAGCTGGAACTGTGCCACCTGAGCGCGCTGTTCGACGCGGCCTACTTCGTCCTGTCCCCGCTCGACCGGTCCCAGCGCGCGCCCGACCGCTTCCTCGGCGAGGCCCGGCACTGGCTCGGCCCCATCCGCCCCGTCCCCGTGCCCGTCCTCCAGCGGGAGGTCGGCCGCAGGCGGAAGCTGCTGGAGCGGGCCTGGCCGTGCCCGGAGGTGGACGCGGCGCCGGTGGTGCCCGTCGGCGACGGCGGCCGCGGCGGCCCGGGCCCGGCGGGCGGGCGGCAGGCGGTGCTCGCCGCGGCCGACGGCGTCCGTACGCCGCTGCAGATCGCGCGGGCCCTGGGGCGTCCGGCCTTCGCCACCCTCCTCGACGTGCGGCGGCTGGCGGCCGCCGGCCTGGTCCGCACGCCCCGCGCGGACGCCCCGGCCCTGCCGGGACCGCCGCCTCCCACCGCTCCGGAGATCTCCCTGCTGTACCGGATCCGCGACGCCCTGGAGGCCCTGTGACTCCCTGTCCGACCTGCACGGCCTGCACGGTCTGCACGACCGTGCCGTACGCCTGCCCGCACCTGCCGATCCCATGATGAGGCGCGCCTTCAGACAGCTCGCCGGAAGGAGACAGCCGATGACCGCCGCACCCGAGGTGCTCACCGAGCTCCAGGGGTTACGCGCCCGGGTCCCGCACCTGACCGGGGCGATGGTGGCCAGCACCGACGGGCTGGTGATCGCGCACCTGGTCACCGACATGGAGCCGGACGGCGTGGCCGCACTGACGGCGGCGGCGCTCGGGGTGGGCGCGCGGCTGACGGACGCCGTCGGTCACGGCGGCTTCCGCGAACTGCTCGTCAGCGGCGAGCGCGGCTACGTGGCGACGTACGCAGCCGGGTCCTCCTGCGTGCTGACCCTCCTGGCCTCGGCCGACGCGAACGTCGGCCGGCTGAACCTGGAGGCACGCAGGGCCGGCGCCCGCATCGCCCCCTTGATCGACGGAGCCCTGGAGCGCCCGCGCCAGGCTCCCGCCCCGTCCCGTACCGACAACCAGAGCGGAATCACCTCATGACGAACACCGAAACGGCCCTCAAGGACGCGATGAGCTCGATCGAGGGCGCCCTCGGCGTGGCCCTCGTCGACTACGGCAGCGGCATGGCGCTGGGCACCCTCGGCGGGTCGCAGACCCTCGACCTCAACGTCGCCGCGGCGGGCAACACGGACGTGGTCCGGGCCAAGCTGCGGACGATGGAGATGCTCAACATCCAGGACGCCATCGAGGACATCCTCATCACGCTCGGCTCGCAGTACCACCTGATCCGGCTGCTGGCCGGCCGCGGCGGCAACGGACTGTTCCTGTACCTGGTGCTGGACGCCCGGCGCGCCAATCTGGCGATGGCGCGCCACCAGCTCAAGCGGATCGAGGGGGAACTGGAGGTATAGCGCGGGCTCTAGTGGCGGTTGCCGGTCCCGTTGTGGTCCACCAGCGAGATGCGCTCCGCGATGTGCGACAGCGGGTTGTTGCCGTTGTCGATCACGGAGCCCTTGGTGCACTGCTGCTGTTGCTGCGACGTGAGCACCGGGATGTCCTGCAGCCCGACGTTGATGAGCAGCAGCAGGGACTGCACGCCGAGCTTGCCGACGCCGATGCACAGGTCGTTGAGCGTGTCCTGGACCGCGGTCGTCTGCGGGCTCATGTAGCCGCCGGTGAGCGTTTCGCCGGAGCCGGTTCGCGCGCCGTTGGCGTTGGCCACGTCCCGGCCGTCGCCGACGGCCACCGCGGGTCCGGCGATCAAGCCGACCGCCGAGGCCGTCAGGGCCGTTGCGGCCATCACCTTCTTGAGCACCTCTGCACCTCTCGCTCGGTCCGCGTTCCCGGGGCAACGCGCACTGGGTAACTCCCTGATGCCGTAAATGTTCCGGCTTGTCACCCATTCGACCTCCGCCCGACCCGGGCCGCTTGCCTTCACGTTGCGTAGTCGACAAGATGCGGTGCGTCATCAACCGTGCGGGCTCGTCGGTGGAGCCCGGTCCGCCAGGAAAGGTCGTACGCGTGCATCCGGAGGGCTCAGAGGGTTCGGCGGAGAACGACCGGGCCGTGGCCGTCGTCGGGGCGGCCTGCCGCCTTCCCGGGGGCATCGGCGACCTCGCGGGGTTGTGGGAGGCCCTGGAGCAGGGGCGGGACCTGGTCACCCGGGTGCCCGCGGACCGCTTCGAGACGGCCCGCTTCGTGGACGAGTCGGCGCGGCGCCCGGGCAAGAGCTACACGGCGGCCGGCGGCTTCCTGGACGACATCGCGGGCTTCGACGCCGGCTACTTCGGCATCTCGCCCCGGGAAGCCGCGCAGATGGACCCCCAGCAGCGGATGCTCCTGGAGATGACGGCCGAGGCCCTCGACGACGCCGCGATCGACCCGGTCACGCTGGCCGGCTCGGACACCGCCGTGTACGTGGGGGTCTCCGACACCTCCTACGGCGCACAGCAGATGCTGCGGATCGAGGGGGTCGACGCCTACACCATGGCGGGCGGCGCGGCGTCGATCGCGGCGAACCGGATCTCGTACGCCTTCGACCTGCGCGGCCCGAGCATGGCCGTCGACACCGCGTGCTCCTCGGCGCTCGTGGCGCTGGACCGCGCGTGCCGGACGCTGCGCGAGGGCACCAGCCGCACGGCCGTGTCCGCCGGCGTGAACGTGCTGCTCAGCCCCTACCCGTACGTCGGGTTCTCGCAGGCGTCGATGCTCTCGCCGCACGGCAGGTGCGCGTCGTTCTCCGCCGCGGCCGACGGCTACGTGCGGGCGGAGGGCGGCGGGGTCGTCGTCCTGAAGCTGCTGCGCGACGCACTGGCCGACGGGGACCGCATCCACGGGGTGATCCTGGCGTCGGCGGCCAACAGCGACGGCAGGACGGCGGGGCTGGCGCTGCCGAACCCGCGGGCGCAGGAAGCCCTGTTGACGTCGGTGTACGAGCAGGCCGGCGTGGACCCCGACGACGTCGTCTACCTGGAGGCGCACGGCACGGGGACGCCCGCCGGGGATCCGGTGGAGTGCGAGGCCATCGGCCGGGCGCTGGGGACGCGCCGCAGCACGGGCGCGCTGCCGATCGGCTCGGTCAAGTCCAACCTGGGCCACCTCGAACCGGCTTCGGGGATGGCGGGGCTGTTCAAGGCGCTCCTGGTGCTCCGGCACGGCGTGATCCCCGCCTCCCTGCACGCCCTGCCCCTCAACCCGGGCATCGACTTCGAGGGCCTGGGGCTCGCCCCCGCCACCGAGGCCCGTCCGGTCGGCGAGGTGCGGGGGCGGCCGGTCGCGGGCGTCAACTCGTTCGGTTTCGGGGGCGCCAACGCCCACGCCGTCGTGGCGGCCGCACCGGCTCCCGCGCGGCGCGCCCGGCACGCGGCCGGCGGGCCGCGCACGCTGCCGTTCGTGGTCTCCGCCCGGACGCCCGAGGCCCTCGCGCAGGCTGCGGCGCGGACCGCGGAGCGGCTCGGGCAGGCGGGGCCGGAGGAGTTCTACGACCTGGCGCACACCAGCTGCGCCCGGCGCGGCAAGCACCCGTACCGGGCGGCCGTTGTGGCGGACGGGCCGCAGGAGGCGGCGCAGGCTCTGGGGCGGCTGGCCCGCCGCTCCGCGCTGCCCCCGCAGCCGGCCCCTGCGGGCCCGGCCGTCGAGGCCGTCACCGGCGAGGCGGTGCGGCAGGGCAGGATCGCGTTCGCGTTCTCCGGCAACGGCTCGCAGTGGGCGGGCATGGGGGCCGACCTGCTCGCCGCGGAACCCGCCTTCCGGGCGGCCGTGGAAGCCGTGGACGAGGTGCTGGCCCCGCGGCTGGGCTGGTCGGTCGCGCGCGAGCTGGCGGAGCCCTCGCCAGGCCGTCTGGCGGCCACGGAGGTGGCCCAGCCGCTGCTGTTCACGCTGCAGACCGGCGTGGTGGCGGTGCTGCGTGCCCACGGCATCACACCGTCGGCCGTCCTGGGCCACAGCGTCGGCGAGGTCGCGGCGGCCTACGCGGCCGGAGCCCTGACCCTCGACCAGGCGGCGTGGGTGATCGCCGAACGCAGCCGGGCCCAGGCGGCGGTGGCCGGCTGCGGGCGGATGGCGGCCGTCGGCATGTCCCGGGAGCAGGCCGCGGAACTGCTGACCGGATACCCCGGGCTGGAGATCGCGGGGGTCAACACCCGGCGGGACGTCACGGTGGCCGGGCCCCGCAAGCAGCTCTACCGGCTGCTGGGGCACCTGGCCGGGCAGAGCGTGGTCTGTGCCGAACTCGACCTGGACCACGCCTTCCACAGCGCCGCCATGGACCCGCTGCGCGCGCCCCTGCACAAGGCCCTCGCGGGCCTGAGCCCGTCCCCGGTGCGCGTGCCCCTGCTCTCCACGGTCACCGGCGACGTGCTGGAGGGGCCCGAGCTGGACGCGGAGTACTGGTGGCGCAACGTCCGCGAACCGGTGCTGTTCGCGGACGCCGTCGAGCAGGCGCTCGGCCGCGGCGCCGACGTCTTCCTGGAGATCGGCCCCCAGCCGGTGCTGCAGAGCTACCTGCGGCGCATCACCGCCGCCCACGACGCGCCCGGGCTGCGGGCGGTCACCCGTACCCTGCGCAAGGGAGACGACGGTGTGCGGGCGATGCGCACGGCGGTGGCCGCCCTGCTGGCGGCCGGCGCCGAGGCCGACTGGAGCGCGCGCTTCCCGCGCCCGGGGCGGGTGGCCTCGCTGCCCGCCTACCCCTGGCAGCGCGAACGGCACTGGAGCGGCGGCCCGGAGTCGTGGGTGCGCAGCAGCGGGGACGGCCGCACCGAGCACCCGCTGCTGGGCGAGCGCATGCCGGCGCCGCTGCCGGTGTGGCACGGCGCGGTCGAGCCGGCCCGGCTGGCGTGGGTGGCCGACCACCGGCTCGGCGGGTCCGTCGTCATGCCCGCGACCGCCTATGTGGAGATGGCCCTGGCCGCGGGCCGCCGGGTGCTGGACACCGCGGTGGAGGCCGACCATCTCGACTTCGTCCGGCCGCTGTTCGTGCCGTGGGGCGAGCCGGGCCGGGTGCACACGCAGGTGTCGTTCGACCCCGAGGACGGGGTGGTGCTGATCAGCAGCACGGACGACCAGGTCACGGGGCAGCGCAGGCACGCGCGCGGGCGGGTGCGCGCCCGGTGGGGGCGGCCTCCGGCGCCGGTGGACCTGGCCGCGGCCCGGGCCCGGTGCGGCCGCCGCGTCAGCGGTGAGGAGCACTACCGGCAGGTCGGCGAGGCCGGTCTCGGCTACGGCCCGTCGTTCCGGGTGCTCGGCGAACTGTGGGCGGGCGAGGGCGAGGTCGTCGCCTTCTACAGCGACCCCGGGCCGCTGGAGGGCCTGGAGGTCAGCCCGGCCCTGCTGGACGGGGCGGTGCAGACGGGGGCGCCCCTGCTGGACGCGGAGGTCCTCGCGGGGCACACGTATCTGCCTGCGGCGATGGACGCGGTCCGGGTGTGGCGCAGCCCGGCGCCCAAGGGGGCGGTGCACCTGCGCGAGCGGGGCCGGACGGCGACCGAGGTGTGCTGGGACATCACGGTCACCGACGAGGACGGCACGGTCACGGTGGAGCTGAGGGGGTGCCGCATGCGGCGCCTGACCGGGGCTCGGCGGACGCCGGTGACCCGTCAGGAGACGGTGCTGCGCGCCGCTCCGCGTCCCGGCGCCCCGCTGGAGCCGGGGCCCGTGGCGGTCCCGCAGGAGATCGCCGAGCGGGCCGCGGGCCGGGTCCTGGCCCTGCGCCGCGACTGGCGCTCGGCCGGCTATCCGCGCTTCGCCGCCCGGCTGCAGGAGGCGGCGGCCCACGCCTACGCCGCCGCGCTCGACGGCCTGCTGCCGGAGGGGGAGGGCTGGTTCACGGTGGGCGACCTGGTGGCGGGCGGGATGCTGCCCGGGCACCGGCAGGCGATGGAGCTGATGCTGACCGCGATGACGCAGTACGGGCTGGCGCGGCAGGACGCGGACGGCCGCTGGCTGCGGGAGGCCGCGCCCGGGTGCGCGATCGGCATGCTGCGCGAGGCGCTGCGGGAGCAGCCGGCGTTCTCCACGGAACTGACGCTGGTCGTGCGCCAGTTCCTCCACCTCGGCGACGTCCTGCGGGGCGCGCGCGACCCGCAGGACCTGCTGGGGGTCGAGGGCGCCACGTCGTCCCTCGAACAGCTCTACGACGTGGCGCCGGTGCTGCGCTTCCACAACCGTGTCGCGCAGACCCTGGTGCGGGAGATCGTGGCGAGCCTGCCGGCCGACCGGCCGCTGCGGGTGCTGGAGATCGGCGCGGGCACCGGCGGGGCCACCGCGGCCCTGCTGCCCCTGCTGCCGGCCGACCGGACCCGCTACCTCTTCACGGACGTGTCGTCGTCGTTCTTCGCGCGGGCCCGGCAGCGCTTCGCCGCGTACGACTTCGTGGACTACCGCACCTTCGACGTCGACGCCGACCCCACGGGCCAGGATCTGCCCCGCGGCGGGTTCGACCTGGTGGTGGCGGCCAACTCCCTGCACACGAGCGCCGATCTGGAGGCGGCGGTGCGCCGGGTGGCGTCGCTGACCGCCCCGGGCGGCCTGCTGCTGATGCTGGAGAGCCACGACCCGCTGTTCCTGCTGCCCTTCTTCGGCACGCTGGGGAGCTTCTGGAACCGCACGGACACCGGGCTGCGGCTCCGCTCGCCCCTGCTCGGCCGCGAGGAGTGGGCCGAGCTCCTCGCGCGGTGCGGATTCACCGGCACCGTACGGACCGGGGACGACGCCGAGCCGGCCTGCGAGGACTTCTCCGTCTTCCTGACCGCCCGCGCCGGCGGGCCGGTGCGGCCCGCGGCGCTTCCCGCCGCGGGCATCGGCACCGCCTGGGTCGTGGCGTCCGAGACCCCGGAGGAGGACGCGCTGGCGAGGACCACGGCGGGCCTCCTGCGGGCGGCCGACGCCGTCGAGGTGCACACCACCGTGGCCGGCGAGGACCCCGGCGCGTGGGCCCCGCTGCTGTCCCGGGAGACCGTGATCGTCCTGGTGCTGGCGCCCGCCGGCGCCGACGCCCCGGGCGACGTGGTGGAGCGGGCGACCCGGCGCAGCGCGGTGCTGCGTGCCCTCGCGGTGGCGTGCGGGCGGCTGACCGGCAGCGAGAGCGTCTCCCTGTGGCTGGTGACGCGGCCCTGCGGAGCCGTCCCGGAGCCCGGATCGCCCGGCCCCTCCCCCGCGGACGCCGCCGCGTGGGGCATGGCGCAGTCCTTCGCCAACGAGCAGGCGTCGCTGACGACGCGCCGGCTCTCCCTGGCGCGCAGCGGCGACACGGCTGCGGACGCGGAGCGCCTCGCCCGGGAGCTCCTCGCCCCGTCGGAGGAGACCGAGGTCGTCCTGACGCGCGGCGGCGGCCGGTTCGTCCCGCGCGATCGGGACTTCCCCCGGCCCCTCGTCCCCTCCCCCGCGGTCGACGCGTTCGCCCTGGAGGTCCGCGACCCCGGGCTGTCCTTCCGGCCTGTCTGGGTGGAGACGCAACGGCCGGTGCCGGGCCCCGGGCAGGTCCTGGTCGCCGTGCGGGCGGCCGCGCTGAACTACCGCGACGTGGTCCTGGCCACCGGCGCCCTGGCCGGCGAGGACACCGCCGACGGGCGCTTCGACGCGGTGTACGGGCTGGAGTGCGCCGGTACGGTCGCGGCCGTCGGCCCGGGCGTCACGGGCTTTTCCGTGGGCGATCGGGTGTTCGCCAGCGGCTCGGACTGCCTGGCCTCGCACATGGTCACCTCCGCGGACGCCGTGGCCCGGATCCCCGACGGGACGGGCTTCGCCGAGGCGGCCACCTTGCCCGCGGTCTTCCTGACCGTCCACTACGGCCTGGGTTGGCAGGCCGGGTTGGCGGCCGGGGAGACCGTGCTCGTGCACGGCGGGGCGGGGGGCGTGGGGCTCGCGGCCCTGCAGTACGCGCGGCTGCACGGCGCGCACGTCATCGCCACGGCCGGCAGCCCCGCCAAGCGCGACCTGCTGCGCGCCCTGGGCGTCGAGCACGTCCTGGACTCGCGCAGCCTGGCCTTCGCCGGGCGGGTGCGGGAGCTGACCGGCGGGCGCGGCGTCGACGTCGTCCTCAACTCCCTCGCGGGCGAGGCCGTCTCCCGCAGCCTGGAGCTGCTCCGGCCGGGCGGGCGCTTCGTCGAACTCGGCAAGCGCGACATCCTGGAGAACAACCGGCTGCTGCTGCGCCCCTTCGAGCGCGACCTGGCGTTCTTCGGCGTCAACCTCCTCGCCCTGCTGGCCGACCCCGGGCGGGCGGCCTCCCTGTTCGCCGAGGTCGCGGAGCGCGTCCGGGCAGGGGACTACCGGCCGCTGCCGCACACGGTCTTCCCCGCCGCCCGCGCCGAGGAGGCGTTCCGCCTCCTGCAGCACTCCCGGCACATCGGCAAGGTCGTCGTCTCCTTCGACCCGCTCGACGAACCCGCCCTGGTCGAACCCCGGTTCCGGGCCCCATGCCTCGACGCCGGCGCCACCTACCTCGTCACCGGAGGCCTCGGCGGCTACGGCGCGGCCACCGCGCACTGGCTCGCCGACCACGGCGCGCGCCACCTGGCCCTCGTCGGGCGCAAGGGGGAACGCACCCCGGGCTGCGAGAGCCTGCTCGCGGACCTGGAGCGGCGCGGGGTGCGCGCCGTGCCCCACGCGGCGGACGTCGCCGACCTGCCCGCCATGCGGCGCGTCGTGGAGGAGATCGACGCGGGCGGGCACCGGTTGCGCGGCGTCGTGCACTGCGCCATGCACCTGGACGACGCCCCGCTGGAGGAGCTCACCGACGAACGGTTCCGCGCCGTGCTGGCCCCCAAGGCCGGGGGCGCGGCCGTGCTCGACGCGCTCACGCGCGACCGGGCGGACCTGCAGCTGTTCCTGATGTTCTCCTCCGTCGCCGCACGCGTCGGCCAGATCACCCAGGCCCCCTACGCCGCGGGCAACCTCTTCCTCGAAGCGCTGGTCCGCAGGCGCCGGCGCGACGGCAGGCCGGGCCTGGCCGTGGGGTGGGGCGCCCTCGGCGGCACCGGCTACGTGGCCCGCAACGGCCTCGCCCGCGCCCTGGAGAGCAGCGGCGTGGAGGCGCTGACCCCGCGCGAGGTGTTCGACGCGGCCGGCGTGCTGCTGAGCGACGGCACGGAGGTCGCCGGGGTGGGCCGGTACAACTGGGCGAGGCTGCGCGCCTGCCTGCCCTCGCTCGGCGCGCCCCGGTACCGGCAGCTGGTTCCCGAGCCCGACGCGGAGACGGGCCGCACCCACGAGGAGATCGTGCAGTCCCTGTCGGCGATGAGCCCCGCGGACGCCCTGCACGCGCTGGCCGGGAACCTCGTACGGATCCTGGCCGACATTCTCCACCTCGACCCCGGCCGCATCGACCCGTCCCGGCGGCTCGAGGAGTACGGCGTGGACTCCCTCATGGCCGCCGAGCTCCTCGCCACGCTGCGGCGCCGCTTCGACGTCCAGGTGCCGCCCATGGAGCTGATGCGCAGCGGCGGCACGGTCCTCGACATGGCGCGCATCGTCCAGTTGCGGCTGGGCCTGGGCACGGACCCGGTCGCCCCGCAGCCCGCGCCGGGTGCCGGGCCCGCGCCCCGGCCCGGCGTGCCCACGCAGCCCGGCCCGGCCGCGGACCCGGCCGGCCAGGCGGGCCAGGCGCCGTGCTGACGATTCTGGCCCGCCGCTGCGCCCGCCACCGCCGGCCCGTCCTCGCCCTGGCCGCGCTCGCCGCCGTGGCCTGCGCCCTGCTCGGGCACGGGGTGGCGGCCCGGCTGGCGAGCGGCGGCTGGACGGTGCCGGGCTCCCCCTCGGCCCGCGCCGAGGCCCTGCTGACGGACCGTTTCCACGCGGGCGCGCCCGACGTCGTGCTGCTGGCGCGCGCCCCGGACTCGGTGGACGCGCCCGCGGCCCGCGCGGCGGGCCTGGCCCTGGTCGGCCGCCTGTGCCGCGAGCCGGGGGTGACCGGCGTCGACTCGTACTGGACCGGCCCGGTCACCCGCGGCTCGTGCCCTGCGGCGGGCGGCGGCAGGGCGCCGGGAGGCGGCGGCGAAGTCGACGATGCCGCGCTGCGCTCGTACGACGCCCGCACGGCGCTCGTGACCGTGCGCCTGGACGGGGGCGGGCGGGCCGGGCGGGCGACCGTCGAGCGCCTGCTGCCCGCCGCCACCGCGCCCCGGGGTCCCCTGCAGGTCCGGGCGAGCGGGCACGCCGTCCTCGACCGCGCCCTGGAGCGCTACAGCGAGCGCGACCTGCTGCGCACCGAACTGATCGCCCTCCCCGCCACGTTGCTGCTGCTCGTGTTCGTCTTCGGGAGCGTGGCCGCGGCCTGCCTGCCGCTCGCGGTGGGCGCGGTCGCGGTGGCCGGCACCCTGGCGGTGCTGCGCGGCCTGACCGCCGTGACCGAGGTGTCGACGTTCGCGCTGAACCTCACCGGCGCGGTCGGGCTCGCGCTATCCGTCGACTACAGCCTCTACCTGGTGGCGCGCTACCGCGAGGAGATCGCCTCCGGGAGCCCGCCGGAGGACGCCCTGGCGGGTGCGGTCCGGTCGGCCGGGCGGATCGTCGTCGTCTCGGCGGCGGCCGTCGCCCTGTGCCTGCTCGGCCTCCTGGCGTTCCCGCTGTACTTCCTGCGGTCGATGGCCTACGCCGGGGTCAGCGTGGTGCTGCTCGCGGCGCTCGCCGCCCTGGTGCTCGTCCCCGCGGCGCTGGCCTGCTTCCCCCGGGCGATCGGCCGGGGCGACCTGTTCGCGCGCCGGCGCAGGGCGCCGGGCCGCGCCGGACGCGGGTGGCGGCGGCTGGCCCTGCGCGTGATGCGCCGCCCGCTGCTCGTCACGGCGCTCGCCACCGGGGTGCTGCTCGTTCTCGCGCTCCCCTTCCGCCAGGTGGTCTTCGGCTTCAGCGACGACCGGGTCCTGCCCCGCGACGCCCCGGAGGTGCGGGCGACGCAGGCCCTGCGGGACGGCTTCCCCCAGCTGCGCAACCCCGTCGAGGTGGCCCTTCCCGGGTGGCGGCCCGACCGCCCCGGCCGCATCGCGGAGCTGGACGCGTACGCGAAGCGGCTGTCGGCCCTCCCGGGCGTCCTGGGTGTGCGGACCGCGACCGGCTCGTACGTGCTCGGCCGGGACGCCCCTCTGGCCTGCGCGGCCGAGGCCTCCCCCGCGCGCGGCACACTGCCGGGCTGCCCGGCCCTGCGGCACTTCACCTCGCCGGCGGGCACCTGGCTGGCCGTCGGCGGCGAGGCGGACCCGTACGCCCCCGCGTCCACGGCCCTCCTCGCCCGGCTGCAGGAGGCCCGGGCGCCGGCACCGCCGCTCGTCGGCGGCCCGACGGCCCAGTTCCGGGACGCCCGGAACACCCTCGCGCAGCGGCTGCCGTGGGCACTGGGGGCGATGGCCGTCGCCACGTTCGTGCTCCTCCTGGCCTTCACCCGGAGCGTGTTCCTGCCCCTGAAGGCACTCGCGCTCAACCTGCTCAGCCTGACCGCGACCTTCGGCGCGATGGTGTTCATCTTTCAGCAGGGCCATATGAAATGGCTGGTGGGGGACTTCACGGCCACGGGCACGGTCAGCGTCGTCATGCCCGTCGTCGCCTTCTGCCTGGCCTTCGGGCTGTCCCTGGACTACGAGATCCTGCTGCTGGCCCGCATCGGCGAGGCGCACGCCCGCACCGGCGACACCGTGCGGGCGACCGCCGCCGGACTCCAGGCGGCGGCGCCGCTGTTCACCGCGTCCGCGGCGCTCGTCCTGACGGTGCTGCTCGCCCTGGCGACGGCCGAGGTCGCGCTCATGAAGCTCCTCGCCGTCACGACCGCCCTGTCGGTCGTGCTCGACGCCGCGGTCATCCGCCCGCTCCTGGTGCCCGCCGTGATGCGGCTGGCAGGCCGCGCCAACTGGTGGCTGCCGACGCCGCCCCGGCGCGGCGCGCGCACCGTCCTGCCGCAGCCGTCGCCGTCGCCCGAAACGGTCGAGCCCTCCCACCCGGGGTAGCGGCACCGGCGGTTCCGGCGGCAAGGTGGGAGTGCACCAGGAACACGGAAGTGGGAGGGGATGTCAGGTGAGCGGACTCAACAAGGGGGCGGACGGCCTCAGCAAGGGGCTCGGCAAGGTCCAGGTGTCGCTGAGATGGGATCCGAGCGCGATGGGCCTGCCCGACAACGACCTGGACCTCATCGCGGCCACGTACACCGCGGACGAGCCGTACGGCAAGCCCGCGTATCTCGTGCACTTCGACAGCCGTTCGCCCGACGGCACCATTCTCCTCAACCGCGACAGCCGCACCGGCATGGGACTCGGCTCGGACGAGGTCATGACGCTGGAGCTCGACCGGCTGGCGCCCTTGTACGCCCGGGTCGTCGTCGGCGTGGCCATACAGCAGGGCGGCGGGCGCAAGACGTTCGGGGACGTGGCCAACACCGGCGTCCGCGTCACGGAGGGGTACACGGAGCTGGCCGCGGACGACTTCGCGGCGGTCGCCGGGGCCACGGCGGCGACGGTCGTGGAGTTCGTGCGCACCGGGCAGGGCGCGTGGGAGTGCCGCCCCGCCGTCCGCGGGTTCGACACCGACCCGGCGGCCTTCGCGGCGGTGATGGGCAGCGCCTGACCCGGGCGGGAGCGCCGCACGGCACGCGCACCCGCGCGCCCGGGCGGCACTCCCACGCACCTGGTCCTGCCGGCATGCCGCCGATCGGCTGCTCCGTCCTGCCCCGAGGACTGGAATCCGTCCGCAGCGGACACGATCTTCCAGACCCGAGGATCAGAGGAGCGAGGACCGAGGACCCCGATGACGCACCCCAGGACGCCCGGCCGCGCCCCTGTCACGGTGGCGCTGGCGGCGGTCCTGGTCTGTGCCGTCCCCCTCCTCGTCGGCGCGGACGAACGCGGCCCGCGGACGTGCGTCGCCTCGTGGTACGGCGCGCCGGAGGAGATGCTCGACGGCTGGCCCACCGCCAGCGGCGAGCCGTTCGACCCGCAGGCGATGACCGCCGCCAGCCGGGACCTGCCGTTCGGCACCCGCGTACGGGTCACCAACGCCGCCACCGGTGACGAGGTCATGGTCAGGATCAACGACCGGGGCCCGAGGGACACGAGCCGCTGCATCGACCTGTCGCGGGCGGCGTTCGAGGAGATCGCCGACACCGGCCAGGGCCTGGTCCGGGTGAGCCTCGAAACCCTCGGCGGCGTCGCATGAGCCGCGAGGGCCGTGACCGCTCCGGACCGTGGGCGATGCACCGTCATTCGTACGGTAGTATTTATTTCGCGCCGCTAGCTCAGTTGGTCAGAGCGGCTGACTCTTAATCAGCAGGTCCGGGGTTCGAGTCCCTGGTGGCGCACTTGTGAGGGAAGGGCCCCGCCGGAAGGCGGGGCCCTTCGCGTGTCGACGCGTGACGTCGGCGCAACGCGTCAGCTCGTCTGCGCCTGTTCGTACAGGGCCTTGGCCTCGTCGCCGAAGTACGGGCCGAACATCGTGTTCGGCAGGAACGTGTACCCGAAGCTGTTCACCGACGCCTGCAGGCCGGTGCCGGTCGCCTCGTCGAACGACGCGAACCACGGGCCGCCGCTGGAGCCACCCGTCATGTTGCAGCCCAGTCCGTGGTCCTTGGTGAGGAGGAAGTCCTTGGTGGAGTTCCCGCTGCAGTGGATGAGCTTCTTGCCGTCGTACGGGGACGCCGCGGGGTAGCCGAAGGCGTACATGGGCTTGTTGTAGGCGCCGTTGAACTGCAGGCCCTGCGCTCCGACGGTGTCCGCGAGCCGCTTGCCGCCCAGCGGCGCCACGACGGCCGCGCCGATGTCGTGGTTCATGTCCTCACTGGCCGTCCACTGCGGCGTGGCCAGCGTCTTGGTCGCCGCCCAGGTGCCGTAGGGCGTCTTCCCGTCGTCGTAGCCGGGGGCGAAGGTCCAGTTGGTGTGCCAGTTGCCCTGGTACTTGACGCAGTGCCCGGCCGTGATGACGGTGCTGGCGTTGCGGCTGGTGACGGCGTCGGCCGAGCAGGAGGCGTTGCGGCCCTGCATGGTGAAGAACACCCGGCCCGAGGTCTTGGCCACCGCGCCGCCACCGGTCCACGGGCCTCCCGGCTGCGGGAAGGAGGCGAGGGATCCGGCGGCCGGGGCGGTGGCGGCGACGGTGAACGTCTCGCCCCGGGCCACCGGCGCCGCGCCGCGGGCCGCCGCCGGGAGCGTGCCGGGTGCGAGGGAGGTGAGGTCGAGCGGGACGGCCGTGCGCATGCGTTCGGGCGTCCAGTAGTCGGCGACGGCCTGCCGGGCGTCCGGTGAGGCCGCGGCGGTGTGCACGGCCGGGGCCGGGGCTCCGCCCGGAGCGGGGTCGGCCGTCGCGGCCTGTGCGCCTGCGGCGACCAGGGCGCAGGCGGCCAGCAGCACACCTGCGGTCGTACGGCGGGATCGTCTCACGCGTACTCCTTCTGCGGTGCGGATACGGCACGTGCACGTACCGGGCGTGCGTGGTGCATGGTGCGCAGTGCGCATGGTGCGCGGCGCGCAGCGCACGGTGTGAGAGGCAGAGTGCCACGCGGCCCCGTTGATTGACAGGGGCGCGTCAAACGGTGGCGCACTCACCCCGAAGCCGTCGGCCAAAAGGCCCACCTTCGAGTGGATTAAGGGCGTTCAGCCGTAACTCGCCCGCGTCATACGGCATCGTGCAGGCGCTCACCATCGGAACCGGACCGTCGACACCCGCAACCAAGGGGAATCACGTTGCCCGCCGAGACCACCGAGGTACATGAGGAATTACGCTTCCGCTCCCCGACCCTGACCGCCTTCGAGAAGAGCCCGCTCACCGCCCGTGCGATGAGCCGGCGTCTGCCCCAGCTCGTCCGCAAGGCGCTGAACCTGGCCTGGCGCGTGGACAGACGAGCGGTCCTGACGCTCCTGGTCTGCCAGGTGCTGTCCGGGGCGTTCGAGGCCTTCGGCCTGCTGGCCACCAGCAGCACGATCACGGCGCTGATCACCTCCGGCCACATCGAGGACCGGCTCATGGACGCGCTGCCCTCGCTCGCCCTCCTCGCCGGGGCGGCCGGGACCCGGGCCCTGCTCGCCATCGCCGTCGCCAACATCTCCAGCCGGCTGGCCCCCCGGATCTCCCGCGAGGCCGAGCTCCAGATGCTCGACGCGGCGATCAACGCCGAACTCGCCGCCTACGACCACCCCGGCTTCAACGACAAGCGCGAAGCCGCCGACCGCGGCGCGGACGTCGCCCAGGACCTGCTCACCGAATCCCAGGACCTCATGGCCTGCCTGGCGTCGCTGATCGCGGCGGCCGGCGTGGTGACGCTCCTGCACCCGGTCCTGCTGCCGCTGCTCCTGCTGGCCACCCTCCCGCAGGGCATCGCGAGTGTGAAGGGGGCGCGGGTCCACTACCAGACCTCCCGCGCCCTGAGCGGCGACCGCCGCGTGCTCAACCACCTGCGGTGGCACGTCACCGACAAGGTCTTCGCCGACCAGTTGCGCTCGGGCACCATGGCCGAGTTCCTCCTCGGCCGCTACCGCTCGATCAGCAACCGCATCCACACCACCACCGACAAGGCGGTCCACCGGGGCGCGCGGTACGCCCTCGCGGGCGCCGTGGCCGGCGGTCTCGCCTCCGGCCTGGTGTGGGCCGCGCTCGCCCTCCTGCTGGGCACCGGGCACATGTCGCTCGCCTCGGCCGGCACGGCGGTCTTCGCCCTGCGGTCGGTCGGCTCGTCCCTGCGGGGCATGGTCTCCTACGGCGCCCGCCTCTTCCGCACCGGCCTCTACCTCGACGACTGGGCCGAGTTCATCGACGAGGCCGGCGGGCACCGGATGCAGCGCGGCACCCGGATCCCCGCGGCCCCCGCGGCCGTCCGCGCCGAGTCCCTCACCTTCTGCTACCCGGGCTCCGACCGCCCCTCCCTGGAGAAGGTCAGCCTGGAGGTGCGGCGCGGCGAAGTCGTGGCGCTGGTGGGGGAGAACGGTTCGGGGAAGACCACCCTCAGCAAGCTGCTGACCGGCCTGTACGTGCCCACCGAGGGCAGGGTCACCTGGGACGGCGTCGACTCCGGCGAACTCGACCCGCAGGCCATGTGGCGGCAGACCGCCGTCGTCCCGCAGGACTTCGCCCACTGGCCCCTGTCCGTCCGCGACAACATCACCCTCGGACAGGCGCACGACGGGGACGGCCTCGTCCTCCAGGCGGCCGCGCACGCGGGCGCCGACGAAGTCGTCAAGGAGCTCCGCAGCGGGCTCGACACCCTCCTCGCCCGCGAGTGGTACGGCGGGGTGGAGCTCTCCGGCGGCCAGTGGCAGCGCATCGCCATCGCGCGGGCCTTCTACCGCCCGGCGGGCCTGCTCGTCATGGACGAACCCACGAGCGCCCTGGACGCCCGGGCGGAGCACCGGATCTTCGCCGGGCTGCGCAAGATCGCCGAGGAACGGGCCGTCGTCCTCGTCACCCATCGCCTGGCCAACGTCGCGGTCGCCGACCGCATCGTCGTCCTCGACCACGGCCGGGTCATCCAGCTGGGCACCTTCGCCGAACTCGTCGAGGCCCCCGGCCTCTTCCGTGAGCTGTGGTCCCTGCAGAACGACCGGGGGCTCCCCACGACGCCGGAGGAGGTGAGCGGCGCCGTGCGCTGACCGCGCCACCGCCCGGGTCCGCCCTGTTCCCGAACCGCTGACCCCCACTGAAGGAGGGCTGTCATGACGAAGCGTCCGCGTTCACCGAGGACGGTCCGTACGGCACGAGCCGTACTGGCCGCGTTCCTGACGGCCGCCGCGATGGCGGGGGCCGCGCCGGCACCCGCTCCGGCGGGCGCCGCCGTCCACGTCCGGCCCGCCGCGCGCGGCGGAGGACACGAGCGCACCCAGGCCGCCCTGGACGCCGCCGTCAAGGCGGGAGTCCCCGGCGCCCTGGCGCGGG
Organism: Streptomyces aureoversilis; assembly: GCF_042657885.1. Classification (NCBI taxonomy): domain Bacteria; kingdom Bacillati; phylum Actinomycetota; class Actinomycetes; order Kitasatosporales; family Streptomycetaceae; genus Streptomyces; species Streptomyces aureoversilis. The sequence continues at coordinate 119,978 of NZ_JBHSKJ010000018.1, forward strand.
TCCGCGACGCGCACGGCACCTGGAACGGTGCCGCCGGCGTCGCCGACCTGCACGCCAAGCGGCCGAGGCGCGCCGTGGACCGCTTCCGCGCCGGGAGCATCGGCAAGCCCTTCACCGCCACCGTCCTCCTGCAGCTGGAGGCCGAGCACCGGCTCACCCTGGACGACACCGTCGAGAAGTGGCTGCCCGGCATGGTGCGGGGGCACGGGAACGACGGCCGCAGGATCACCCTGCGCCACCTCCTCCAGCAAACCAGCGGGCTCTTCGACTACACCAGGGACCCGGAAGTCCTGAGGAACCTCACCACCACCGCGTTCCTCAAGCACCGCTACGACCGCTGGACACCCCGGCGGATCGTGCGGACCGCGACGGCCCACGCGCCGGACTTCGCACCGGGCACCCGCTACGCGTACACCCCCACGGGCTACGTCCTCGCCGCCCTCGTCGTGGAGAAGGCGACCGGACGGTCCTACGAGGAGGAGGTGGAGCGCCGCATCATCGCACCGCTCGGACTGCGCTCCACCCGCCTGCCGCGCCACGAGCGCACGGTCCCGGCCCCCGCCGGACGCAGCTACAGCTGGTTCACCGACGACCCGGACCGCAGGATGCACGACGTCACCGACTTCGACCCCTCCCTGATCTGGGCCACGGGCGACCTGATCAGCACGGGGGCCGACCTCGACCGCTTCCTCACCGCCCTGCTGCAGGGCAGGCTGCTGCCGCCGGCGCAGCAGCGGGAGCTGAGGACGACCGTCCCCACCGGCGACGGCTCGGGCGCGTCGTACGGCCTGGGGCTGTTCCGCTACACGCTCTGCGGGACGGAAGTGTGGGGGCACACCGGCCTGTTCGTCGGGACGCAGAGCATCGCCTTCGTCTCGGCGGACACCCGGCACAGCCTCGTCCTCAACTTCAACACCGACACCCTGAGCGACACGGACGCCGCGGGGGACGTCTTCCAGGCGGAGTTCTGCCCCGCGTCGAGGTAGTCCGGCCCCTCTTGTCATGATGGCCGGATGAGTGATGATCAGCGCAAGGTACCTTCCAAGGTCGCCGACGACCGTGTGTCGCTGACCTCGTTCCTCGACTACCAGCGCGCCACCTTGGCCCTCAAGTGCCAGGGGCTGACCGGTGAGCAGCTGAAGGAGAAGGCAGTGCCGACATCGGGCCTGTCCCTGCTCGGCCTCGTCCGGCATGCGGCCGAGGTGGAGCGCGGCTGGTTCGGCATGGTGCTCCGCGGGGAGCAGCGCGCGGCTCTGTGGCCCGCGGTCGACGGCGACTTCGGCGAGTTCCACGTGGACGCCGCCGACGTGGAGGAGGCGTTCACTTTCTGGCGTGAGGCATGCGAGGATTCCCGCGCTGTCACGGATGCCTTCGTGTCCCTCGACGACACGGTGGAGTTCCGGGGGGAGACCGTCTCGCTGCGCTACGTCCTCACGCACATGATCGAGGAGTACGCACGCCACAACGGCCACGCGGACCTGCTGCGCGAAGCGATCGACGGCGCGGTCGGCGAGTAGGCGGCCGGGCGGTTCGCAAGGTCCGCCGCCCGGCCGCCTGCTTTTCCGTCGGCGTCACGCCCCGGTCGGCACGCCCGCGTTGGTGAGGATCTCGCGTGCCGGCAGGGCCGTGGAGCGGGCGGCGGTCAGGCCCGAGGCGGCGAGGTGGGCGTCGACGATCCGCAGGCCGACCCCGTACCCGGCGAAGTCCGGCAGCCCCACGGGATCCTGGCCCATGCGCTGCGCGGCGGCGTCGCCCAGCACGTACGCGGCCAGGTTCTGCATCCCCGCCACGTCGATGTCGTCAGTGATCTTCGCGTATGCGCTGTCGAGCCCGGCGCCGGTCAGCGTCTTCGACCACGGGCCCATGGCCTGCTCGCCGGCCAGCTCCCGTACGAAGGCCTCGGCCAGCCCCTCGGCGACGACGTGCTCCCCCACCGTGACGGTCACCGGGTTCCAGGTGACGTTCGCGTAGCGCACGTTGTGGTGGAACTCGTGCGCGGCGCCGTAGCCGATCTTCTCCAGGCTCGTGTCGGTGGGCCACATGATCAGCTCGATGGCTCCCGGGATCCCGCCCACACCGAAGTAGCCGGCGCTACGGCCCATGAGCTGGTCGTCGTCGGGGTTGCCGAGCACCACGACGACGTGGACGGTCTCGGCGTGCTCGATGCCGGGCACCGCGCCGTCGATCCGCTCCCACGCGGCGGCGAGCGTGTCCTCGATGCGGCTCCACACGCCCGCCTCCCGCATCTGCCGTACGGCGGGCAGGTAGCGCGGGTCGTCGCGATCGAGCCGGAAGCCGCTGCTGTGGCGGTGCATCTCGGCCAGGTCCACATCGCCCATCACGGGGGCCATCACGCCCTGGAGCGGGCTGAGCATTTCTCGCAGGGCGCCGGGCCGCTCTTCCAGCGGTCGCTGGAAGAGATCGAGCATGGCGGACGCCGTGTCGTGCACAACAATCTTCATGACTCGGGACCGTAGGCCCTGCCGTTACGGGAGGTTCAAGGCGCAGGGCGGCGGGGCGCGCGCCGAGCGAGGGCGCGACCCGCGGGGCTGTCCCTCATCCGCTCCGCCCAGGGCGCAGGAAGCGCCGTAGCTTCTGCAGCGGCCACGTGTTGATGACGTCGTCCTTCGTCAGCCATCCCCTCTGCGCCGTGCCCACCCCGTAGCGCATGTAGGGCAGATGGGTCACCGAGTGGGCGTCCGTGTTGATCGCGAACTTCACGCCGTAGCGCTTGGCGCGGAGGATGTCCTCGTCGCACAGGTCGAGTCGTTCGGGGTGGGCGTTGATCTCCAGGGCGGTGTTCGTGCGGGCGCAGGCTTCGAAGACCGCGTCGAAGTCGGCGTCGATGCCGCGCCGTTTGCCGATGAGCCGTGTCGTGGGGTGTCCGATGATGTTGACGTGCGGGTTCTCGCAGGCGCGCAGCAGGCGCCGGGTGAGTTCGCCGCGGGTCTGGTTGAAGTGCGAGTGCACCGAGGCGACGCACAGGTCGAAGCCCGCGAGGAAGTCGTCCGGCCAGTCCACTTCGCCGTCGGGGCCGATGTTGAGCTCGGTGCCGTGCAGCAGGTGCATCCTGCGGTGCTTCCCGTCGAGCTCGCGGACCCGCTTTCGCTGCGCGAGGATCTTGGCGTCCGTCATGCGCTGCATGTAAAGGTTCGGGGCGTGGTCCGTCACGGCGTAGTAGGCGTAGCCGCGCCCGGCCGCCGCGGTCACCATGTCCTGCAGCGTCGCCACGCCGTCCGTGAGGTCGGTGTGGGTGTGGAGGTCCCCTCGGATGTCGCCTTCCCCGATCAGCTCGGGCAGCTCGTCGCGCAGGCCGGCGGCGATCTCGCCGCGGTCCTCGCGGAGGGTCGGGGGGATCCAGGGCAGGCCGAGCCGGGCGTAGACCTCCTCCTCGGTCTCCGAGACGATCTTCTTGCCGCTCTTGGCGTGGAAGAGGCCGTACTCGGACAGCTTGTACTTGTGGCGGACCGCGATCTCGCGCACGCGGATGTTGTGCGCCTTGGAGCCGGTGAAGTACAGCAGTCCCGCTCCCCAGGCGTCCGCCGGCAGGACGCGCAGGTCGACCTGGAGGCCCTTCGTCGTACGGATGGAGGTCTTCTTCTCGCCGTGCGCGATGACCTCGGCGGTGATCGGCAGCTCGGTGATCGCCTCCATGAACGGGCCCGACCGCGCGGCCGCGACGAGGATGTCGATGTCCCCGATGGTCTCGCGCATCCGCCGCAGCGACCCCGCGTACGTGCACCGCTCGCACCCGTCGACCCCGGAGAGGTCGGCGACGATCTGTTCGGCGACGTCCATGGCGGCGTTCAGCAGGATGCGGTCGCCCGCCTGCTGCATCAGGGCGATGCCGTGGAGGATGTTCTCCTCGGTCTTGGCGCCGAAGCCCTTGAGGTCGCGGAGCTTCTCGTCGTGGATGGCGTCGAGGAGCTCGTCGACGGAGGAGATGTGGAGTTCCTCGTGGAGGAGCATGGCCTTCTTCGGGCCGAGCATGGGGATGGTGATCAGCTCGCGCACTCCGGCGGGGATGACCGCCCTGGCCTCCTCGACCATGGAGAGCCGGCCGGTCCGCAGGTATTCGAGGACCTTCTCGGCGATCGACTTGCCGACGCCGGGGATGTCGAGCAGCCCCTTGAGGTCGAGGCGGGAGACATCGGCGTGGTGGCCGCCGATCGCGCGGGCGGCCTTCTCGTAGGCGCGCGCCTTGTAGGCGTCGCCGCCGGTGATGGTGACGAGGTCGGCGTACTCCTGCAGCAGCGCCTCGACCTCTTCGTTGGGCCGGGCCATGGGTCTGCTGTTCCCCGCCGGTACGCATACGACACATTTCCGGCCTGAAAGTCACTTTTTCTACAATGAAACGCGTGGGCGTGGGGGCCCGGGGCGAGGAGGTGGTTGAACCATGAAGCTCGCACTCGCCGGCGACACGATGCTCGGCCGCAAAGTCGCCGAGCGCCTCGCCACGGACTCGCCGGAGAGCCTGTTCGCCGACGAGGTCGTGGCCGTGGCGCACGAGGCCGACCTCTTCGTCCTCAACCTGGAGTGCGCGGTCTCCGCGCGCGGCGAGCGCCGGCGCGACCCCTTCAAGCCGTTCTTCTTCCGGGCGCCGCCGGTGGCCACGCAGACGCTGCGGCACCTCGGCGTCGACTGCGTGAACCTGGCCAACAACCACGCCCTGGACTACGGCCCCGAGGCCCTGCTCGACACCGTCCGCCATCTGGCCGACGCCGGGATCGCCTGGGCGGGGGCCGGACGCGACGAGGAGGCGGCGCGGCGGCCCGCCGTCCTGGAGCGCTGCGGGCTGCGGTTCGGCGTCTTCGGGGTCACCGACCACCCGCACGACTTCGCGGCGGGCCCCGACCGGCCGGGAGTCGCCTACGTGCACCTGGAGGCCGGCGCCCCGGCCCGGCTCCTGAGCGCCGTCACCGCCCTCGGCACGGACATCACCCTCGTCACGCCGCACTGGGGCCCGAACATGACCTCCGGCCCGGCCGACTACATCCGCCGGGCCGCGCAGCAGTTCCTCGCCGCGGGCGCCACCCTCGTCGCCGGGCACTCCGCGCACGTCTTCCACGGCGTCCAGGACCGCGTGCTCTACGACCTCGGGGACTTCATCGACGATTACGCCACGGACGACCTGCTGCGCAACGACCTCGGTCTGCTCTTCCTCGTCTCGTTCGACGGCACCCGCCCCGTACGCGTCGAAGCGGTGCCCCTCGCACTCGACTTCTGCCGCACCCGGCTCGCCGACGCGGCCGAGACCCGCTGGATCACCCGGCGGTTCCGGCGGGCTTGCGCGGCCTTCGGCACGGACGTCGCGGAGGAGAACGGCCGCCTGGTGGTGGAGTGGGCCGGGCCGCCGGCGGCGGAACGGGCGGCCTAGGGCTTGCAACGCCGCCCGGCCCGGCCCGGCTGCCCGGCCCACCCCGGCCCTGCCCGGCTCGCCCCGGCCCGTGGAGGCTAGGCCCGCGCCCGGTGCCGCTTCGCGTAGGACCAGGTCACCGCGGTCATCAGGGCGGGGATGGCGAACAGCGGGGCGAAGACGCAGCCCCAGACGATATGCGCCGTGCTTCCCGTCATGTACGTCTGGCTCTCGACGGTGAAGGCGACCACGACCTGCCACAGCGCGACCAGGACCAGGACGCCCGAGACGGTCCAGGACAGCGCGGCGAGGGCCCGGGGGCGCAGCGGCCGCCACCGGTCGCCGACGAGCAGCAGCGGGAACAGCGCGGCCAGCTCGGACAGGACGGAGAGGCCGACGACGTAGGCGATGCCCCAGCCCGGGATGTCGAAGACGTCGCGCAGCACCTGGTCGCTGTAGCCCACGTGGACACCCGATGCCATGGCGATGCGCCACAGGCCGGACGGGAGTGCGCACAGGGCGATGGCGTGGGCGGCACGGCGAGCCCAGACAGGCGCGGGCGTGTGGACGGGTTGGGCGGGGAGCGTGGGGAGGGCGGGGAGGGGAGCGGTCGCTGTCGTCATGACGGACATGCTGGCCCTGAGCATGACAGCCCCGCATCGTCCGCTGCGGCGGTCCTCCTCCGCCTCGTGGAGGAGGACGGATCCACAGAGATCCACCGAGCGGCCACCCGAGGAGGCCTGGGGGCCCGGGAGGCACGGACGGCGCCCGGGAGGCTCGAAGGGCCCGGGAGGCCCGGAGTGCCTGCTTCCGCCGCAGGCGAAGCCCTAGCATCAGGCATGGCCGAACTCCCGCCCATGACCGCACACGTCTACTTCGACGCCGGCACCGGCGAGGCGGAGCGCAAGTCGCTGACCGACGGGCTGGCAGGGCTGGGGCTCGAGACGTACAGCGCGACGCTGGGGGCCCTCAGGGGCGAGACGCTCACCTGGCTCGTGCTCGTCGTACTGCCGCTCAGCGGCTTCCTGCAGAACGTCGGGCAGATCCTCGCCCAGGACGCCTGCACCGCGCTCAAGCGGATCCTGGGAGGTGTGCTGCGCCGCGCCCCGGGCGAGCCGCCCTCGCCGCCGCGCCCGCTCCTGCTGGAGGACACGCACTCGGCCACCCGGATCCTTGTCGAGGCGGACCTGCCCGTCGCCGCCTATCGGCAACTCCTCGAACTGGACCTGCAGTCCTGCACGGGCCGGACGCTCTCCTACGACCGGGAGCGCAACTGCTGGCGTACCGCGGGCGAGCATCCGTAACATCCGCCACCCGGCGCCGCCGTTTCCGGCCCTCATCGCGTCCCTCGCGAGGGCCCTCTTCACAAAGTCCCCTTCTTAAAGCCGCCTTCTCAAAGGCCCCTTCGCAAAGCTCCCTTCACAAAGGGCTCCCCTTCTCCCACGCCGTCCGCTACGTTCCCCTCTACGTTCGCCTCGCGTACCGCGCCCCGTCACACCGGCGACACGGCCCCTTCCCCGGCGCTCGCTGCTCTTGGAACACCCGGCTTCCAGCCCCGACTCCCCAAGAGGTCCTCAGACTCATGCCTGAACTCAACCGGCGGCGATTCCTCCAGATCGCCGGCGCGACCGCGGGCTACGCGGCCCTGTCGAGCAGCATCGACCGTGCCGCCGCCATCCCCGCCCGCCGCAGCGCCGGCACGATCCAGGACGTCGAGCACATCGTCGTCCTGATGCAGGAGAATCGTTCCTTCGATCACTACTTCGGCACGATGAAGGGCGTGCGCGGCTTCGGTGACCCGCGCCCGGTGTCCCTGCCCAGCGGCAAGCCGGTGTGGTACCAGTCGGACGGGTCCAGGGAGGTGCCGCCCTACCACCCGGACGCCGCGAACCTCGGCATGCAGTTCATCGCGGGCCTCAACCACGACTGGGCGGGCGGGCACAAGGCCTGGAACCAGGGCCGGTACGACCAGTGGCTGCCCGCCAAGGGCACCGGCACGATGGCCTACCTGACGCGGCAGGACATCCCGTTCCACTACGCGCTCGCCGACGCGTTCACCGTGTGCGACGCCTACCACTGCTCGTTCATCGGGGCCACCGACCCCAACCGCTACTACCTGTGGACGGGGCACACGGGCAACGACGGCAAGGGCGGCGGGCCGGTCCTCGGCAACGAGGAGGCCGGCTACGACTGGACGACGTACCCCGAGCGCCTGGAGAAGGCCGGCGTCTCGTGGAAGATCTACCAGGACGAGGGCGACGGCCTGGACAAGGCCGGTTCCTGGGGCTGGATCGAGGACGCCTACCGCGGCAACTACGGAGACAACTCCCTCCTCTACTTCAACAACTACCGCAACGCCAAGCCCGGCGACCCCCTCTACGACAAAGCGCGCACGGGCACGAACGTCAAGAAGGGCGACGGCTACTTCGACGTCCTCAAGGCCGACGTCAAGGCCGGCAAGCTGCCGCAGATCTCCTGGATCGCCGCGCCGGAGGCGTTCTCCGAGCACCCGAACTGGCCGGTCAACTACGGCGCCTGGTACATCTCCCGGGTCCTGGACGCCCTGACCTCCGACCCGGAGGTGTGGAGCAGAACGGCGCTGTTCATCACGTACGACGAGAACGACGGCTACTTCGACCACGTCCTGCCGCCGTTCCCGCCCGCCTCCGCCGCCCGGGGCGCCTCCACCGTGGACACCGCGCTCGACGTCTTCGCCGGGAACGCGCGCTACGGCGCCGGTCCCTACGGCCTGGGCCAGCGCGTGCCCATGCTCGTGGTCTCGCCGTGGAGCACGGGCGGCTTCGTGTGCTCGGAGGTCTTCGACCACACCTCCGTCATCCGCTTCATGGAGCGCCGCTTCGGGGTGCGCGAGCCGAACATCTCGCCGTGGCGGCGTGCCGTCTGCGGCGACCTGACCTCGGCCTTCGACTTCCGCCTCGCGGACGCGCGGCCCGCCGCGCTGCCGGACACCGCGGCCTACGAGCCGCCGGACCGCAAGCGGCACCCGGACTACGTGCCGAAGCCGCCGTCCGGCCCCTCCCTGCCCAAGCAGGAGAAGGGCTCGCGGCCCGCGCGCCCGCTGCCGTACGCGCCGCTGGTGGACGGGGCCGCGACCCCGTCGACCGGGCGCTTCACCCTCACCTTCGGCGGCGGCGACGCGGCGGGCGTGTGCTTCACGGTCACGTCCGGCAACCGCACGGACGGCCCTTGGACGTACACGGCCGGAGCCGGCAAGCAGCTCTCCGACACCTGGAACACGGCCTACTCGAAGGGCGTCTACGACCTGTCCGTCTTCGGCCCGAACGGCTTCCTGCGCACCTTCCGCGGGCCCGGCAGGGCGACCGGCCCGGAGGTGACCGCCCGCCACGACCCCCGCACCGGGGGTATCGGCCTGACGATGACGAACGCGGGGAGCACCGACTGCCACCTGACGGTCACCGACGCGTACGGCGGGAAGCGCGAGATCTTCACGGTACGGGCGGGCGGCCGGCTGGTCCACACGGTGGACCTGCGGCGCAGCAAGCGCTGGTACGACCTGACCGTGGTGTCGGACACGGACGGCACCTTCCTGCGCCGCTTCGCCGGGCACGTCGAGACCGGTGAGACGGGGGTGAGCGACCCGGCCATCGCCACGGTCTGAGCCGGGTCCCCGGCCCGGGGGCCCCGCCCCGGGCCGCCCCGGGCCCTCCCCCGGGGTCCCTGTGCGGCGGGTGACGGGGCCGCCACGGCGGCGGCTCCCGTTCGCGCCGCGGATGAGAGCGGGGTAGACATGGGATATGGCCCGAAACCGGGACCGCTCCTCGGGGCCCTCGGGCCGCTGGTTCACCGGTCGGCGCCGAGACAGCAGGCGTGAGCCGGGGCAGTCGCGCAACGGCTCACGGGCGCCGTCGCCCGGACGTCTCCGGTCGGTGGTGCGCAGCCGCAGCGTCGCCGGTCAGATGTTCCTGCTGCAGCTGCTGATCGTTCTGCTGCTCGTCGTCGCCGCGGTGGTCACGCTGGTGCTCCAGGCGCGGAGCGACCGATTCCAGGCGGCGCGCGACCGATCGCTCGCCGCCGCACAGGCGTTCGCCCACAGCCCCGGCCTGGTGGAGACCCTGCGCGGCCCCGACCCCAGCAAGGTGCTCCAGCCGCTGACCGAGGCCGCCCGCCAGGAGGCGGGCGTCGACTTCGTCGTCGTGACCAACCGGGACGGCGTCCGCTACACGCACCCCCGGCCCGAGCTCATCGGCAAGCAGTTCATCGGCACCATCGGCCCCTCGCAGGCCGGCCACGTCACCATCGAGAGCGTCGACGGCCCCCTGGGCGAGGAGGTGCAGGCCGTCGTCCCGGTGCAGGACGACCACGGCACAGTCGTCGGCCTCGTCTCCTCGGGGGTGAAGGTCAGCGCCGTGAGCAGCGCGGTCGACCGGCAGCTGCCGCTCGTGCTCGCCGCCGGCGGCGCCGCGCTGGCCCTCGCCACGGGCGGCGCGGCCCTGGTCAGCCGGCGTTTGCAGCGCCAGACGCACGGCCTCGGCCCGGCCGAGATGACCCGGATGTACGAACACCACGACGCGGTCCTGCACGCGGTGCGCGAGGGCGTGGTGATCGTCGGCGGCGACGGCCGCGTGATGCTCGCCAACGACGAGGCGCGCCGGCTCCTGGGCCTGCCGCAGGACGTGGAGGGCCGGGCCGTGGCCGAGCTCGACCTCGAACCCCGGATGGCCGAGCTGCTGGAGTCCCGGCGCGTCGCCAACGACGTGGTGCTGCCCGTGGGGGACCGGCTGCTGGCCGTGAACAACCGGCCGACGGACCGCCGGGGCGGGCCGCCGGGCAGCGTGGCGACCCTGCGCGACTCCACCGAGCTGCGCGCCCTCGCGGGAAAGGCCGAGGCCGCGCGCGAGCGGCTGAAGCTGCTGTACGACGCGAGCGTGGCCGTCGGGACGACCCTCGACGTCCAGCGCACCGCCGAGGAGCTCACCCAGGTGGCCTCTCCCCGGTTCACCGACTACGCCACCGTCGACCTCGCCGAGCCCGTCCTGCGCGGCGACGAGCCGCGGGCGGGGGTCGGCAGCGACGCCCCCGAGCTGCGGCGGGTGGCACTCAGCGGCATCCGCGACGACCACCCGCTGTACCGGGCGGGCGAGCTCCACCGGTTCGCTGCGCCCACCCCGCAGGCGATGGGCTTCCTCAGCGGGCAGGCCGTCCTCGTGCCCGACCTGGCGGCGTCCTCCGGCTGGCGCACCCAGGACGTCGAGCGCACGCAGGCCATACTGGACTACGGCTTCCACTCCCTCATCACCGTGCCGCTCAAGGCGCGCGGCGTGCTCATGGGCATCGCCAACTTCTGGCGGACCGGGGACAACGCCACCTTCGAGGAGGACGACCTGTCCCTGGCCGAGGAGCTGGCGGCGCGGGCGGCCGTGTGCATCGACAACGCCCGGCGCTTCACGCGCGAGCACGCCATGGCCGTGACCCTGCAGCACAGCCTGCTGCCGCGCGGCCTGCCCGAGCAGAACGCCCTCGACGTCGCCTACCGCTACCTGCCGGCCCAGGCCGGGGTGGGCGGCGACTGGTTCGACGTGATCCCGTTGCCGGGGGCCCGGGTGGCCCTGGTCGTCGGCGACGTCGTCGGCCACGGCCTGCACGCCGCCGCCACCATGGGCCGTCTGCGCACCGCCGTACAGAACTTCTCCGCCCTCGACCTGCCGCCCGACGAGCTGCTCGGGCACCTCGACGAGCTGGTCGGGCGCATCGACATGGAGTCCGCGGGGATGGGCGGGGAGGACGCGATCGCGGGCGCGACCTGCCTGTACGCGATCTACGACCCGGCCACGGGCGTCTGCGCCATGGCCCGGGCCGGCCACCCGCTGCCGGCCGTCGTCCACCCCGAGGGGGCGGTGGAGTTCCCCGAGCTCCCCGCCGGGCCGCCGCTGGGCCTGGGCGGGCTGCCCTTCGAGGCCGGGGAGCTGCGGCTGCGCGAGGGCAGCAGCCTCGTCCTCTACACCGACGGCCTCATCGAGGACCGCAAGCGGGACATCGACGCCGGCCTCGCGATCCTCACCTCCACGCTCGCCCACGCCGGCCGGACGCCGGACGAGGTCTGCGAGGAGGTGCTCAAGGCCCTGCTCCCCGCCCGGCAGCGCGACGACATCGCCCTCCTCGTCGCCCGGACCCGCATCCTGGACCCCGACCGGACCGCCGAGTGGGAGCTGCCCTCCGACCCCGCGGTCGTGGCGCGCGCCCGCGCCGACGTCACCCGGCAGCTGACGGAGTGGGGCCTGGACGAGGCCGCGTTCACCACCGAGCTGATCCTGAGCGAGCTCGTCACCAACGCCATCCGCCACGCCTCGGGCCCGGTCCGCGTCCGCATCGTCCGCGACCGCGCCCTGATCTGCGAGGTCGCCGACGGCAGCAGCACCTCGCCCCACCTGCGCTACGCCGCCGCGGAGGACGAGGGCGGCCGCGGCCTGTTCCTCGTCGCCCAGCTGGCGGAGCGCTGGGGGACGCGCTACACGCCGGAGGGGAAGGTCATCTGGGCGGAGCAGCCGCTGGCGTGAGGGGCCGGCACGGACACGGCGAAGGACGGGCCGGTGGGGCCGGCCCGTCCTTCGCCGTGCTGCCGTTGCCCGTACGGGTCAGCGGCCGCGCAGGTTCTTCTTGGCGTTCTCCGCGGTCTCCTGGACCTTGCCCGTCACCTTCTCGGCGCGGCCCTCGGCCTCCATGCGCCGGTCGCCCGTCACATTGCCGGTGGTCTCCTTGAGCTTGCCCTTGACCTGCTTGGCCTTCGCCTTGCCTTTGCCCATGACCGGGCCTCCCTGTGTGTGCAGTGAAGGGGTTTCTCCCGGAATCCACCCTGTGGCGGGTCCACGGGGTCCGCAACCGCAGTCTCACGGGGCCGTGACCAGCAGGCGCACGGCCAGGGCCGCGATGAGGGCCGTGGACAGCAGGGCCGTGCCGAGCCGCCCGCGCGGGCCGGCCAGGAACCGTCCGAGGACCGTCCCGCCGCCGGCGAGCAGCAGCTGCCAGGTGGCGGACGCGGTGAAGGCGGCGAGGACGAAGACCGCCTCGTCCGGGCGGGTCGCGGCGGCGTCCATGGCGCGGGCGCCGAGGACGAGTGCCGTGAAGTACACGACGGTGGCGGGGTTCAGCAGGGTGATGCCCAGCAGCGTGGCGTACGCGCGGAGCGGGCCGGACGGGGTCCCGTCGGCTCGGCCGAACGGCTGACGTCCCCGGTGGCGGCCGACGGCGGTGACGCCGGTGCGGGCGGCGAGTGCCAGGAGGACGAGCGCGGAGACCCAGCGCAGGGGTGTTTCGGCGGACCGGACGGCCGGGGCGAGTGCCCTGCCGCCCACCACGGCGGTCAGCGCGTACAGGCCGTCGGCCGTCGCGACGCCCAGGGCGGCGCACGCGCCGGTCCGCCACGGCGTCCGGGACGACAGGGCGACCAGGTAGGCCCCGACGGCGCCGACCGGCACGGCGATCCCGTAACCGGCGAGCAGCCCCGCGACCAGCGCCCCGCTCACGTCAGAACGGGCGTCGGCCTCCCCGCGGACCCGGACTGCTGCTGTCGGCCACGCACCGGGAGGGCGGTGACGGACGCAAGCGGCGGGGGGGTGGTGCGTGAGGTCATGGACCCGATCGTGGCGGCGGCGGGGGCGGCCGGGCAACGGGTTTTCGTGCTGAGCGCGCGCCTGCCCTGCGGAGTTTGCGCTCGAGCGCGCTCCAGCTCGTAACGTCGGCCCCGCGACCGGGTCGCACACGACCGGACCGAAGGGGAACTTCGTGCGTTACACACTGTTCGGCAGGACCGGCCTGCGGGTCAGCGAGCTGAGCCTCGGGGCCATGACCATCGGGGACGACCGGGGCTGGGGTGCCGACAAGGACACCAGCCGGCGGATCCTCGACGCCTACGCCGACGCCGGCGGCAACTTCGTCGACACGGCCGACATCTACACCGGGGGCGCCTCGGAGCGCATCCTCGGCGAGCTGCTGGAAGGCCGCCGGGAGCGCTTCGTCCTGGGCACCAAGTACAGCTGCGCCACCGCCGAGGGGGACGTGAACGCCGCGGGCAACCACCGCAAGAACCTGGTGCAGTCGGTGGAGGCGAGCCTGCGCCGGCTGCGCACGGACCACGTGGACGTGCTGTGGGTGCACGCGCGGGACAACTTCACGCCCGTGGAGGAGGTGATGCGCGCCCTGGACGACGTCGTGCGCAGCGGGAAGGTGCTGTACGTCGGCGTCTCCGACTGGCCGGCCTGGGAGATCGCGCAGGCGAACACGCTCGCCGAGCTGCGCGGGTGGACGGCCTTCGCCGGTTCGCAGCTGCGCTACAACCTGCTGGACCGCACGCCCGAGCGCGAACTGCTCCCCCAGGCCCGCGCCTTCGACCAGGCGGTGCTGGCGTGGAGCCCGCTGGCGGCCGGCAAGCTGACGGGCAAGTACCGCCGCGGCGAGACCGGCAGGCTGACCGCGGAGAGCCCGGAGAGCGCGCCGGGAGGCAACGAGGAGGCGATCGTCACCGCCGTCCTGGAGGTCGCCGAGGAGGGCGGCTGGAGCCCGGCGCAGGTGGCGCTCGCGTGGCTGCGCGGCCGGCCGGGCAACGTCGTCCCGATCGTCGCGGCCACCAAGGAGAGCCAGCTGGCCGACAACCTGGCCTCGGTGGACGTCGCCCTCGACGCCGACGCCGTGGCACGGCTGGACGAGGTGAGCGCGGTGCCGCTGGGATTCCCGCACGACTTCCTGCGGGAGCCGGGCATCACGCGGAACGTCTACGGCGACCGCTGGCCCGCCATCGACAACCGCCGCTCCACCTACCGGCGCACGGCGAACGAGGTCCTCTGACCGACTCCGGCAGCGGGGGCCCGGGGAGTCCCTACGACCGGGAGCGGCCGGTCCGGCCCTCTCCTCCGCCCGGGGCGCTCCGCTCCCCCGCCCCGGGCTCCGCGCCCGGCTCCTCCGGGGTCAGGGGTTCCGCGTCGCGCCACTCCTCGGTCCGGGTGGGCCGTCCCGACCGGGTCAGCTCCTCCACTTCCTTCTTCAGCTCGTCGTCCCGCTTGGCGCCGTGCTTGCTGCTGCCCCGGTCCATCGTTCGTGCCTCCTGCTGATCAGAGGTGCTGGAACCCGTCGGGTGCCCGGACTTTTCCTGACTAAACCAGTCGCCCACCCCGCCCCGGGATCAAGATTTAGTTAGGTTAGGCTTACCTCACTTTCTGCAGGTGACGTGAGAACCGGGAGCCCTTTATGAGGCTGGGTCCGCTGACGGTCCGTACAGGAGAGGGCCGTACGGTCCTCCCGGCAGCGGGCGGCGTACGGGCGGCGAGGGCCGCCGACGCGCCCGGGCTGTACGCCCTGTCGGAACCCTTCATGCGGACCGGCGACCTGCGCCGCCGCACACCGCACGTCTACGCGGCACGGTTCGCCGAGTTCTTCGTGGCGGAGGACGCCCAGGAGACCCTCGAAGGATGCGTGGCCCTGCGGACGTTCCCCGGTGACGGCCCGCCGGCCGCCGGGGCGGCGGGCGTGCTGCACAACTTCTGCGTGCGGCCCGGCCGCCAGCGCCGCGGCATCGGCTCGCGGCTGCTGACGGCGCTGCTGCTCCACGCCTCCGACCGGTCGGTGACCGAGGTGTTCGCGGCGACGACCGGCGACGGCGAGGCCTTCCTGCGCAGCGGCTTCCGCGAGACGGACACCTCGCGGGCACCGCGCACGTGGGTGGCCGCCCTCGATCCCGCCCGCGGCTCCCGCATCTTCGCCCGGCCCCTGCCCGGGGCCCCGCTCCCCGAGGGGGACGCTCCCGTTCAGCCCTGGCCGGCGCGCCACTGCCGGGCGAGCACGTACACCAGGTAGCAGCCGCCGACGACCCCGGTCAGGACCCCCACGGGAAGCTGCGTGGGGGCCAGCATGCGCTGTGCGGCGAGGTCACTGGCCGCCAGCAGCAGGGCGCCCAGGACGGCCGACGGCGCGAGGTTGGGGCCCGGGGAGCAGGTGAGCCTGCGCACCACCTGGGGCGCCACCAGGGCGATGAACGGCACGGGGCCCGCGACGGCCGTGGCCAGGGCCGTGAGCCCCACCCCGACGACGAGCGCCACGGCCTTGACCCGCTCGACCCGTACGCCCAGCGCCGACGCCGTGTCCTCGCCCATCTCCAGCATGCGCAGCGGCCGGGCGAGGAGCAGGGCCGCGGGGGCGAGGACGGCGAGTGCGGCGGCCATCGTGCGCGCGTGTTCCCAGCCGCGGCCGTTGAGGCTGCCGGTGAGCCAGACCTGGGCGCTCTGTGCGTCGGTGAAGGACGCCTTCGCGATCAGGTAGGCGTTGGCCGAGGAGAGCAGTGCGCTCACCCCGATGCCGACGAGGACGAGGCGGAACGTGGCCGCGCCGCCCCGCCAGGCGAGCAGGTAGACGGCAGCGCTGGTGACCGCGCAGCCGGTGACCGAACCGGCGGCGACCGAGGCCGTGCCCGCGCTCAGTACGAGGATGGTGACGAGGGCGCCGGTGGCCGAGCCGACGGTGAAGCCGATGACGTCGGGGCTGCCGAGGGGGTTGCGGGCGACGTTCTGGAAGAGCGCTCCGGACAGGCCCAGGGCGGCGCCGACCAGAAGGGCCGTCAGCAGCCGGGGCAGCCTCAGCTCTTGGACGATGTACGTGTACGCGGGGTTGCCGTCTCCGGCGAGGACGCGCAGGACGTCGGGCACGGGGATGCGGAAGTCGCCCGTGGTGAGCGTCCACACGCCCGTGGCGGCCGCCGCCAGGAGCAGGCCCAGGCAGACGGCGGCGGCGCGCGGGTCCCAGCGCACGGAGAGACCGGGACGCCCCGGCCTCGACAGGCGCAGGGCGCGCAGGCGCAGGGGCCGCGGGGACGCGCTCGGCGGCTGCTCCGCCGGACGGGGGCGCGCAAGCGGGGTACGGCTGGTCACAGTTCGCTGATCCTCTTGCGGCGGACGAGTGCGATGAACAGGGGCGCTCCGAGGAACGCGGTGACGACTCCGGCCTCCAGCTCCTGCGGGCGCAGCACGACGCGGCCGAGGATGTCGGCGGCGAGCAGCAGCGCGGCGGCGAGGACGGCGCTGTAGGGCAGGACCCAGCGCTGGTCGGGCCCGGCGATCAGCCGTGCCACGTGCGGAACGGCCAGTCCGACGAAGGCGATCGGGCCGACGGCGGCGGTGGCCGCCCCGCACAGCAGGGTGATGGCGAGCATGGTGGCGAACTGGGTGCGGCCGGGGTGGGCGCCGAGCGCGCGGGCGGTGTCGTCGCCCAGGGCCACGGCGTTGAGCGGCCGGGCCAGCAGCGCGGCCAGCAGCGCGCCCGCGGCCAGGAACGGCAGCACCTGCCGGATCAGGGCGCCGTCCACGCCGCCGAGGGTGCCGATCTGCCAGAACCGGAAGCGGTTGAGGGTGAGCGGGTCGAGCAGGATCAGGCCGTTGACGACCGCCGTGAGGACCGCGGTGACGGCGGTGCCCGCGAGGGCGAGGCGCACGGGGGTGGCCCGGGAGCGGCCGCGGGTGCCCAGCAGGTGGACGGCCGCGGCGGCGACGGCCGCGCCCAGCAGCGCGCACCACACGTAGGCGCTGAAGCTGCCGAGGTCCAGCAGGGCGGTCGCGGCGGCGACGGCGGCAGCGGCGCCGGCGTTGACGCCGAGCAGGCCCGGGTCGGCGAGCGGGTTGCGCGTGAGCGCCTGCATGAGCGCGCCGGACAGGCCGAGGGCGATGCCGACGCCGATGCCGAGGAGGCTGCGCGGCAGCCGGGAGGTGCGCACGACGATCCAGTCGTCGTTGCCGGGGTCCGGGTGCAGGAGGGCGTGCAGGACGTCGCCGGGCGGGATCGTCTTGGCGCCGATGCCGATGCTCAGGACGGCGAGGACGGCGACGAGGACGGTGCAGGCCAGCAGCCCGGCGGCCCGCCGCGCGTGCTGAGCGCGGCGGGCCGGGGGCCGCCCCTCGCCTGCGGCGTTCTGTACGGGGCGGGGGCCGTCGGTGGTGGTGGGAGCGGCAGTGGTGCTCACGCGTGCTCGTGCTCTTCGTCCGAGTGGTGGTCGTGGTTCTCCACGCCGCGCTTCCAGTAACCGTCGATGTCCACCTGCTCCTTGGCCATGCCGAGCTCGCGGCGCAGGTAGCGGCGGATGGGCTTGAGGGTGCCGGCCTCGCCGGCGATCCAGGCGTGGCCGAGCCCGTCGGCGGGCAGTTCGGCGGCACGGATGGCCCGCTCCATCAGGTCGCTCGTACCGGCCGGGGCGTCCCCGCGGTGCAGCCAGGTCAGGGTGCAGTCGGCGGCGGTGGAGAAGTACTGCTCGTCCTGCGGGCCGGGCACCTCGGCGAAGGCGAGGACGCGGACGCCCGCGGGCAGCATCTCCAGCCAGCGGCCGAGCGCGGGCAGGGCGGTCTCCTCGGCGGCCAGCAGGTACCAGTCGTGGACCATCGGCAGGATCTCGGAGCCGCGCGGGCCGAGGACGCCGAGCCGCATGCCCGGCTCCGCCCGCGCGGCCCAGGCGGAGCCCACGCCGTCGCCGTGCAGGACCATGTCGACGTCCAGCTCCTGCGCGTCGGGGCGGTAGTAACGGACGGTGTAGTCCCGGGTGATGGGCTCCACGGGGGCGTCCATCCAGGTGTCGTTGCTGATGACCGGCTCGACGGGCAGCTCGGCGCCCGGCTCGGCGAAGCAGAGCTTCACGTGGTCGGTCGGCGCCTGCTCGCAGAATCCTTCCAGCGCGGGGCCGGCGAACGTCACCCGCACGGTGGAGGGGGTGAGCCGGTCGACCCTGCGCACCTCCAGCAGGCGGTACTTGAGCGGATGGCGGACGATGCGCATGCGCGGCGGGAGCGTCTCAATGGTCATCGATCATCCCAATCTGGCCGGGGTGTGCCGCGGGACCGGCACCGCGTTGCGGTGGCCCCCGCGCGGGCGCGCGAGGGCCACCGGGCGTCACATGTACGGCCGGAGGACCCCTCCGAACCGAAGTTAGGCAACCCTAACCTAACTCATCGTGTAGTCGCCATCGTTCCCGCCACCCGGCCGCCGTCGAGCGCGATCACCCGTGGCAGCCGGGCGATGGTGGCCGGCCGGTGCGCGACCACGATGATCGTGCGGTCGCCGCGCATCCCGTCCAGGGCGTGCTCCAGCCGACCCGCCGTCACCGGGTCGATGTCGGCGGTCGCCTCGTCCAGGACGAGCACCGCCGGATCGGCCAGGGCCGCCCTCAGCAGCCCGACGATCTGCCGCTCCCCCGCCGACAGGCGCGAGCCGCGCACGCCCACCTCGGCGTCGAGGCCGCCCAGATCGCGGAGCCACTCCTGAAGTCCCAGCTCGGCCACGGCCCGTTCCATCTCGGCCCGGCCCGGGGCGCTGTGCACCAGTTCCAGGTTCGCCGCCACCGTGCCCGTCACCATGCGGACCTCCTGCGGCACCAGCACCACGCGGCGGCGCAGCTCCGCCTCCGGGATCTCCCGCAGGTCGACGCCCGCGAAGCGCACCGCGCCCCGGTCGGGCGCGTAGAGGCCGCACAGCAGCTTCGACAGCGTCGTCTTGCCCGAGCCGGTCTCGCCGACCAGGCCGCTGCGGTCGCCCACCGGGAAGCCCAGGGAGACGCCGCTCAGCACCTCCGTGCCGTCGCGGTAGGAGTATCCGAGGTCCTCGCAGGAGAGTTCGCCGCGCAGGGGCAGCTCCGCGGCCTGGCCGCCCTCCCGGGGCTTCTCCTCCGCGGACCGGTCGGTGGCCGCCAGCAGGTCCAGCAGCCGGGCCAGGCCCGTACGCGCCGTCTGCACCTCGCCCACGAGCTGGGAGATGTCCGAGAAGGAGTCGAAGAGGTTGCGGCTCGCCAGGACGAAGACCACGACGGTGCCGACGCCCATCGCGCCGCGCGAGACGGACCAGCCGCCGACGAGCAGCAGCACGACCAGCGCGAACCCCTCGATCAGGCCGACCAGGTCGATGCGGTTCTCCACCCGGATCGCGCGCCGGGCCGCGCCCACGGCCGCGGTGTTCTCCCGGTCGAACCGGCGCAGCCAGCCCGGCAGGCCGCGGGCGCTCTGCAGCGCCTCCCGCACGTTCAGGGTCTCGGTGAACGTCGCCGCGACCGTCGCCTCCGCCGCGGCCTTCCCGCCGAACGCGCGCGGCGCGGACCGCTGGAACCAGCGCATCACCAGCAGCGTCAGCGGCACGAACACGGCGATCTGCACCAGCGCCAGCTGCCACGAATAGCCGAAGAGCACGACGAGGGTGAAGAGGAGCGTGGCCGTCGCCGACACCAGCCTGCGCAGGTGCATGCGCACGAAGGAGGCCAGGGCGGCCACCTCGCCCGTCGTACGGCGCAGCAGGTCGCCCGTGCGGTGCGACTCCAGGAACCGCAGCGGCGCCGACGCCAGGTTCTCCACGCACTTCTCGCGCAGGCTGCGCACGACGTTCTCGCCGGCCTTCGCCAGCAGCAGCTCGCCCGCGCGGGCCAGGCCCAGCTGGAGGGCCGCGAGGACGACGAGGACCACGGCGGCGGTCAGCAGCCCGCCGCGGTCCCGGTCGAGCAGGGCGTCCGTCGCCCGCCCGATCAGCGGGGCGACGGCCACCAGCGCGGCGGAGTCCGCCAGCCCGACCACGAGGGCGACGAGAAGCGCGCGCCGGTGCGGGCGCAGATAGGGGGCGGCGCGACGCAGCACGCGCCGCTCGTCGGGCTGCTCATCGAGCAGAACCGGCTCAGCCACGGGGGCCCTCCGGGGTGGTGACGGATACGGGTGCGGGTGCCGCCTCGGAGGCGGCGGGGCCGTCATCGGCCGGGCCGGAGTCGGACTGAGGCCGAGCGGCTGCGCCGGTGCCGGGCCGGGCACCGGTCTCGGTCTCGGCCTCGGCCGGGTGGGTGTCCTTGCCGGTGGCGCCGGCATCGGCGGCGTCACCCCCACGGCCCGCGGCCGTCAGTGTCACGACGCGGTCCGCCGCCTCCAGCACCGCGGTGCGGTGCGTGGCGAAGACGATGGTGCGGCCTGCGGCCCACGTGTGCAGGCGGTCGAGGATCAGTCGTTCGGTGGTGGTGTCCAGGGCGGACGTGGAGTCGTCCAGGATCAGCACCTCCGGCTCGCCGAGCAGCGCGCGGGCGATGGCGAGCCGTTGCACCTGACCGCCCGACAGGGCCGTGCCGCTCTCGCCGAGTTCGGTGTCGTAGCCGTCGGCCATCGCGGTGATCTGGTCGTGGATGCCGGCGGTTTCACAGGCGGCGTGCAGGGCCTCGTCCGGCAGGTCGCGGCCGAGCCGCAGGTTCTCGGCGACCGTGCCGGACAGCAGCATCGGCCGCTGGGCGACGTACGCGATCCGGCCGCGGATGTCGTCCAGGGCGGCCTCGCGCAGGTCCGTGCCGCCGTAGCGGACGGCCCCCGTGCCGGGGTCGTCGAGCCGCACGGGCAGCCGCAGCAGGGTGCTCTTGCCGGAGCCGGTGGCGCCGTTCACGGCGACGAACTCCCCGGCGCGGACGGTCAGGTCGAGCGGCGCGAGGACGGTGACGCCGTCGCGGACCGCGCTGACGCCGGTCAGCTCCAGGTCGCCGCCGGCGGTGAGTGCGACCGGCTCGGCCGGGTCGGTGACGGTGGCCTCGATGGACAGCGCCTCGTCGATGCGGGAGGCGGCCACGTCGGCCTGCCCGCGGGCGAGGAGCCGGTCGACCAGGACGCGGGTGGCGAGGGTGATGCTGGCCATCCAGGACGTGAAGGCGACCAGGCCGCCGATGGTCAGCCGGCCGTCGAGGACGGCGAGCCCGCCGAAGCCCACGCCGATCGCCACGGCCGTCCGCGGCACGAAGGGTGCGACGGACGCCCAGGAGGCCTCGATCCGGGCCGCCTTGACGGTGCGGTCGGTGACGGCGGCGCTGGCCGCGTCGTGCCGGGCCACGAGCGGCCGGTGGCCGCCCGTGCCACGCAGGCCGGTGCCGAGCTGGAGCAGGTCGGCCACGGCCTCGGCGCGGACGCCGTGCGCCTCGGCCAGCGCGCCGCTGGCCGCGCCGAAGCGGCGCGGGAAGTACAGGTTGACCCAGACCAGGAACGGCAGCATGCCCAGCGTCACGAGCAGCAGCGAGACGTCGAGCACACCCATGCCGGTCAGGACGCCGGCGAAGGTGGTGCCCAGCACGACCCAGATGGCCAGGCCGTGCACCCACTCGCGCACCAGGTCGGTGTCCCGCCCGGCGCGCATGGCCAGGTCGCCGTGGCCGCGGGAGGCGAGCGCGGCGCGGTCCAGGCCCGCCAGGTGCCGCAGCAGCCGGGAGCGCAGGTCGGCTCCCACCTTGGCGTCGGCGGAACCGGCCCAGTACTGCCAGCCGTAGAGCCCGGCGAACTGGACGCCCGCGGCGCACAGGGTGGCGGCGGCCCATACCAGCAGGGCGTGGTTGTCCTTGGCCGTGACGCCGTCGTCCAGCGCCTTCTGGATGCACCACGGGACCGCGAGGAAGGCGATCTGCCGGACTCCGGCGGCGGCCATGGCCGCGCCGACCGTCGCCCAGTGCGGCCGCAGGGCGCCGCGCAGCAGGGCGCGGGCCCGTCGCCGTCGTTCGGGCGAGAGATCCCGCGGGCTCTGCTCTTCCTCCTCCGGAGAGCCCTCCGGGGAGCCCGGGGAGCCCGGGGAGCCCTCCTCCGGGACGTCCTCCTCCGGGGCGTCCCCGGCGGGTGGGACCTCCTCGGCGGTCGGCGGGCCCGGGGGCTCGTCGGCGGTGCCGGGGTGGTGCTCCGGCTTGGCGTGTTGGGTGCTCACGACGTCAGGTATCCGCTCTCAGCAGGTCGGCTCGGCCGCCGCGGGCGGACCGGGTGGGTGCCCGGTCCGCCCGCGGCGGCGGGTCTTCGGGAGGGGCCGGTCAGGACCGGGCGACGAGGCTCGCCGGGCGCATGTCGGTCCAGTGGGCGTCGACGTAGTCGGTGCAGGCCTGCAGGGAGTCCTCGCCGTGGACGGCGGTCCAGCCGTCGGGGACCTCGGCGAAGGCGGGCCACAGGGAGTGCTGGTTCTCGGCGTTGACGAGAACGAAGTAGCGGGCGTCGTTGTCCTCGAACGGGTTGGTGGTGTTGCTCATGACGGGATGCTCCTTATGTGCAGGTGAGGTGAGAGAGTCGGGAGGGTCAGGAGAGGCGGGAAGCCGCGGGTGCGGCCTCCCGGAAGCGGGCGGCGAGTTCGGCGACGGTGGGCCCGGCGAACAGGTCGCCGATGCCCGGTCCGTCCTCCCCGGTGCCGAAGGCCTCGCGGATGCGGTGCAGCAGCGTCATGGCCAGCAGCGAATGGCCGCCGAGCTCGAAGAAGCTGTCGTCGACCGTGACTTCGGGCAGTCCGAGGACGTCGGCGAAGACGTCGCACAGCGTCTTCTCCGCCACGTCGCGCGGGGCGCGGCCCGTGCCGCCGGCGGCCATGTCGGCGGCGGTGGGCGCGGGGAGGGCCTTGCGGTCGAGCTTGCCGTTGACGGTCAGCGGCAGCGCGTCCAGGACGACGAAGGCCGACGGGACCATGTACTCGGGCAGGGTCGCGGCCAGCGAGCGGCGCACGGCGGCGGCGTCGACGTCTCCGGCGGCGGGAGCGTCTCCGGCGGGCACGAGGTACGCGGCCAGGCGCTTGACGCCGGGCGTGTCCTCGCGGACGACCACGGCGGCCTGGGCGACCCGGGGCAGGCCGGTCAGGGCGTCCTCGATCTCCCCGGGCTCCACACGGTAGCCACGGATCTTGACCTGGTCGTCGACGCGGCCGAGGAAGTCCAGCAGCCCGTCCCGGCGCCACCGCACGACGTCGCCCGTGCGGTACATCCGGGCGCCGGGCTCGCCGAAGTCCGCGCCGAAGGGGTCGGCGACGAACCGGCCGGCGGTCAGGCCCGGGCGGTCGAGGTAGCCGCGCGCAAGGCCGACGCCGGACACGTACAGCTCACCGGGGACGCCCACCGGCACCGGCCGCAGCGCCGCGTCCAGCACGTAGGCGCGCGTGTTCCAGATGGGGCGGCCGACGGTGGCGGTGTCGCTGTCGAGCGTGCCGCCGCCGAGCGTGTTGATCGTGTACTCGGTCGGGCCGTAGAGGTTGTAGCCCATGAGGCCGGGCGTCTCGCACAGCCGCGTCCACAGCGACTCGGGGACCGCCTCGCCGCCGAGGAGGACCAGCACCGGACGGTGCCGGTCCTCGTCCAGCAGCCCGCATTCCACCAGCGCCTGGGCGTACGACGGCGTCACGTTGATGACGTCGACGGCCTGCTCGGCACAGTACGCGGCCAAGCCCTCCGCGTCGCGGCGCAGCGACTCGTCCAGCACGTGCACCTCGTGTCCTTCCACGAGCCACAGCAGCTCCTCCCACGACATGTCGAAGGAGAACGAGACGGTGTGGGCGATGCGGAGCGTCCGGCCGCCGGCGGAGGCGACGACGGGGTTGAAGATGGCCTCGCGGTGGTTGAGGAGCATGTTGGTCAGGCCGCGGTAGGGCGTGACCACACCCTTGGGACGGCCCGTCGAGCCGGAGGTGAAGATGACGTACGCGGCAGCGTCCGGATCCACCCGCGCCTCCACCGGCCCGTCCGGCAGACCGGCCAGCTCGGCCACGACAGCGGCGTCGTCCAGCTCCACACGCGGGACCCCGTCGACCTCGGGCATACGGGCGCGCGCCGTGGAATCGGTGAGCAGGACGACGGGTTCCGTCTCCTCGACCATGTAGGCGAGCCGGTCGACCGGGTAGTCCAGCTCCAGCGGCAGATACGCGGCGCCGGTGCGCAGCACCGCGAACAGCGCCGCCACCATCTCCAGCGAACGCGGCAGGCCGAGGGCCACCACCTTCTCCGGGCCCGCGCCCCGTGCCAGCAGCAGACGGGCGAAACGATTCACCCGGGCGTCCAGTTCGGCGAACGACCAGACGCGGTCACCCGCCACCAGGGCCACCGCCTCCGGCGTGCGAGCGGCCTGCTCGGCCAGCAGGTCCGCCACCGAGGCGTCCGGCAGCTCGTGGCCCGTGCGCGCCCACTCCCCCAGGACCGCGTCCCGCTCCTCCTGCGTGAGCACGTCGAGGGCGCCGATGCGGCGGTCGGGGTTCTCGGCCACCTGGGCGAGGAGGGACAGGAGACGTTCCACGAGGGCCTCGGCGGTGGAGCGGTCGTAGAGGTCGGCCGCGTACTCGAAGGCGATGTCGATCTCTTCGGCGCTGGGCGTCTCCTCGAAGTTGAAGTCGAGCTCGAACTTCACGGCGCCCAGTTCGAACGGGAGGATGCGGCTCTCCAGCCCGAGGAGCCGGCGGGCCTCGCCGTCGCTGTTCCGGTACCCGAGCATCACCTGGAACAGCGGGTGACGGCCGGGGACGCGCGGCGGGTTGACGGCCTCGACCAGGCTGTCGAAGGGCAGGTCCTGGTGGGCGAAGGCCGCCAGGTCGTGCTCCCGGACGCGGCCGAGCAACTCGGTGAACGCCGGGTCGCCGGACAGGTCGTTGCGCAGCACGAGCGTGTTGACGAAGAAGCCGACGAGCCCGTCGAGCGCGGCGTCCGAGCGGCCCGCGACCGGGGCGCCGAGGGGGATGTCGTCGCCGGCGCCGAGCCGGTGGAGCAGGGTGGCGACGGCCGCCTGCAGGACCATGAACGTCGTCGTGCCCGTGGCGGCTGCGGCGTCGCGCAGCCCGCGGTAGACGGCCCGCGGCACCTGGGCCCGTACGGTGTCGCCGCGGAGGCCGGTGGCCGGGGTGCGCGGGCGGTCGGTGGGCAGGGCCAGCTCCTCCGGGAGCCCGGCGAGCGCCTGCTTCCAGTACGCGGCCTCGCGACCGTGCAGGCTCTGCTCGTCGGCGGGGTCGCCCAGCAGGTCGCGCTGCCACAGCGTGTAGTCCGCGTACTGGACGGGCAGCGGCTGCCAGGCGGGGGCGGTGCCGCCGGTGCGGCTGGTGTACGCCGTGGTGAGGTCGTCCACGAAGGGCAGCATCGACCACTCGTCGCCGGCGATGTGGTGGAAGAGCAGCACCAGGACGTGGTCCATGGGGCCGATGTCCAGCACGGTGACGCGCAGGGGCAGTTCGCGCGTCAGGTCGAAGCCGTGCCGGACGGCCGCCTGTACGTCGGCCTCCAGGGCCGCCTCCGTGGTGGTGACGACGTGCAGCGCGTCGGCGGGGGCGGGCGCGTCGACGATGCGCTGGACGACGCGGCCCTCGTGCTCGGCCACGACGGTGCGCAGGCTCTCGTGGCGGTCGGTCACGTCGGCCACGGCGAGCCGCAGCGCGTCCGTGTCGAGCGCGCCGCTCACCCGGACGACGAGCGGGACGTTGTACGTGGCGCCGGAGGCGTCGAGGTTCTGCAGGAACCACATGCGGCGCTGGGCGTGCGAGAGGGGCAGCTCGGCCGGGCGCTCGCGGCGGACGAGTGCGGGGCGCTCGTCCGCCGCCCCGGCGGTGCGCTCGGCGAGGGCGGCCGGCGTCGGCGCCTCGAAGAGGTCGCGGATGGCGAGGTCGGTGCCGAGGGCCGTACGGATCCGGCTGACGAGGCGGGTGGCCAGCAGGGAGTGGCCGCCGAGGTCGAGGAAGTGGTCGTCGGGGCCGACGGGGCCGGTCCCGAGCACCTCGCCGAACAGGGCGCACAGCTGCTCTTCGCGGGGGGTGGCGGGGGCGCGTCCGGTGGCCGTCGCGCCGAGGTCCGGTGCGGGGAGGGCCTTGCGGTCGAGCTTGCCGTTGACGGTCAGCGGCAGCGCGTCCAGGACGACGAACGCGGACGGGACCATGTACTCCGGCAGGGACTCCGCCAGCGAACGGCGGACGGCGGCGGCGTCGATGCCGCTCGCGGTGGCGGGCACGAGGTAGGCGGCCAGGCGCTTGACGCCGGGGGCGTCCTCGCGCACCACGACCGCGGCCTGCGCCACGGAGGACAGCTGGGTCAGGGCGTCCTCGATCTCGCCGGGCTCGACGCGGTAGCCGCGGATCTTGACCTGGTCGTCGACGCGGCCGAGGAAGTCCAGCAGGCCGTCGCGGCGCCACCGTACGACGTCGCCCGTGCGGTACATCCGCCCGCCCGGCTCGCCGAAGGGGTCCGCGACGAAGCGGCCCGCCGACAGGCCCGGACGGTTCAGATAGCCGCGGGCCAGGCCGACGCCGGACACGTACAGCTCGCCCGGGACGCCGACCGGGACCGGGCGCAGCCACGCGTCCAGCACATGGGCCCGCGTGTTCCAGATGGGGCGGCCGACGGTGGCGGTGTCGCTGTCGAGCGTGCCGCCGCCGAGCGTGTTGATCGTGTACTCGGTCGGGCCGTAGAGGTTGTAGCCGATCAGGCCGGGCGTGTCCTTCAGCCGCTGCCACAGCGACTCCGGCACGGCCTCGCCGCCGAGGAGGACCAGGACGGGGCGGTGCCGGTCCTCGTCCAGCAGGCCGCATTCGACGAGCGCCTGGGCGTAGGAGGGCGTCACGTTGATGACGTCGACGGCCTGCTCGGCGCAGTACGCGGCCAGGCCCTCGGCGTCGCGGCGCAGCGACTCGTCCAGCACGTGCACCTCATGGCCCTCGACGAGCCACAGCAGCTCCTCCCACGACATGTCGAAGGAGAACGAGACGGTGTGCGCGATCCGCAGGCACCGGCCGCCGGCCGCCTCCACCACGGGGTTGAAGATGGCCTCGCGGTGGTTCAGCTGCATGTTGGTCAGGCCGCGGTAGGGCGTGACCACACCCTTGGGACGGCCGGTCGAGCCGGAGGTGAAGATGACGTACGCGGCGGCGCCGGGATCCACCCGCGCCTCCACCGGCCCGTCCGGCAGGCCCGCGAGCTCGGCCACGACAGCGGCGTCGTCCAGCTCAACGCGGGGAACGCCGTCGACGTCCGGCATGCGGTCGCGGACGGAGGAGTCCGTGATCAGGACGACGGGTGCGGTCTCCTCGACCATGTAGGCGAGCCGGTCGACCGGGTAGTCCAGCTCCAGCGGCAGATACGCGGCGCCGGTGCGCAGCACCGCGAACAGTGCCGCCACCATCTCCAGCGAACGCGGCAGGCCGAGGGCCACCACCCGGTCCGGTCCGGCGCCGCGGGCGAGGAACAGCCGGGCCAGGCGGTTCACCCGGGCGTCCAGTTCGGCGAAGGTCCACACGCGCTCGCCCGCGACCAGCGCCACCGCGTCCGGCACGGCCGCGGCCCGTTCGGCCAGCAGGTCCGCCACCGAGGCGTCCGGCAGCTCGCGTGCCGTGGCGGCCCACTCGCCGAGGACCGTGCCGCGTTCCGTCTCCGTCAGCACGTCGAGGTGCCGGACGAGCACGCCGGCGTCCGAGGTGATCTGTTCCAGGAGGGAGACGAAGCGGTCCGCGTGCTCCTCGACCGCCGCGCGGCCGAAGACGTCGGGGCGGAACTTCCATTCGAAGCTCAGCCGGTCGCCCGGGTTGGCCGCGAAGATCAGCGGGAAGTGGGTGGCGTCCACGTCGGTGACGTCGTCCACGCCGAGGGCCTGTCCGATGCGGTCGCGCTCGTCCTGGTCGACGGGGGTGTTGCGCAGCACCTGGAGCGTGTCGAAGAGGCGGCCCGTTCCGGCGGCGCGCTGGATGGTGCCGAGGCTGAGCTGGTGGTGCGGCAGGAGGGCCGCCTGCTCGCCCTGGAGGCGGGCCAGGTAGGCGGTGACCGTCTCGTGCCGGTCGAGCCGGGCGCGGACCGGGACGGTGTTGAGGAACATGCCGATGGTGCGGTCGATGCCCGTCAGCTCCGCCGGGCGGCCGGAGACGGTGGTGCCGAAGACCACGTCCTGGCGCCCGGTCAGTCCGGCCAGGAGCAGGCTCCAGACGCCCGAGAGGACGGTGTTGAGCGTCAGGCCGTGGGTCCTGGCGTAGCCGGTGATGCGGGAGCTGAGGGCGGCGGTCAGCTCGGTGACGTGCTCCTCGGGCAGCAGGGCGGCGCGCTCGCGGGCCTGCGGGGCGATGAGCGTGGGCTCGTCGACGCCCGCGAGGGCGGAGCGCCAGGCCTCTTCGCCGGCGGCGGTGTCCTGGGTGTGGAGCCAGGCGAGGAAGTCGCGGTAGGCCAGGGGCCGGTCATCGTCGGCCGGGCCGGGTTGCGGGAGGGTGCCGCCTTCCACCAGGGCGTGGCAGCAGGCCAGGAGCTCCTGCAGGAACAGGCCGGTGGACCAGCCGTCCCACAGCAGGGTGTGGTGGGTGACGAGGACGTGCTGGCGGCCGTCGGGGGTGAGGACGGAGGACAGGCGCACCAGGGGCGGGGCGGCGAGGTCGAAGCGGGTGCGGGCCTCGGCGTCCTGCCGCCGCCGCAGCTCGGCGCCGGCGGCCTCGGGGGCGAGGGCGCGCAGGTCGGTCTCGGTGACGGGCACGGTGGTGCCGGCCGGGATGAACTGGACGGGCCGGTCGAGTCCGTCGTGGAGGAATCCGGCGCGCAGGTTGGGGTGCCGGTCGAGGACGGCGGTCACCGCGGTGCGCAGGGTCTCCACGGGGACCGGGCGGCGCAGGGTGACGACGTCGCGGGAGGTGTAGACGTCGAGGGCGTCCTCGTCGTAGAGGGCCTCGAAGAGCAGGCCCTGCTGGAGCGGGGAGAGCGGCCAGATCTCGGTGACGCCGGGGACGGCGGCTCGGACGGCCGCCGCGTCCTGCGCACTGGGCTCGGGCAGTTCGGCGGCGGCCGCCGGGCCGGTGGTGGTGGCGGGCGCGCCGTGGCCGGCCCGCTCCGCCAGTCCGGCGGGGGTACGGCCTTCGAAGACGTCGCGCGGGCTGAGGGTGAGCCCCGCGGCGCGCGCGGCTCCGACGAGGCGGATGGAGACGATGCTGTCGCCGCCGAGGCGGAAGAAGTCGTCGTGGACGCCGACGCCGGGGAGTTCGAGGACCTCGGCGAAGAGGGCGCACAGCGCGGCCTCGGTCTCGGTGGCAGGCTCGCGGTCGCCGCCGGCCGTGGTGAGTTCGGGGGTGCCGTCGGGCAGGGCCTTGCGGTCGATCTTGCCGTTGACGCTCAGCGGCAGCGCGTCGAGCGTCACGAAGGCGGACGGGACCATGTACTCCGGCAGCCGGGCGGCGCAGGCCTCGCGCAGGGCGTCAAGGTCGGTGTCGGCACCGGGGGCGGGGACGACGTAGGCGACGACGTGCTGGGCGCCGGCCGCGGTGGTGCGGACGAGGACGGCGGTGTGCCGGACGGACGGGTGGGCGGCCAGGACGGCCTCGATCTCGCCGAGTTCGATGCGGAAGCCGCGGACCTTGACCTGGTCGTCGGTGCGGCCCAGGTACTCGACGGCGCCGTCGGCGCGTCGGCGGACCAGGTCGCCCGTGCGGTACATGCGGGTCCCGGCCGGGCCCTGCGGGTCGGCCACGAAGCGTGCCGCCGTCAGCCCCGGGCGGTTGAGGTAGCCGCGGGCCAGCTGGACGCCGGCGAGGTAGAGCTCGCCCGGCACGCCCACCGGTACGGGGCGCAGGGCCGCGTCCAGCACGTGCAGGCGGGTGTTCCACACGGGGCGGCCGATGGGGACGACCTCGGCGCCGGGCTCGGTGCGGTGGTACGTCACGTCCACGGCCGCTTCGGTCGGCCCGTACAGGTTGTGCAGCTCGGTGTCCGGCCACAGGGCCGCGAAGCGGTCCACGGCCGCGGCGGGCAGGGCCTCGCCCGAGCAGAAGACGCGGCGGACGCCCCGGAAGCCGCTGCGGATCGTCTCGTCCTGCTCCGCGGCGGCGGTGAAGGCGGTGAGCATCGACGGGACGAAGTGCGCGGTGGTGACGGAGGCCCGCCCGGCCAGCGCGGCCAGGTGGTCCGGCTCGCGGTGGCCGCCGGGCCGGGCCAGGACCACGGCCGCGCCGCTGACGAGCGGCAGGAAGAACTCCCAGACCGACACGTCGAAGCTCGCGGGGGTCTTCTGCAGGATCCGGTCCCCGGCGCCGATCCCGTAGGCGTCGCGCATCCAGTCCAGGCGGTTGACGATCGCCTCGTGCGTGACCACCACGCCCTTGGGCCGGCCGGTGGAGCCGGAGGTGTAGATGACGTAGGCGGCGTGCTGCGGGCCCGCCGCGGGCTGCGTCGGCGCGGCGGCGGTACGGGCGCGGGGTGCGTCGGCGAGCAGGACGGGGACGTCCTGCAGCCAGGAGAGCCGGGGATGTTCGGCCCCGGTGGTCAGTACGCACACGGGCGCGGCGTCCTCCACCATCCCGGCCAGGCGTTCCGCGGGGTGGTCGGGGTCCAGCGGGAGGTAGGCGGCGCCGGACTTCAGCACGCCCAGCAGGGACACCATCAGCTCGGCGGAGCGCGGCACGGCCACGGCGACGATCCGGTCCGGTCCGGCGCCGGCTGCGGCCAGTTCGCCGGCCAGGCCGTCGGACAGCTCGTCGAGCTGCCGGTACGTCAGTTCGCGGTCCTCGTACACCACGGCCGTCGCGTCCGGCGTCGCCGCCAGCCGCTCGGCGAACCGCGTGACCAGCGTGCCGCCGGGCACCGGCCGGTCCGTGGCGTTCCACTCCCCCGCCAGCGTGCGGCTCTCGTCGGGCAGCAGCAGGTCGAGGCGGGCCAGCGGCGTCTCGGGGGCGTCGGCGAACAGGGTGAGCAGGTGCAGGAAGCGGTCGGCGATGCGCTCGGCGGCCGCGCGGTCGAAGACGTCCGGGCGGTAGCCGAGCTCCAGGCGCAGGGTGTCGCCGGGCAGGACGCGCATGGTCAGCGGGTAGTGGGTGGCGTCGCGGGCGCCGAGGCCGGTGACGCGCAGGCCGCCGGCGGCCGCGGCCGTGCCGAGGATGCCGGGGACGTCGTCGCTGCCGGCGTAGTTCTCCACCACGAGCAGGGTGTCGAAGAGGGGGCCTTCGACGGGGGTCAGGCGCTGGATGCCGCCGAGGCCGAGGTGCTGGTGGTCCATCAGGGCGGCCTGCTCGGCCTGGACGGCGGCGGCGGTCGCGGCGAGCGTGGCGCCGGGTGCCAGGCGGACGCGCACGGGCAGGGTGTTGATGAACAGGCCGACCATGGTGTCGGCGCCGGGGAGGTCCGCGGGGCGGCCGGAGACGGTGGTGCCGCTGACGACGTCGGAGGCGCCGGTGAGGGAGCCCACGAGGACGCCCCACAGCGTGTGCAGGACGTTGCCGAGGGTCAGGCCGCGGGTGCGGGCGGCGACGGTGAGGGCCGCGGTGAGGTCCGGGTCGGCCTCGGCCTCGACGTCCGCCGGTTCGACGGGGCTGCCGAGGCCTGCGCCGGGGGCGACCGGGTGGGCCTCGGTGATGCCGTCGAGGGCGGCGGTCCAGGCGCGGCGGGCGGCGTCGGTGTCGCGGCCGGCGAGCAGTTCGAGGTGGTCGCGGTAGGGGCGCACGGGCGGCAGGGCGGCGAGGTCGCCGCGGGAGCCGACGAGGGTGAGCAGCTCCCGGACGAGGATCGGCATGGACCAGCCGTCGAGGAGCAGGTGGTGGCAGGTGACGACGAGCCGGGCGGTGTCCGGGCCGAGCCGCAGCAGGGTCAGCCGCAGCAGCGGCGGTTCGGCGAGGTCGAAGCGGTGGTTCCAGTCCTGCTCCATGGCGGCGCGGACCGCTTCCTCCTGGACCGGCCGGTCGGCGGCGAGCGCGGTGAGGTCGAGTTCGCGCAGCGGGGTGCCGACGTGGCGCTGGACGAACTGGACGGGGTCCTCGCCGTCGTCGTACCAGAATCCGGCGCGCAGGTTGGCGTGGCGCTGCAGCAGCGCGTCCGTGGCGGCGGCGAGGTCGGCGGTGACGAGGGGGCCGTCGAGGTCGAGGTGGGACTGCACGACGTAGACGTCGCGGGAGCCGTCGTCGTATACGGCGTGGAAGAGCAGGCCCTCCTGCAGGGAGGACAGGGGGTAGACGTCCTCGAGCGCGGATCCGGCGCCGGAGTCGTCTGCCGGGTTCAGGTCGGTGGAGTCAGTCATGGTGGCGCTCTCGGTCGGGGAGTCGGCAGGGGTCGGTTCGTGGGTGCGGCGGCCGGTCATCGGCGCCTGCGCAGGCGCGATTCCAGGCGGTCGATGCGGGCCTGGTCCAGGGAGACGAGGCGGACGTCGGAGGGTGTGATGCCGCCCGCGCCGGGGTCCTCGGTGTGCCGGGCGAGGGCGTCGAGGGCGTCGAACCAGCGCGTGGCGAGGGCGGCGACCTGCTCCTCGGTGAACAGGGCGGCCGGCCAGCTCCATTCGACGGCCAGCTCGGGCCGGCCGCCGGCGCCGGGGACGACGGCGGCGTCGATCTCCAGCGGGTAGGGGGCGGGCATGGCGGCGTCGGGGGCGGCGCCCTCGGCGACGGCGGCCCGTTCCGCGTCCGGGGCGAAGGCCCAGTGGCGGGAGCCGGCCGGTCCGGCCTGGTGGTCGGTGCGGCCGCGGTAGTTGAACAGCAGCTGCGAGCCGGGCAGGGCCGCCAGGGCGGGTGCGGTCTGGGCGTTGAGGTGGCGCAGGAGGCCGTGGCCGAGGCCGCGGTCGGGGACCGCCCGCAGCTGTTCCTTGACCTGCTTGAGGGCGGCCCCGGCCTGCCGGCCGCCGGCCAGGGCGTCGGCGAGGTCCACGGCGCTGACGTCCAGGCGGACGGGGTGGACGGTGGTGAACCAGCCGACGGTGCGCGACAGGTCCGGGGTGAGGCCCGCCGTGTCGCTGCCTCCGCGCCCGTGGCCCTCCAGGTCGATCTGCAGGGCGCCGGTGTACGCGGCGGGCAGGGCGGGGTTGCCGGTGCGGCGCCAGTCGGCGGCGGCCAGGGCGAGGGCGGCGAGGAGCACGTCGTCCACTCCGGCCGAGAAGGCCTGCGGTACGGCGGTCAGCAGCGGCCTGGTGCGGTCGGCGGGCAGGGTCCGGCGCAGGGTGCGCAGGGTGGCCGTGGTGTCGCGGCGCGGGTCGGCGGCGGTGCGGGAGAGCGGGGCCTGCGGTCCGGCCAGCGCGGTGCGCCAGTAGGCGGCTTCGGCCGTGCGGGTGCGGGTGTGGGCGTGCTGCAGGAGCTGGGCAGCCCAGGCGCGCGGCCCGGTGGCCTCGGGTTCGAGGGCGGGTGCGCGGCCCGCGGCGCGGGCGGCGTAGGCGTCGGCGAGCCCGGGGATCAGGATGCGCCAGGAGACGCCGTCGACGGCCAGGTGGTGGACGGTCAGGAGCAGCCGTCCGTCCGCCGCGGGCCCCGCGTCGCACCACAGGACGCGCAGGACGGTTCCGGTGTCCGGGTCGAGGGCGGCTGCTGAGGCGTCCGCCTCCTTGGTGAGCAGGTCGTGCAGAGCGGTCGTGTCCAGGCCGGTGATGTCGGCGCGGCGCAGCGTCGCCGGGTCGGTGACGGCGGGGGCCTGGGCGGCGGGCAGGACCTCCTGGGTCCACAGGCCGCCGGTCCGGTCCAGGCGCAGGCGCAGGGCGGGGTGGTTGCGGGCGAGGTCGGCGAGCGCCTCGCGGAGCGGCCCGGGCCGGAGCCCGGCGGGGACGGTGAGGAGGACGGACTGGTTGAACCGGTCGACCGGGCCGCCGCGCTCGCGCAGCCAGTGCACGACGGGCAGGGGCGGCAGTTCGCCGTCCTCGTCGGCCGCGGGAGCTGCCGGGGCGCCGGCCGGCTCCTCGTCCGCGCGGCGGCCCGCGGCGGCCAGGGCGGCCGGGGTGGGGTGCTGGAAGACGTCCTTGGCGGCGACGGTGAAGCCGGCCTTGCGGGCGGCGCTGACGAGCTGGATGGAGACGATGCTGTCGCCGCCCAGGGCGAAGAAGTTGTCGTCCTCGCCGACCTCGGGCAGGCCGAGGATTCCGGCGAACACCTCGGCCATGGCGGCGGCCGGGCTGCCGCTGCGCCGCGCGGGGGCGGCCGGGCGGGCGGTGACGCGGGCGGGCTCGGGCAGAGCCTTGCGGTCGAGCTTGCCGTTGACGCTCAGCGGCAGCGCGTCCAGGAGGGTGACGGCGGCGGGGACCATGTGATCGGGCAGGCGTTCGGCGAGGGCGTCGCGCAGGTGCTGCGGCTCGGGGGACGCGCCCGGGGCGGGGACGGCGTACGCGACGAGCTGCGGGGCGCCGCCGGGTGCCAGGGGGCTGGCGGTGACGGCCGCCTGGGCGACGGCGGGCAGGGCGCTCAGGGCGGCCTCGATCTCGCCGAGTTCGATGCGGAAGCCGCGGACCTTGACCTGGTCGTCGGTGCGGCCCAGGTACTCGACGGCGCCGTCGGCGCGTCGGCGGACCAGGTCGCCGGTGCGGTACATGCGCTCGCCGCTGCCGGAGGGGTCGGCGACGAAGCGGGAGGCGGTCAGGCCGGGGCGGCCGAGGTAGCCGCGGGCCAGCTGGTCCCCGGCGAGGTACAGCTCGCCGGGCACGCCCACGGGGACGGGGCGCAGGGCCGCGTCCAGCACGTGCAGGCGGGTGTTCCACACGGGGCGGCCGATGGGGACGACGCCGGCGCCGGGCTCGGCCCGGTGGTGGGTGACGTCGACGGCGGCCTCGGTGGGCCCGTACAGGTTGTGCAGTTCGATGTGCGGCCACAGGGCGGCGAAGCGGTCGACGGCGGCGGCGGGCAGGGCCTCGCCGGAGCAGAAGACGCGGCGGACGCCGGCGAAGCCCGTCCGGACGGTCTCGTCCTGCTCGGCGGCCGCGGTGAACGCGGTGAGCATGGAGGGGACGAAGTGCGCCGTGGTGACGGCGGTGCGCGCGGCGACCTCCGCGAGGTGGTCGGGCTCGCGGTGCCCGCCGGGCCGGGCGAGGACGACGGCGGCGCCGCTGACCAGCGGCAGGAAGAACTCCCAGACGGAGACGTCGAAGCTGGCCGGGGTCTTCTGCAGGATCCGGTCCCCGGCGCCGATGCCGTAGGTCTCCCGCATCCAGTCCAGGCGGTTGACGACGGCGTGGTGGGTGACGACGACGCCCTTGGGGCGGCCGGTGGAACCCGAGGTGTAGATGACGTACGCGGCGTGCTGCGGCCCGGCCGCGGCCGGTGCGCAGGCCGGTTCGGGGGCGGGTGCCGTGCGGGGCCGGCCGGCGAGGACGACGGGCACGCCGTCCAGGTGCGGGAGCCGTCCGCGCTCGCCCTCGACGGTGACCACGCACACCGGTGCGGCGTCCTCGGCCATCATGGTCAGGCGCTCGGCGGGGTAGTCGAGGTCCAGCGGCAGGTAGGCGGCGCCGGACTTCAGGACGCCGAGGAGGGCGACCATCAGCTCGGCGGAGCGCGGCACGGCCACGGCGACGATGCGGTCGGGTCCGGCCCCGGCCGCGGCGAGCTCGGCGGCCAGCGCGCCCGCCTGCTCGTCGAGCTGACGGTAGGTCAGGGTGTGGTCGGCGTAGAGGACGGCGGTGGCGTCGGGCGTGGCGGCCAGGTGCTCGGCGAACCGGGTGACGAGCGTGCCGGCCGGCACCTCCCGCGCGGTGGCGTTCCACTCCCCCGCCAGGGCCCGGCTCTCGCCCGGGCTCATCACCTCGACGCGGTCCACGGGCCGGCCCGGCGCGGCGAGGGCCTGGTCGAGCACGTGCAGCAGCCGGTCGGCGAGCAGCTCGGCGGTGCCGCGGTCGTACAGGTCGGCGGCGTG
Source organism: Streptomyces aureoversilis (assembly GCF_042657885.1). Lineage (NCBI taxonomy): Bacteria > Bacillati > Actinomycetota > Actinomycetes > Kitasatosporales > Streptomycetaceae > Streptomyces > Streptomyces aureoversilis. The sequence continues at coordinate 155,641 of NZ_JBHSKJ010000018.1, forward strand.
GATGACGGTGAGGTCGGTGTGCGCGCCGTCGGCGGACTCGACGAAGGTGAACGCCAGGTCGAAGCGGGCGGCGTGCAGCGGGTCGGGCAGCAGCTCGGTGCGGGCGCCGAGCAGGGCGTCCAGGCCCGCGGCCTCCTTGCGGTGCTGGACCATCACCTGGAACAGCGGGTGGCGGCCCAGCGAGCGCTCGGGGCCGGCGATCTCGACGAGGCGGTCGAACGGCAGGTCCTGGTGGGCGAGCGCGCCGAGCACGGTCTCCCGGGCGCGCTCCACCAGCTGGTCGAAGGTGGGCGCGGCGCCGCCTTCGGGAGCGCTCAGGTCGTGGCGGACGACCAGGGTGTTGACGAAGAAGCCGACGACGTTCTCCACGGCCTCGTCGGCGCGTCCGGCGACCGGGGTGCCGAGGGCGACGTCGGTGCTGCCGGCCAGGGCGCCCAGCAGCAGGGCTCCGGCCGCCTGGGTGACCATGAACGGGGTGACGCCGGTGCGGTGCGCGTAGTCGCGCAGCGCACCGTGCAGGGCGTCGGGCAGGCGGAGCCGGACGGCGCCGCCGCGGCCGCTCGGCTCGGCCGGGCGCGGGCGGTCGGCGGGCAGGGACAGCTCGTCGGGCAGGCCGGCGAGGCGCTCCGTCCAGTACGCGGTGAGGCGCCCGGCGCCCGCGGGGTCGTCCAGCAGGTCCTGCTGCCAGAGGGTGTGGTCGGCGAACTGCACCGGCAGCGACGGCCAGGCGGGGGCGGTTCCGCGGCGGCGGGCCGCGTAGGCGGTGTCGAGGTCGCGCAGCAGCACCCCTTCGGACCACTCGTCGCCGACGATGTGGTGCAGGGCCACGCACAGGACGTGGGTGGTGGCACCCGCGGTCAGCAGGGTGGCGTGGACCGGCGGTGCGGCGGCGAGGTCGAAGGCGCGGGCGCCGGCCTCGGCGACGGCCTCCTCCAGCCGCTCCGGGGCCACCTCGCGCACCTCGAACGGGACGTGGGCCTCCTCGGGCGTCAGCACCTTCTGCCGGGGGCGGCCGTCGGTTGCGGGGAAGGCCGTGCGCAGCGCCTCGTGGCGGGCGACGACGTCGGCGAAGGCGGCGCGCAGCGCCCCGGTGTCGAGGGCCCCGTCGATGCGCAGCGAGCAGGGGATGGTGTACGCGGTGCTCGGGCCCTGCAGCTGGTGGAGGAACCACAGGCGGGCCTGGGCGGGCGACAGCGGCACCTCCTGCGGGCGGGTCCGGGGGGCGGGGCCGGGACGGTCGGCGCCGGTGGCGTCGAGGCGGCGGGCGAGGGCCGCGGGGGTGCGGGCCTCGAACAGGTCGCGGACCGTGGTGTGGCGCTGCAGGGCGGTGCGGATGCGGCCGACGAGGCGGGTGGCGAGCAGCGAGTGGCCGCCGAGGGCGAAGAAGTCGTCGTCGGCGCCGACGGCGGGCAGGCCGAGGACGCTCGCGAACGCGCCGCACAACAGGGCCTCGCGCTCGTCGCGCGGTGCGCGCCCGCCGGTGCCGCCGGCGGCGAAGTCGGCGGCTCCGGGCTCGGGCAGGGCCCGGCGGTCGAGCTTGCCGTTGACGTTGAGGGGCAGGGCGTCGAGGACGACGACGGCCGACGGGACCATGTACTCGGGCAGGCGCGCGGCGAGCGCGGCCCGCAGCGCGGCGGGGTCGGCGCAGGCGCCGGGCGCGGGGGCGACGTAGGCCACGAGGCGCTTGACGCCGCCGTCGGCCGACCGGGCCAGCACGGCCGCCTGGGCGACGGCATCCTGGTCGTTCAGGGCGGCTTCGATCTCGCCGGTCTCGACGCGGAAGCCGCGGATCTTGACCTGGTCGTCGTCGCGGCCGAGGTAGTCCAAGGTGCCGTCCGCGCGCCACCGGACGACGTCGCCGGTGCGGTACATGCGCTCGCCGCTGCCGGTGAACGGGTCGGCGACGAAGCGGGCGGCGGTCAGCGCGGGGCGGTTGCCGTAGCCGCGGGCCAGGCCGGGGCCGGCGATGTACAGCTCGCCGGGGACGCCGGCCGGGACGGGCCGCAGGCGGGCGTCGAGGACATAGACGCGGGTGTTGGCGATGGGGCGGCCCACGGACGGGGCGGGGCTGTCGTCCAGTGCGGCGCCGAGGGTGTCGACGGTGTATTCGGTGGGGCCGTAGAAGTTGTGGCCGATGACGCCCTCCGTCCCGCGGATGCGGGTCCACAGGGCGTCGTCGACGGCTTCGCCGCCGAGGAGGAAGAGGACGGGGCGGTGGCCGTCGCCCGCGTCACCGTCGCCGTGACCGTCGCCGTCGAGCAGGCCCCATTCGACGAGCTGCCGGCCGAAGGACGGGGTGACGTCGAGGGTGTCGATGCGGTCGGCGCGCAGCCGGGCGGCCAGCGCCTGCGGGTCGCGGCGCAGCTCCTCGTCGTAGACGTGGAGTTCGTGGCCGCAGATGAGCCAGAGCAGCTGCTCCCAGGAGGAGTCGAAGGAGAACGAGGCCGTGTGCGCGGCGCGCAGACGGCGGCCTCCGGCGGCCTCGACGGCGCGGGCGAAGACGGTGGAGCGGTGGTGGTCGAGCATGTTGACCAGGCCGCGGTGCGGCACCTGGACGCCCTTGGGGCGGCCCGTGGAGCCGGAGGTGTGGATGACGTAGGCGAGGTCGCCGGGGGCGGGCCGGTGCGGCGTGACGCCGGCGGTGTCGTTCGCGGCGCCGGCCGTGGTGCCGTCTGCGGCGCCGTCTGCCACGTCCTCCGCGTACAGCGTCGTGAAGCCGTCCCCGGTCAGGACGGGCAGGCGCCCTGCGGTCGGGCGGGTCGTCAGGACCGCGAGGGGCGCGGCGTCCTCCAGCATCAGGGCGACGCGCTCGGCCGGGTGGTCGAGGTCCACGGGCAGGTAGGCGGCGCCGGACTTGAGCGTGCCGAGGACGGCGGCGACGAGCTCCGCCGAGCGGGGCAGGGCCAGGGCCACGACCCTGTCCGGGCCTGCGCCCAGGGCGGCGAGGAGGCGGGCGAACGCGTCGGCGCGGGCGTCGAGTTCGGCGTAGGTCCGGCGCTCGTCGCCGCAGACGACGGCCGTCTCGCCGGGGGTCGCGGCCACCTGGGCCTCGAAGGCGTCGACGACGGTGCCCTCGGGCACGGCGCGCGCGGTGGCGTTCCAGGTGTGCAGGAGGGTGTGCCGCTCGTCCGGGGCGAGGACGTCGAGGGAGCCGACGGTGGCCGCCGGGCGGTCCGCCATGGCGGCGAGCAGGCGCAGCAGGCGCCGGCCGAGGTCGGCGGCCCGGTCGGCGGTGAAGGCGTCCGGGCGGTACTCGACGGTGATGCGCGGCGCGTCGCCGGGGAGGGTGAGGACGGTCAGCGGGTAGTGGGTGGCGCCGCGGTTGCCGATGCCGGTGACGCGCAGGCGGCCCGGGCGGCCGGACGGGTCGGCGGCGGTGAGCTCGTCGGGGTCGACGGGGTAGTTCTCGAAGACGAGCAGGGTGTCGAAGAGCGTGCCGAGCCCGGCCTGCGCCTGGATCCCGGCGAGGCCCGCGTACTGGTGGTCGAGCAGCCGCGACTGCTGCTCCTGGAGGCGGGCGAGCGCGGCGGCGACGGTCTCGCCCTCGTCGAGGGTGAAGCGGACGGGGACGGTGTTGCTGAACAGGCCGACGATCGACTCGACGCCGGGCACGTCGGCGGGGCGGCCGGAGACGGTGGCCCCGAAGACGACGTCCGTGCGGCCGGTGAGGCGGCTGAGCAGGACGGCCCAGGCGCCCTGCACGAGGGTGTTGAGGGTCAGGCCGTGGCTGCGGGCGAGCGCGGTCAGCGCGGCGGCGGTCTCCGCGGGCAGCGGCAGGTCAACTTCGCCGGCGCGCGTGCCGGCGTCCGCGGTGGCCTCGGCGGCCAGGGTCTCGGCGAGCAGGGTGGGCGCGGTCAGGCCGTCGAGGGCCTCCGCCCAGGCGGTGGCGTGCCCGGTGTCGTCCTGGCGGTTCAGCCAGGCCAGGTGGTCGGCGTAGGAGGCGGCGGGCGGCAGGGCGGAGGCGTCGCCGCCGGCCGCGTAGGCGCTGATGATCTCGCGCAGCATGACGGGCGTGGACCAGCCGTCCATCACGATGTGATGGCGGGTCAGGACGAGGCGGTGCCGTTCGTCGCCCGTGCGCAGCAGGGCGCAGCGCAGCAGGGGCGGCCGGGTGAGGTCGAAGGGCGCGGTGGCCTCGGCGGTCTCGACGGCGTCCACGGCGGCGGCAAGGGCACCTGCCGGGGTGCCGGTGAGGTCGTGCACGGTCCACGGGACGGTGACCTGACCGGCGACGGTCTGCAGCGGGCGGTCGGCGCTGGTGTGGTCGAAGCCGGCGCGCAGGGCGGGGTGGCGCTCCACCACGGCGTCGACGGCGCGGCGCAGGGCGGCTTCGTCCAGCGGGCCGGTGAGGTCCAGGCCGGTGACCGAGGTGTACAGGTCGTCGGCGGCGGTCTCGTAGAGGGAGTGGAAGAGGAGCCCGTCCTGGAGCGGGGAGAGCGGCAGGACGTCCTCGGTGCCGGGGCGGGCGGCCAGGACGCGGTCGAGGGCGTCCTGGCCGATGCCGGCGAGCGGCACGTCGGAGGGGGTGAGCCCGCCGGCGCCGGGGCGTGCGGCGTAGGCGGTCAGGGCGTCGAGGGCGCGGAACCAGCGGTCGGCGATCTCTCGCACGTCGTCCTCGGCGAGGACGCCCTCCGGCCAGGTCAGGACGGCGGTCAGCTCGGGGCCCGCGGGCCGGTCGTGGACGAACGCGCCGATCTCCAGGGCGTGGAGGGCGGGCAGCTCCGGGTCGGCGCTCGCGGCGAAGGCGTCGCCCGCGGTGCTCCAGGGGCTGTCGTCGGTGGTGAACCGGCCGAGGTAGTTGAAGAGCAGCTGCGGGGCGGGGTACGCGGCGAGCACGGTGCGTGCGGCGGGGTCGAGGTGGCGCAGCAGGCCGTAGCCGGTGCCGTCGTCGGGCAGCGCGCGCAGCTGTTCCTTGACGAGGGCGAGCGCCCGCCCCGCGGCCTCGCCGCCGGCGGCGGCGTCGGCGAGGTCGACGCCGTCGAGGCTCAGGCGTACGGGGAACTCGCTGGTGAGCCAGCCGACGGTGCGGGCGGTGTCCGCGCCGGGCACCAGGTGGTCCTGGCGGCCGTGGCCCTCCATGCGGATCAGCAGGTCGCGCTGCCGGCCGGCGAACGCGAGGGCCAGTCCGGCGAGCAGCACGTGGTCGACGCCCGCACGCCGGGTGGCGGGCACCCGGTCGAGGAGCGGCGCGGTGCGCTCGGCGGGCAGGGTCAGGCGGAGGGTGCGGCTGGTGCCGACGGTGTCCCGGGCCGGGTCGACGGCCCGCTTGCCGAGCAGGGGCCCGGCGCCCGGGGCGAGGATCTCCTGCCAGAGCGGCAACTGGGCGCGGACGGCGTCGCCGGTGGCGGCGGCGTTCAGGCCGTGCGCCCAGCGGCGCAACGGAGTGCTCGCGGGGGCGAGTTCGCGCCCCTCGTAGGCGTCGCGCAGGTCGGGCAGCAGGATGCGCCAGGAGACGCCGTCGACGGCGAGGTGATGCACGGCGAGCACGAGCCGCCCGGGGCTTTCCGGGCCCAGGTCGCACCAGGTGGCGGCGAGGACGATGCCGGCGGCGGGATCGAGCCGGCCGGCCGCGGCGTCCCGCTCACGGCCCAGGACGTCGTCGATCCCGTCGGCGGGCGTGCCGGTGAGGTCGACACGACGCAGGACGACGTCGGGGGCGGCGGCGAGGGGGAGGATCTCGGTGGCCCAGTCCCCGGAGCCGGGGGCTCCGTCGATACCGCCGTAGCCACCGGAGCCGGGACGGCCCTCGGCGGCGACCGGGGCTGACTGCGGCCCGGCGGCGTGGCTGCGGCGGGCGTCGGCGGAAACGGCCCCTGCGGGGGCGGAAGCGGCTCCGGCGCCCTGAGCGTCGTCGACGCCACCGTAGCCACCGGAGCCGGGACAGCCCTCGACGGCGACCGGGGCAGGCGGCGACCCGGCGGCGGACCGGCTACAGCGGGCCTCTGCGGAAGCGGCCCCTGCGGGGGCAGTGACGGAGGTCGATCCGGGCAGGTCACCGCGTACGGCGGTGTCGCCTGCGGGAGTGGACTCCGGCGCGGCGTCGTCACCGGCGCCGCCCGGCACCAGCCGTATCCGCAGCGCGTCATGACGTTCCGTCAATGCTGCGAAGGCCTTCGTGAGGCGCCCGGGGTCGAGGTCGGCCGGGACCGTGATGGCCGTGGTCTGGGCGAAGCGGCGGATCGGGCCGCCGCGGTCGCGCAGCCACTCCGTGATGGGGGTCGCCGGCATCGGCCCGGTCGCGTCCTCGCGCAGGTCGGCGGGGGCGGCGGCGCCGTCGAGCCGCTCGGCGGCGGCCGCCACCGCGGCGATCGTCTTGCGTTCGAAGACCACGCGGGGCGTGATGCCCCAGCCGGCCTGCCGGGCGCGGCTGCCCAGCTGGATGGCGGAGATGCTGTCGCCGCCGAGGGAGAAGAAGTTGTCGTCGGCGCCGGCGGCGTCCAGGCCGAGGATCTCGGCGACGAGGGCGGCGAGCACCCGCTCGGCCTCGGTGCGCGGCGGGCGCGACGCCGCGGGCGCGGCGGGGGCGGGCTCGGGCAGGGCCTTGCGGTCGAGCTTGCCGTTGAGGCTCAGGGGGAGCGAGTCCAGGAGCATCACGACGGGGGGCACCATGTGCTCGGGCAGGGTGGCGGCCAGGCCGGTGCGCAGGGCCTCGGGGTCGAGGCCGGCGCCGGCGGCCGGGACGGCGTAGCCGACGAGGCGGCGCGCGCCGCCGGGGGTGACTTCGCGGGCGGTGACGGCGGCCTGGGCGACGCCGGGGAGCGCCTCCAGGGCGGCTTCGACCTCGCCGAGTTCGATGCGGAAGCCGCGGATCTTGACCTGGTCGTCGGTGCGGCCGAGGTATTCGACGACGCCGCCGGGGGCCCACCGGACGAGGTCGCCGGTGCGGTACATGCGTTCGCCGTCGCCGCCGTGGGGGTCGGCGACGAAGCGGGAGGCGGTCAGGCCGGGCCGGCCGAGGTAGCCGCGGGCGAGCTGGTCGCCCGCCAGGTACAGCTCGCCCGGGACGCCGACCGGCACCGGCCGCAGGGCCGCGTCCAGGACGTACAGGCGCGTGTTCCACACGGGCCGGCCGATGGGGACGACGCCCGAACCGGCCTCGGTGCGGTGGTAGGTGACGTCGACGGCAGCCTCGGTGGGCCCGTACAGGTTGTGCAGGGGCACGTCGGGCAGCGCGGCGTACCAGCGGTCGACGACGTCGCCGGGCAGCGCCTCGCCGGAGCAGAAGACCCGCCGCAGTCCCCCGCAGGCCGCGGCCGCGGCGGGCTCCTCCAGGAAGGCGCGGAGCATGGACGGGACGAAGTGCAGGGTGGTGATGCGCCGGTCGGCGATGAGCCGGGCCAGGTAGGCGGGGTCCTTGTGACCCTCGGGGCGGGCGAGGACGACGGTGGCGCCCTCGCACAGGGCCCAGAAGAACTCCCAGACGGAGACGTCGAAGCTGGCGGGGGTCTTCTGCAGGACGCGGTCGTCGCGGCGCAGCCGGTAGGCGTGCTGCATCCAGGCGAGCCGGTTGACGATGGCGCGGTGGGTGACGACGACGCCCTTGGGGCGGCCGGTGGAGCCGGAGGTGTAGATGACGTAGGCGGCGTCGTCCGGCCCGGGGGCCGTGACCTCCGTGCGGGAGGCCGCGCCGGCCGCGCCGGCCGCGTCCGCCACGTCGGCCGTGTCGTCCAGCAGCAGCGCGGCTTCACGGGCGGACTGCGGGAGGCGGTCGAGGACGGCGGGAACGGTGACGACACGGACGGGCGCCGCGTCCTCGACCATGGCGGCGAGCCGCTCGGCGGGGTAGTCGGTGTCCAGCGGCAGGTAGGCGGCGCCGGACTTCAGGACGCCGAGGAGGGCGGTCATCAGCTCGGCCGAGCGCGGCACGGCGACGGCGACGACCGTGCCGCGGCCCGCGCCGGCGGCGGTGAGCGTACGGGCCAGCGCGTCGGCCCGCGCGTCGAGTTCGCGGTAGGTGAGGTGTTCGCCCTCGAAGACGACGGCGGTCGCGTCAGGGGCGGCGGCGGCCCGCTCGGCGATGAGCCCCGGGAGGGTGGCCGGGGTGACGGCGTGGCCGGTGGCGTTCCAGGTGCGCAGGACGTTCTCGTACTCGCCGTCGGCGAGGAGCCGCGCCCGGTCGAGGGTGAGGGCGGGGTCGGCGGCGAGGCGCCCCATGAGGTCGGTGCAGCGCTCGGCGTGCGCGGCGAGGGAGGCGGCGTCGTAGAGCGCGGGGTTGGCGTCGAACTCCAGGTGGAGGACGTCGTCGGGGCTCTTGCTGACCGACACCGACAGGTCTTCGACGGGCCCGGAGGCGAGGTTGACGGCGTGTCCGGGAATGCCGGCGAAGTCCAGGTCGAGGTCGAAGGGCTTGAGGTTGAGCATCGGCCCGTGGAGCCGCTCGTCGCTGCCGACGAGGCCGAGGTCGCGCCGGATGTCCTCGCCGCGGTAGTGCTGGTGGCGGCGGGCGTCCTTGAGTTCGCCCGCGGCGCGCCGGATCAGGTCCGGGAAGGTGTCGGTGCCTTCGACGGCGAGGCGGACGGGCAGCACGTTGACGGCCATGCCCGGCACGCGCATGGTCCCCGGGGCGCTGCGGGCCATGAAGTGCATGCCGAGGACGGCATCGGTGGTGCCGGTCATCCGGTGCAGGTAGGCGGCGACGGCGGCCGTGGCGGCCTCCGCCCAGGTGCCGCGGACGGCGGCGGCGCAGTCCAGGACGGCGGCGGACCGCTCGGCCCCGAGGCTGGTGCGGTGGCGCAGGGACGTCCGGGAGGCCTGCGCGGTCTGCTCGGCCAGGCCGGTCACGCGGGGGCGGCCGGCGTGCCGGGCCGTCCAGTGGGCGCGGTCGTCCTCCGGCTTGCCGGAGGCGAGGTAGGCGGCGTCGGCCTCGGCGAGCCGGGCCACGGGCTCGAACGGGGAGGCGGGCACCTCCTCGCCGCGGACGAGGGCGGTGTAGACGGCGGCGACGCGCCGGGTGAAGAGGGCGACGCTGTAGCCGTCGATGACGAGGTGGTGGAAGTACTGGAACCACAGGTGGTGGCCGGGGGCGACGGTCACCAGCAGGGAGCCGGTCAGGGCCGGCGCCGCGCCGGAGCCGTCGGTGGGCTCCAGGCGCGGCGGGCAGGCGAGCTGGTCGCGGACGAGTTCCACGGCGGCGTCGACCGGGGAGGCCGCGCCGGTGGTGTCGAGGCGGGGCAGGTGCCAGGCGGCGGCGTCGAAGGGGACCGGGAGCGCGACGGTGCGCCCGTCGCGCTCGGCGAGCCGGACGTGCAGGCCGTCGGCCTCGGCGAGGGTGCGGCGGATGGCCTCCTCCAGGGCGGCGGTGTCCACCGCGCCCCGGAGTTCCACGTACTGGCCGACGTTGTAGCTGGGGTTGTCGGGGTCGATCCGCTGCGCCGCCAGCACTCCCTCCTGGGCTCGCGTGAGCTCCAGGAACCGTCCTGCGTCGCTGGTCACCTCTGACATGCCGGCCTTCCGGGTCGTTCGTGGTACGGGGAGGTTGGGGGGTGGTGGTACGGGGATGAGGCGGGGGGCTGGGGGGACCCGGGAGGGTCAGAGACCCTTGAGGATCTTCTCGATCTGGTCGAGGACGTCGATCGAGGTCCCGTAGCGGTCGGCGGTGGCGTAGGTGACCGGCAGGACGCGGTTGTCCTTCGACGCCTTCAGCAGCTTCCAGGAGGGCTTGTCCTGGAGCTCCTTGACCTCCTTGGACACCTCGCCGGTGGCGGCCGCGCGCGGTACGAGGATCACGTCGGCGTCCGACAGGACGTCGATCTTCTCCTGGGAGTAGGTCACCTCGTGCTCCTTGCCGTCGTCGGCCGCCTTGGCGAACTTGGCGCCGGCGTCGGCGAGGATGCGGCCCACCCAGGACGTACGGGTGTCGACGATGAACTCGCCGTTGCCGTAGGAGGAGGCGACGGCCCAGTTCACGGACTTGAGCTTGTCCCCGTAGGTGTTCTTGATCTTGTCGGCCTTCTGCCGGTAGTCCGTCTTCAGCTTGGTGAAGACGTCCTCCTTGCCTACGGCCTGCGCGATCTTCTCCTGCGCGTTGAGCAGGTCGACGGGCGTCTTGATGCCGAAGTAGAGCGTGGGCGCGATGCCTTCGAGCTTCCTGACGTTCCAGTCGAAGGCGGTGGCGCCCTCGACGACGATCAGGTCGGGCTTGAGCGAGGCGACCTTCTCGATGTTCGTCTCGATGCCCGAGCCGATCGAGGTGATCTTCTTGGCCCGCTCGCTCTGCGAAGGCAGCAGCTCCACGGGGTTGTTCTCGTCGATGGCGCTGGTGCCGACGGGCTCGACGCCGAGGTCCAGCAGGGCGCCGGTGGCGTAGGAGATGCCGACGACGCGCTTGGGCGCGGCGGGCACGGTCACCTTGCCGTTGGTCGCCTCGATCACCCGGCCCTTGCCGTCCCCCTTGCCCCCGCCCCCGGCCCCGGAGGCGCTCGAACTGTTGCCGCCGCACGCGGTCAGGGTCAGCAGGGCGGCGGCCCCGGCGAGGGCGACGGCGGAACGGCCGCGGGCGGCACGGGGGTTCATGGTTCTCCTAGGGCGGTGCGGGGGCGAGAGGGCGGGCGGGAGGTCAGGAGGCGGACAGGTGCTCGTACCAGCCGCGGACGGTGGGAGTGGCCTCGATGAGCTCGGCGAACTCGACGGCGTTGCCGTGGGCCCGCCACCGCTCGACGAGGGTCATGACACGGATCGAGTCGAGGCCGAGGTCCTGCAGGTTCTCGTCGACGGGAACGTCCGCCGGCTCCTCGCCGAGCACGGCGGCGACATCAAGGCGAACGGAGTCGAGGGAAAGGGTCGGGGAGGGCACGGGGATCCCTTCGGGAGAGGCGGGAAGCGGGGCGAGGGACGTACGGGCGGCTTTCACGCAGGGGGTACGGGGTGAGCCGGGTGGGGGCCGAACAGGTTCGGCGGGGCGGACGGGCGGCTTTCGCGGAGGGGGTACGGAGGCGAGCCGGGTGGGTGCGGCGCGGACGCGGTAGGGCGAACGGGCTCGGCGAGGCCGGGGACGGATGTGGCGGCGGTCCGGTCGGGCCGGGCCTCGGGCCGGCCCAGGCGGCGGCGGTGGCGGTGGCGGACCAGGTGGTTCGAAGCCACCTGGGCCTTCCCCTCCGCCGCAGCGGCGCGCGACCACGACGGCGGATCCCGGCGGTGCCACACAGGCCCCGGCCGGTCCGGCACCGCCGATCGGCGCCGCGCGGGCTGATCGCCGCCACGGCGGAGGCGGACGCCTCGGCCGGGCCGCCCGGACCGCCGGGGCCGGATGGGGGACGGCCCCGACGCACCGGTCCGCACCGCCCCACCAGCCTCACCGACCCGGCGGCTCAGCCGACTTGGACCGCCAGCTCGTCGGCGGCCGCCCCGTCCGCCCGGGCACCCCCGTCCGCCAGGACACCGGCACCGGAGCCCGCGAGGGCACCGGCACCGCCGCCCGCGAGGGCCCCCGCACCGCGCAACAGCGACTCGCGGATCTCCCCGGAGCGGACGGCGAGCGTGGACAGCAGGGTCGACGTGATGCCGTGCGTGTGCTCGGTGCTGCCGCCCTGGAGGTAGATGCCGGCGCGGATCCGCCCGGTGGTCATCACGCGGTGGTCGCGGTCGATGCGGAGCCGGCCGTGCTCGTCGGTGAGGCATTCCCCGGCGAGCTCGCCGAGGAGTTCGCGCGGGTCGGCGGGCCGGTAGCCGGTGGCGAGGACCACGGCGTCGCAGTCGAGGGTGAAGTCCTCGCCGGACGCGAGCGAGCGGATCACTGCGCGCGCTCCGCCGCCGCGGACGTCCTCGACGGCGGTGAGCCGGCTGGTGTTGAGGATGCGCAGCCGCTCGCGCCCCTGGACCTTCTCCTGGTACGCGGTGCGGTAGAGCTGTTCGATCAGCTCGCCGTCGACGACGGAGTAGTTGGTGTTGCCGTGGTAGTCCAGCAGCGCCTGCTTGACGTCCTCGGGGGCGTCGTAGAAGTGGTCGACGGCGGCGGGGTCGAAGATGCGGTTGGCGAAGGGGCTGTCGTCGGCGGGGCTGTAGCCGTAGCGCGAGAAGACGGCACAGACCTCGGCGTCGGGGAAGGTGCGGTGCAGGTATTCGGCGCTCTCGGCGGCGGACTGGCCGGCGCCGACGACGACGAAGCGGCGGTGCGGCCGGTCGGCGAGCTCCGCGGCGCGGAAGAGCAGGTCGCGGTTGTGCCAGACGTGCGGCCCGAGGGAGACCCCTTCGGGGACGCGCGGGGTGAGGCCGGTGCCGAGGACGATGTTGCGGGTGCGGCGGACGCTCTCGTCGGCCGGGTCCTGCACGCTGCGGGAGACGACGTCCACGTACTCGGTGACGCCGTCGTTCCGTACGGGCCGCAGGGCGACGGCCGCCCGGCCGTAGTCGACGGCGGAGGCGAACTCCCCCGCGCACCACTCGAAGTAGTCGTGGAACTCGACGCGGGTGGGGAAGAACGTCTTCTGGTTGATGAAGTCGGCGAGCCGGCCGCGCTCCTGCAGGTAGTGCAGGAAGGAGAAGCGGCTGCCGGGGTCCCGCATGGTGACGAGGTCCTTGAGGAAGGACACCTGCATGGTGGCGCCCTCGATGAGCATGCCCTGATGCCAGCCGAACCGCTGCTGGCGCTCGAGGAAGCCCGCGTGGATCGCGCTGCCGGGGTTACGGCGGTTGTGCTCGTCGATCGCGATGGCGAGGGCGAGGTTGGCGGGGCCGAAGCCTATGCCGACCAGGTCCTCGATGGGGCCGCACCCCGTGTGTGCGGTGTCCCCGCGCCGTACCGACATGCTCATCCTTTCGTTGTGTTGCTCGTTCCCACGAGGCCGACACCCGCCTGCTGTGCAGGTCAGGGGCGTGGTGGGGGCAACCCAAGAACTTGAAGCTTAGGTTAGCCTAACCTAACTTTCCGGCCAGGTGGAGTGTCAAGTCGAGGCGTCAAGCCGGGGCGTCAGGAGCCCAGAATCCCCGGTAGTGCCGCCACGAAGGCGTCCGCCTGCTCCTCGGTGAGGATGAGCGGCGGGGCGAGCCGCAGGGTGTCCGGGACCGGCGCGTTCACCAGGAACCCGGCTTCCTGGGCGGCGAGTTGGGCGCGCGCCGCCACCGGCTCGGTGAGGACCACGCCCAGGAGCAGACCCGCTCCCCGCACCTCGCGCAGCAGCGGATGGCCCGTCGCCTCGATGCCGGCCCGCAGCCGCTCGCCCACGCGCCGTACGTGCTCCAGCAGGCCGTCGGCCTCGATGGTGGCCAGCACGGCGAGCGCAGCCGCACACGTCACCGGGTTCCCGCCGAACGTGGAGCCGTGCTGACCGGGCGTCAGCAGCCCGGCGGCCCGCCCGAAGGCGAGGGTGGCCCCGATCGGCAGCCCGCCGCCCAGCCCCTTCGCGAGGGTCACGACGTCCGGCTCGACTTCCGCGGCCCGGTGGGCGAACCAGTGCCCGGTGCGCCCCATGCCCGTCTGGATCTCGTCCAGCACCAGCAGCGCCCCGGCGGCCTCGGTGATCTCCCGGGCGGCCCGCAGGTATCCGGGTGGCGCCGGCACGACGCCGTTCTCCCCCTGTACGGGCTCCAGGACCACCGCCGCGGTCCGCTCGCTCACCGCGGCCCGCAGCGCCGCCACGTCCCCGTACGGGACGTGACTCACCTCGCCGGGCAGCGGCAGGAAGGGTTCCTGCTTGGCGGGTTGGCCCGTGAGCGCCAGGGCCCCCATCGTGCGGCCGTGGAAGCCGCCGACGGCGGTGACCATGTGGGTGCGCCCCGTCCGCCGCGCGATCTTGAACGCGGCCTCGACGGCCTCCGCCCCCGAGTTGGAGAGGAACACCCGCCCCTCGCGGCCGGCCAGTTCCAGCAGCCGCTCGGCCAGCCGTACGGGCGGCTCGGCCACGTACAGGTTGGACACGTGGCCGAGGAGGGCGAGCTGCCGGCCGACCGCCTCCACCACCGCCGGGTGCCCGTGGCCCAGCGCGTTGACGGCGATGCCGCCGATGAAGTCGAGGTACGTGCGGCCGTCCGCGTCCTCGACGGTCACGCCCCGGCCGCGCACCAGCGCCAGCGGCGGCGTGCCGTACGTGTCCATCAGCGCGCCCTTCCACCGGCCCGCCAGTGCGGCGCCGCGTCGCCCGGGGGCCGGGGCCGGGGCCCGTCGCACGCTCATGCCGGCACCCTCTCCCGGACGGTACCGGCAGGCCCGGCGACGACGGCCGTCGCGGGCGGTGGCGGTGGCGGATCGGGGACGACGGCCGTGCCGACGCCCTCGCCCGTGAAGACCTCCAGCAGCAGGGAGTGCGGTACCCGCCCGTCCAGGACGTGCGCCGTGCCCACCCCGGCGCGCACGGCCCGCAGGCAGCCCTCCATCTTCGGCACCATCCCGCTGGCCAGGCCGGGCAGCAGGGCCTCCAGCTCACCGGCCGTCAGACTGCGGATGACGTCCGTGCTGCGCGGCCAGTCCGCGTAGAGGCCCTCGACGTCGGTGAGGACGATCAGCTTCTCGGCGCCCAGGGCCTCCGCGAGGGCGGCCGCGGCCAGGTCGGCGTTGATGTTGTAGACCTCGCCGTCCGTACCGCGCGCGACGGGCGAGACGACGGGGATGCGGCCGCAGGCCAGGAGCGCCTCCAGGGTCTCCGGCTCCACCGCCACGACCTCGCCGACGAGCCCGATGTCGACGCGTTCGCCGTCGACGTCGGCGTAGCGCTTGGTGGCCGTCATAGTGTGGGCGTCCTCGCCCGTCAGGCCCACGGCGAAGGGCCCGTGACGGTTGATCAGTCCGACGAGTTCGCGCTGCACCTGCCCGGCGAGCACCATGCGGACGACGTCCATGGCCTCCGGGGTGGTCACCCGCAGGCCGGCCTTGAACTCCGACTCCAGGCCCAGCCGGTCGAGCTGCGCACTGATCTGCGGGCCGCCGCCGTGCACGACGACCGGGCGCAGCCCGGCGTAGCGCAGCGAGACGACGTCCTGGGCGAAGGCTGCCTTCAGGTCCTCGTCGACCATGGCGTTGCCGCCGAACTTGATGACGACGGTCTTGCCGTGGAAGCGCCGGAGCCAGGGCAGGGCTTCGATGACGGTACGGGCTTTGTTGTTCATGAGGAGTACGCGCTGTTCTCGTGGACGTAGTCGGCGGTGAGGTCGTTGGCCCAGATGACGGCGGACTCGCCGCCCTCGGCCAGGTCTGCGGTGATGCGCACCTCGCGGGGGCTCATGTCGACGAGGTCGCGGTCGTCGCCGACGGAGCCGTTCCGGCAGACCCAGACGTCGTTGATGGCGACGTTGAGCTTGTCGGGGTCGAAGGCGGCGGACGTCGTACCGATCGCGGAGAGCACCCGGCCCCAGTTGGGATCCTCACCGTGGAGAGCGCACTTGAGGAGGTTGTTACGGGCGATGGAACGCCCGACCTCAACAGCGTCGTCCTCGGTGGCGGCGTTGATCA
>NZ_JBHSKJ010000019.1:0-167438 GCF_042657885.1 Streptomyces aureoversilis
CTTGATGGGGTAAGGCTCCCAGTAGACGACTGGGTTGATAGGCCAGGTGTGGAAGACCGGTAACGGTTGGAGCTGACTGGTACTAATAGGCCGAGGGCTTGTCCTCAGTTGCTCGCGTCCACTGTGTTAGTTCTGAAGCAACGAACAGTTGCTGGTTTGAGCAGAACCACTTAATTGAAAAGTGTGCTTGTTCGCTCGAAACCGATAGGGTTTCGGTGGTCATAGCGTTAGGGAAACGCCCGGTTACATTCCGAACCCGGAAGCTAAGCCTTTCAGCGCCGATGGTACTGCATGGGGGACCGTGTGGGAGAGTAGGACGCCGCCGAACAATATTTCAAGGACCCTTGGTCCCAGCGTTCACGCTGGGACCAAGGGTCCTTTTTTGTATTTCTGCCGAAGCGCGCCGGCCGTCCGGTTGCGCGAGAATGACTGCGGTACCCGAAGACAGGAGTCACGTCGATGCCCACCAACTACCCCGACGATCGTTCGGGTGGCGACCGCGGCGGTTTCCGCCGCGACGACCGACCGGCGTACCGGCGTGACGACCGCGGTGACGACCGGCGTGGCGGCCCCCGCCGCGACGACCGCGGCGGGCGTCCGGCCGGTGGCGGCTTCGGCCGTCGCGACGACCGCCCCTCTTTCCGCCGTGACGACGACCGCGGCGGCTCCCGCGGCGGTCGCGACGACCGTCGTGACGACCGCGGCCCGCGCCGCGACGACGACCGTGGCGGGCGTCCGGCCGGCGGTGGCTTCGGCCGCCGTGACGACCGTCCGTCCTTCCGTCGCGACGACCGCCGTGACGACCGCGGCCCCCGTCGCGACGACGACCGCGGTGGTTTCCGCGGCGGCCGCGACGAGCGCCGCGACGACCGCCCCTCTTTCCGTCGTGACGACCGCGCCCCGCGCCGTGACGACGACCGTGGCGGCTTCCGCGGCGGCCGTGACGACCGTCCCTCCTTCCGCCGTGACGACGACCGCGGCCCGCGCCGCGACGACCGTGGTGGCTACGACCGTCCCCGCGGTGGTTTCCGTGGCGGCCGCGACGAGCGTCCGTCCTTCCCCCGTGACGACCGTGCTCCGCGCCGCGATGACGACCGCGGTGGCTTCCGTCGCGACGACCGTGACGAGCGTCGCGACAGCCGTCCGTCCTTCCGTCGTGACGAGCGTCGTGACGACCGCGGTCCGCGCCGTGACGACGACCGTGGCGGCTTCCGTCGCGACGACCGTCCGTCCTTCCGCCGCGATGAGCGCCGTGACGACCGTGGCCCGCGCCGCGATGACGACCGCGGTGGCTTCCGCGGCGGCCGCGACGAGCGCCGCGACGACCGCCCGTCCTTCCGTCGTGACGAGCGTCGCGACGACCGCGGCCCCCGTCGCGACGACGACCGTGGCGGCTTCCGCCGTGACGAGCGTCGCGATGACCGTGGCCCGCGCCGCGATGACGACCGTGGTGGCTTCCGCGGCGGTCGCGACGACCGCGGCCCGCGCCGCTCGTTCCGTGACGACCGGCAGGGTGGCGGCGGCTACCGCGGTGGCCGGGACGACCGTTCCGGTGGCTACCGCGGCGGCCGTGACGAGCGCGACCGGGACCGTGGCGACCGCGAGCCGGTGAAGCGCCTGCCGATCCCCGACGACGTCACCGGTGACGAGATCGACGCGGACGTGCGCCAGGAGCTCATGAGCCTGCCGAAGGGCCTCGCCGAGGAGGTCGCCCGCAACCTCGTCATGGTCGCCAACCTGCTGGACGAGGACCCGGAGCAGGCCTACGCCTACTCGCGGATCGCGCTGCGTCTCGCCTCCCGCGTCGCCGCGGTGCGCGAGGCCGCCGGCTTCGCCTCGTACGCGACGGCCAAGTACTCCGAGGCGCTCGCCGAGTTCCGCGCCGCCCGCCGGATGACCGGCTCCGTCGAGCTGTGGCCCGTGATGGCCGACTGCGAGCGCGGCATGGGCCGTCCCGAGCGCGCGCTGGCCATGGCCGGCGAGCCCGAGGTCAACAAGCTCGACAAGGCCGGCCAGGTCGAGATGCGCCTGGTCGCCGCCGGTGCCCGCAAGGACATGGGCCAGGCCGAGGCCGCCGTCGTGACGCTGCAGAGCCCGGAGCTCGCCTCCAGCTCGGTCCAGCCGTGGACCGCGCGCCTGCGGTACGCGTACGCCGACGCGCTGCTGGAGGTCGGCCGCGAGAGCGAGGCCCGCGAGTGGTTCGCCAAGGCCCTCGAAGCGGACCAGGGCGGCCAGACGGACGCCTCCGACCGCCTCGCCGAGCTGGACGGCGTCGAGTTCACGGACGCCCTGGCGGAGTCCGAGGCTGACGAGGCCCTTGAGGCCTCCGAGGCCCCCGAGGCCGCTGAGAAGCCTGTCGAGGAGTCCGCCGAGGAGTCCGTCGAGAAGCCCGCCGAGGAGGCTGAGGAGTCCGGCGACGTCGCCGAGGCGCCGAAGGCCGACGACGACAAGAGCTGATCGCTGACGTAGAGGGCGGCGTCCCGGTACCTCGTACCGGGACGCCGCCCTTTTTCGTCTCTTCTTTCGGCTCTTCCGCCGTCTCTTCCGCCGTCTCTTCCGTCAGTTCAGGGCCAGGCTCCGCAGCACCAGGCCCGTCGCCGGCTTGGGGCCGAACGACGTGGACTTGCGGGGCATGGTCACGCCCTGTTCCGCCAGCTCCCGGACGACGTCCTCCTGGACCGGGTGCATCAGCACCGCCGTGCCGCCGTGCCGCTCGGCCTGCTTGACGGCCGCGGCCGTCTCGTGGATGTAGCTGATGTTCTCGGGGTTGTCCGGCACCTGCCAGATGTGTTCCAGCAGCACCGAGTGCAGGACCGTCGCGTCCAGCGTGCGCCAGGCCTCCGGGCGGTCGGTGGGGACCACGCGGGCCAGCAGCTCCGGGTCCGGGCGGTCGAGGAGGTGGAAGCGGCCGTCGCCCGCCAGGACGAAGGCGTTCCCCGCTTCTCCGGACGCTCCGGACACCCCGGGTGCCCCGGAGGCTTCGGACGCCTCCGCCAGCGCGTCGAGCGCCTCCGGCAACGGGCCGTCGATCGTGCGGACCCGGAAGGAGCCTTCGAGGGCCGCCAGGGCCTGGGCGACCGGAAGCCGGTGCAGGAGGCGGTGGATGGCCCGTACGCGCAGCGGGTAGCGGGCGGTGTCGACGAGGAGGACGAGGCCGAAGTCCCAGGGGCCGGGGGCCGGCTGCTCGGCGCGCAGGCGCAGATACGTGGCCCAGCGGTGGTGGCCGTCGGCGATGAGCGCGTGCTGCTGGGAGAGGTCCTTCCCGATCGCTTCGAGGTCGTCCGGGTCGGTGATGGACCACAGGCGGTGGGCGTAGCCGTCGTCGGTCGTCGTGGACAGCAGCGGCTCGGTGCCGGTGACGCGGTCGATGACGGCCGCGGCGCCGGTCGTGCTGCCGTTGCCGCGGTAGGAGAAGAGCAGCGGTTCGAGGTTGGCGCCCGTGCCGCGCATCAGGGCCGCGCGGTCCTCGACGATGTGCGGCATGACGTCCTCGTGCGGGAGGACGACTCCCTCCTCGCGGGGGCTGAGGCGGAGGGCGCCGATGAGGCCGCGCTGCAGTATGCCGCCGCCGCGCTGCTCGTAGACGTAGAGGGCGGGCTCGGGGTCGGCGGCGAGGACGTGCTCCTCCTGCCAGCGGCGGAGGGTGTCCGCGGCCAGCCGGTGCCGGTCCGCGGCGCTCGCCGCCTGGGGGAGGATCAGCCTGACGATGTTGTGCGGATCGGCGGTCTCCAGGTGACGCAACCCGTCGGGCCGTACGACGACGTCGTACGGTGGCGAGGTGACGGCGGCGAGGCTGCCGACCCGCTCCGGGACATAACGCAGCCCACGGAAGGGGGCGAGCTGGAGTCCTTGCCCTGCTTTCCCTGCTCGGCCTGGAGTGCTCATTGGGAAATGTTATGTCTCATGGCCCTGTGAGCAATGATCGTGGAAGAGACGTACAGCACAAGGAGCGAGTACAGCATGAACCAGACCGCCCGTACGCGGCCCGACGGCAGCGAGCGTGCCCTCAGCGAGGCCTACGACACGGCGCTGCTCGACCTCGACGGCGTGGTGTACGCGGGCGGGGAGGCCATCGCGTACGCCGTCGAGTCGCTCGGGACGGCCCGCGAGGGCGGGATGCACCTCGCCTACGTGACGAACAACGCCGCGCGGACGCCGGAGACGGTCGCCGGACACCTGACCGAGCTGGGTGTCCCCGCCGAGGCGTCCGACGTGATCACCTCCGCCCAGGCCGTGGCACGGCTGATCTCCGAGCAGCTGCCCGCCGGGTCCCGGGTGCTGGTCATCGGCGCCGAGGGGCTGCGGGTGGCCCTGCGCGAGCGCGGGCTGGTGCCGGTGGAGTCGGCCGACGACGACCCGGCGGCCGTCGTCCAGGGCTACGGCGGGCCGGACATGCCGTGGTCGCGGCTGATGGAGGCGTCGTACGCCGTGGCGCGGGGCCTGCCGTGGTTCGCGTCCAACACGGACCTGACGATTCCGAGCGGGCGCGGCATCGCGCCGGGCAACGGTGCGGCCGTGGAGGTCGTACGGATAGCCACGGGCGCGACGCCGCAGGTGGCCGGCAAGCCGCTGCCGCCGATGCACCGCGAGACGGTGCTGCGGACCGGTGCGGAGCGGCCGCTGGTGGTCGGCGACCGGCTCGACACGGACATCGAGGGCGCGCACGTGGGCGGGGTGGACTCGCTGCTGGTGCTGACCGGCGTGACGACGGCCGCGCAGCTGGTCGCGGCGCGGCCGGAGCACCGGCCCACGTATGTGGCCGAGGATCTGCGGGGGTTGCTGGTTCCTCAGCCGGAGGTCGTGCCGGTGGGTGACGGGTTCCGGTGTGGGGGGTGGACCGCCTCCGCCGACGGTGATGCGCTCGTCCTTGCGGGGGAGGGGGAGCCTGTGGACGGGCTTCGGGCGCTTTGTGCTGCCGCGTGGACGGCTGCGGGTGACGGGGTGTGCTCGCTGGACTCGGGCAAGGTGGTGGCCCGGCTGGGGCTGTGACCGTGGATGGGGCGGGTTGGGGGTTCTTCCCCTGACCCGCCCCTTCCCGTAACTGGGGCTGCGCCCCAGACCCCCGTCCGCGCTGCCGCGCGTCGTCCTCAAACGCCGGACGGGCTGAGTTGGTGCGGGGACGAGCTGAGTTGGTGCCGGGACGGACTCAGTCGGTGCCGGGCCGGGCTGAGTTGGTGCCGGACGAGCTGAGGTGGTGCTCGTCAGGCCAGTTCCGCCAGCAGGTCCTCCTCCGTGGCTCCCCGGCGCCAGTAGCCCGTGAACGTCACTGTGCGGCGGTCGATGCCGCGGTCGTTGACCAGGTGGCGGCGGAGGCCGCGGACCGTGCCGGATTCGCCGGCGAGCCATGCGTAGGGCGTGCCCTCGGGGAGGTCTGCGGCGCGGACGGCGCTCAGGACGGGCTCCGCCGCGCCCCGTACCAGCCAGGTGATCTCCGCGGCGGCGTCGGTGGGCAGGTCCTGGACGTCCTCCGGGTGGGGGACCTCTATCCAGATCTTGGCCGGGGTGCCGGCGGGCAGCCAGGCGAGGATGCCGGCGACGGCGGGCAGTGCCGTCTCGTCGGCGGTGATCAGGACCCAGTCGGTGCCGGCGGGCGGCTGGAAGTCGACGCCGCCGTTGTCCTCGACGACGGGCGCGAGGACGGTGACGACGTCGCCGGGGCGTGCGGCCTGGGCCCAGTTCGTGGCGGGGCCGCCGTGTCCGTCGGCGTCGCCGTGCACGGCGAAGTCGACGTCCATCTCGTCCGGATCCTGCCGCAGGTCCCGCACGGTGTAGGTGCGCATGAAGGCCCGTACGGCCGGGTCCTGGGCGCGCCATTCGGTGAACCAGGTCTCGTCGAGGTTCGCGGGCAGGACCGGGCGGTCCTGCCCGGGCTGTGGCAGGAACAGCTTGAAGCGCTGGTCGCGGCCGCCGGTGACGATGTCGCGGAGCTCCTTGCCGCCGAAGGTGACCCGCATCATGGCGGGGCTGATCCGCTCGGTGCGGAGCACCTCCAGGTCGAAGAAGCGGTACGGGAGGGTGGTGCCGGCCATGCGGGTGTTTCCCTTTCGCTCGGGTGCGCCTGTCAGGCGACTGGGTTGGGCCTGTCAGGCGGTCAGGCGACCTTCTTGGCCTTCTGGACGGCCTCGGCGAGGGCCTCGACGAGCGGTGCGCACCCGGCGTGCGAGTAGCGCGGCTCGCTGAGCCAGGGGCTGATCTGGCCGGCCTTGACGGCGGGCAGCTCGGCCCAGGTGGGCTTGGCGGCGAGGTCCTTGGGCTGGAGGGCGGCGGTGCGGTTGTCGAGGAGGATCAGGTCGGCGGGGTACTTGCCGGCGTTCTCCCAGCTGAGGCTCTCGAAGAAGCCGCCGGTGACCTTGTCGGGGACGACGAAGTCGACGCCGAGGGACTTGAAGTAGGCGAGGTCGGCGTAGACGCCGGGGTCGGAGACGTAGAGCAGGTCGGCGGAGCCGGAGGCGGCGAGGACCTTGAGGCCCTTGTTGTCCCGGGCGGCCTTGCGGAGGGTTTCGGAGGCCTTCTCGAAGCGGTCCTTGGCGTCGGTGACCTCCTTCGCCTTGAGGTCGGCGCCGAGGGAGTCGGCGAGCGCGGCGTAGCGTCCGATGACCTGGGTCAGGGAGACCTTGGTGACGTTGATGCCGATGCTGGGGGCGAAGCCGAGGATCTTCTTCCTGCTCTCCTCGGGGACGTACCAGAGCTCGGTGCCCTGGATCATGTTGGTGACGAGCAGTTCGGGGGAGAGGGCCGCGTACTTCTCGACGCTGAACTCGCCCCAGGCGTTGCCGAGGACGGTCAGCTTGTCGATGTCGAGGTCGCCGGCCTGGGGGTCGGGCTCGCCTCCCTTGCGGATGGTCGGGCCGAAGACGCCGACGCATTCGACGCCGAAGTCGTGCAGGGCCGCGGCGGTGCCGGTGAAGGCGACGACCTTCTTCGGGGTGCGATCGGCCTTCGCGGTCTCGCCGCGGTCGTCGTTGAAGCTCCACGGGCCCGAAGCGGAATCTGAGTCCCCGTCCGAGGAGCCCTTCGAGCCGCCCCCGCAGGCCGTCAGGAGGGCACCTGCGCCGAGGGCGCCGCCCGCGGCCAGCAGGCCGCGGCGGGACATGAAGGAGCTGGTGGAGGTGCGGGGGGTGCTCATGGTGGTGCGCTTCTCTCAAGAATGAGGCAAGAACGGGGGGAGTTAAGGGTAGGCTAACCTAAGGGTCGTGTTGGTTGACAGTCCCCCCGAGCCCCCGGCGGACACCGGTCCGCAGCCGCCGCAGATACCCCCGGCAAGCCGTAAGCGGAATGCCGCGCGGGCTGCCGGGCTGCTCGCGGCGACCGGTCTGCTGCTGCTCGTCGCCGTCGCGAGCGTCGCCGTCGGCGCCAAGCCGCTGTCGCTGGACCAGGTCTGGCACGGGCTGTTCGACGGCGCGCACGGCGAGGCCGGCGTCATCGTGCGCGAGGTCCGCCTGCCCCGTACGCTGCTCGGCCTGCTCGCCGGCGCCGCCCTCGGGCTCGCCGGCGCCGTGATGCAGGCCCTCACCCGCAACCCGCTCGCCGAGCCCGGGATCCTCGGCGTCAACGCGGGCGCCGCGGCGGCCGTCGTATCCGCCATCACCTTCCTCGGCGTCAGCTCGACCGGCGGCTACGTGTGGTTCGCCCTCGCCGGTGCGGCCGTCGTCTCCGTCGTGGTCCACGTGCTCGGCGGCAGCCGGGGCGCCACGCCCGTACGGCTCGCCCTGGCCGGCACCGCCGCGACGTACGCGCTCTACGGCTACGTCAACTCCGTCCAGCTGATGGACTCCGCCGCGCTCGACCGGATGCGCTTCTGGACCGTCGGCTCCCTCGCCTCCGCCAACGCGGACGTCATCCGGCAGGTCCTGCCCTTCATCGCCGCCGGCGTGCTGCTGGCCTTCGCCCTCGCCCGGCCCCTGAACGCCATGGCCCTCGGCGACGACAGCGCCCGCGCGCTCGGCACCCGGCCCGCCCGCACCCGCGTCCTCGCGATGGCCGCCGTCACCCTGCTGTGCGGCGCGGCGACCGCCGCCTGCGGGCCCGTCGTCTTCATCGGCCTGATCGTCCCGCACCTCGTGCGCGCCCTCACCGGCCCCGACCAGCGCTGGGTCCTGCCGTACGCGGCCGTCCTGTCGCCCGTGCTGCTGCTCGGCGCGGACATCATCGGGCGGGTCGTCGCCCGGCCCGGAGAGCTCCAGGCCGGCATCGTCACCGCCGTCGTCGGCGGGCCCGTCTTCATCCACCTCGTACGGCGCCGGAGGGTGGCCCAGCAGTGAGCTCACCCGCACCGACGACATCAACGGCACCGATGACACGGACGAAGCGAACGGCGCGCACGACGCGGACCATCCGTACCGGCGGCGGGCTCTCCCTGCGCGTGGACGCCCGCGCCGGCCTCGTCGTCCTGCTGCTCCTGGCCGTCGCGGCGGCCGCCTCCGTGGCCCTCATCGCCACCGGCGACTTCCCCATGTCGCCCGCCGACGTCCTGCGGACGCTCGCCGGCGGCGGCACCCCCGCACAGGACATCGTCGTCCACGACCTGCGCCTGCCCCGGGTCCTGGTGGGCCTGCTCGCGGGCGCCGCCCTCGGGCTGGCGGGCGCGGTCTTCCAGTCCGTCTCCCGCAACCCGCTGGGCAGCCCGGACGTGATCGGCTTCGGCCAGGGCTCCGCGGCCGGTGCGCTCGTCGTCATCGTCCTCTTCCACGGCGACCCCTTCGCCGTGGCGGCCGGCGCCGTCGCCGGCGGCATCGGCACCGGGCTCGCGGTCTACCTGCTGGCCTGGAAGAAGGGCATCAACGGCTACCGCCTCGTGCTCGTCGGCATCGGCGCCGCCGCCGTCCTCACCGGCCTGCGCGACTACCTGATGACCAAGGCGGACCTCGTCGACGCCGCCCGCTCCATGATCTGGATGGTCGGCTCGCTCAACGGCCGCGACTGGGCACAGGTGTGGCCCCTGCTGTGCGCGGTCGCCGTGCTCCTGCCCCTCGTCCTCGGGTACGGGCGCGCCCTGCGCATGCTGGAGATGGGCGACGACGCCGCCCACGCCCTCGGGGTGCGCGCCGAGCGCACCCGGCTCGTGGTGATGGCCTGCGCCGTGCTGCTCACCGCCGCCGCCACGGCCGCCGCCGGGCCCGTCGGCTTCGTGGCCCTCGCCGCGCCGCAGCTCGCGCGCCGGCTGACCCGCGCGCCCGGCCCCAACCTCCTCGCCTCCGCGGTCATGGGCGCCACCCTGCTCGTCGGCGCCGACTGGGCCTCGCAGCGGCTCTTCGGAGCCGACCAGCTGCCCGTCGGCGCGCTGACCGGAATGCTCGGCGGCTGCTATCTGCTGTGGCTGCTGTTCACGGAGCGCAAGGCGGGCCGGGTGTGAGCAGCGAACGCACAGCGGGCCGGGTGCGGGTGTGAGCAGCGCATCCCGTACGACCCTCGGACCTTCAGCACGACGGAGACGACCCCTCACCAAGGAGACAGCACCATGAGCCGACTGACGGCCGAATCCGTCACGCTCGCCTACGACCAGCGGGTCATCGCCCAGAACCTCTCGGTCGCCATCCCCGACCGGTCGTTCACCGTCATCGTCGGCCCCAACGCCTGCGGCAAGTCCACCCTGCTGCGCGCCCTGGCCCGGATGCTCAAGCCCGCCGCCGGATCCGTCCTGCTCGACGGCGCCGCCATCGGCTCCTACCCGGCCAAGCAGGTCGCCCGCACCCTCGGGCTGCTCCCGCAGTCCTCCATCGCGCCCGACGGCATCACCGTCGGCGACCTCGTCGCCCGCGGCCGCTACCCCCATCAGGGCCTGCTGCGCCAGTGGTCGCGCGAGGACGAGCGGATCGTCACCGAGTCCATGGCCGCCACCGGCGTCGACGCCCTCGCCGAGCGGCACGTCGACGAGCTCTCCGGCGGCCAGCGCCAGCGGGTCTGGATCGCCATGGCCCTCGCCCAGCAGACCCCGCTGCTCCTGCTGGACGAGCCCACCACGTACCTCGACATCCAGCACCAGATCGAGGTGCTCGACCTGTGCGCCCAGCTCCACGAGGAGCAGGGCCGCACACTCGTCGCCGTCCTCCACGACCTCAACCACGCCGCGCGTTACGCCACCCACCTGATCGCCATGCGCGACGGCAGTGTCGTCGCCCAGGGCGCGCCGGGGGACGTCGTCACCGCCGAGCTCGTGGAGCAGGTGTTCGGGCTGCGCTGCCAGGTCATCGACGACCCGGAGACGGGGACGCCGCTGGTGGTGCCGGCGGCACGCCGGTCCAGGGCGGGCGCCGCGCTGCAGAAGTGAGCGGGCCGTGGCAGCTGCGGCAGCCACGACTGTTGCAGCTGCTGCCCAGCGGCTGCCGCTACAGCAGCGACCGCAGCCGCAGGACGTCGCGCAGGCTCGCCTGGACCCTGACCCGGCCGGCGGCCCACGCCTTCGCGAAGTTCAGCCGGCCGTCCACCAGGGCCACCAGGTCGTCGCCCGCCATCGTCAGCGCGATCTCCGACCGTCGCTCGGGCGTGCCCGGCCGCGTCTCCACGTCCTGGATGTGCCCGCCCACGAGGTGGCCGGTGAAGGTCACGTCGAGATCGGTGATGTGGCAGCTGAGCGAGCGGTCGGGCGTGGCCGCGTCGCGGAGTTCGCCCTTCGCTCCCGCGAGGTTCTCCGCCAGTCTGTCGAGTGCGGCGCGGCACTCCTCGGTCGTCGCCATCACCAGGGACGGTACCGCAGCAGGCCGCGTACGCCGCAGAGGCGCCGTTCCGGGGTAGCGTCGGAGCCATGAGCGATGCGATGACTCCTGCGGACCGGGAGACTCCTGCGGACCGGGAGACTCTTGGAGGCAGGGAGACTCCTGGGGCCCCGGAGGCTCTTGCGGACCTGGAGACCCTTGCGGATCCGGAGACGGGCGAGGCCGGCGGGGCGACCGGGCCCGGCCCGGTGCCGCTCGGCGTCGTGCGCACCCCGACCGGCGACCCCGCCGTCGACACGCAGCTCGTCCGGCTGGCGGACGCCGACCACCTCGCCGCGAGCGGCCACCTGGAGGTGTACGAGGATGTACACCGGGGCCTGCGGGAGGCGCTGAGCGCGCTCGACCGGAGCCCCGGCCCGTCCGGGGCGTCCGCGGCCCCGGGCGCCCCCGCTTCGTACGACACCAGGAGCTGAACCACCCGTGGCAGTGACCCGCCCGCGACGCAGCCGACTCGACGCCGAGCTCGTGCGCCGTAAACTCGCCCGCTCCCGCGAGCACGCGAGCCAGCTCATCGCGGCGGGCCGGGTGACCGTCGGCGGCGCCGTCGCGACCAAGGCGGCGACCCAGGTCGAGATCAGCGCCGCGGTCGTCGTCACCCAGGACGAGAACGACCCCGACTACGTCTCCCGCGGCGGCCACAAGCTCGCCGGCGCCCTCGCCGCCTTCGTCCCGCGCGGGCTGAAGGTCGAGGGGCGCCGCGCCCTCGACGCCGGGGCGTCCACCGGCGGCTTCACCGACGTCCTGCTGCGCGCCGGTGCCGCGCACGTCGTCGCCGTCGACGTGGGCTACGGGCAGCTCGCCTGGTCGCTGCAGAGCGACGAGCGGGTCACCGTGAAGGACCGCACGAACGTCCGCGAGCTGACGCTGGAGCAGATCGACGACGTCCCCGTCGACCTCGTCGTGGGCGACCTGTCGTTCATCCCGCTCGGGCTCGTGCTGCCCGCGCTGGTGCGCTGCGCCGCGCCCGACGCCGACCTGGTGCTCATGGTCAAGCCGCAGTTCGAGGTCGGCAAGGAGCGGCTCGGCAGCGGCGGGGTCGTGCGCAGCACCCAGCTGCGGGCCGACGCGGTGCGCGCGGTCGCGGCCCGCGCCGCCGAGCTGGGGCTCGGGGTGCTCGGGGTGACCGCGAGCCCGCTGCCGGGGCCCTCGGGCAACGTCGAGTACTTTCTGTGGCTGCGCGCCGGAGCGCCCGAACTGGACCCGGCGGACGTTGACCGTGCAGTGGCGGAGGGGCCGCGTTGACGACTTCAGAAGCAACAGAGGCAGCAGCACAGGCAGGGGCACAGGCAGCAACGGCGGCACAGGGGGGCTGCGGGACGGACGACGGAGGGAAGCGCACCGTCTTCCTGCTCGCGCACACGGGCCGCCCGGCGGCCATCCGCAGCGCCGAGCTCGTCGTCCAGGGACTGCTGCGCTGCGGCATCGGCGTGCGGGTCCTCGCCGAGGAGGCGGCCGACCTGCCGCTGCCGTCCGCGGTCGAGCTGGTCGAGGCGGGCCCCGACTGCTCGGAGGTCCTGGAGGGCTGCGAGCTCCTCGTCGTCCTCGGCGGCGACGGCACGCTGCTGCGCGGCGCGGAGTTCGCGCGGCGCTCCGGCGTGCCGATGCTGGGCGTGAACCTCGGCCGGGTCGGCTTCCTCGCCGAGGCCGAGCGGGACGACCTCGACAAGGTCGTGGACCGGGTGGTGACGCGGGAGTACGAGGTCGAGGAGCGGATGACGCTCGACGTCCTCGTGCGCACCGACGGGCACGTGGTGCACACCGACTGGGCGCTGAACGAGGCGTCCGTGGAGAAGGCCGCGCGCGAGCGGCTGCTGGAGGTCGTCACCGAGGTCGACGGGCGCCCGGTGTCGCGCTTCGGCGGCGACGGCGTGGTGTGCGCGACGCCCACCGGGTCGACGGCCTACGCGTTCTCGGCGGGCGGCCCCGTGGTGTGGCCGGAGGTGGAGGCGCTGCTGATGGTGCCGATCAGCGCCCACGCGCTGTTCGCCAAGCCGCTGGTCACCGCCCCGGACTCGGTCCTCGCGGTGGAGGTCCAGCCGCAGACCCCGAACGGGGTCCTGTGGTGCGACGGCCGGCGGACGGTGGAGCTGCCCGCGGGCGCGCGGGTGGAGGTGCGGCGGGGAGCGGTGCCGGTGCGCCTGGCGCGGCTGCACCACGCGTCCTTCACGGACCGCCTGGTGGCGAAGTTCGCCCTGCCGGTGGCGGGGTGGCGCGGGGCGCCGCACTGATCCGCCGGTCCGCCACCGGTGCGGCGGGAGCGCGTCCCGCCGCACCGGGCGGGCCTCAGCGGTGGGAGCGGGCCACGAACCGCCGTGCCTCGGCGAGGGCCGAGTCGCGGTGGGTGCGGAACTCCTCCTCCGTGAAGACGGGCGTGGCGACATCCGGGGAAATGCCCGTGATGTCGTAGGTCGTCCGGTGATCCCGTGCGCTCAGGAACTCCTCGTTCGGCAGGGTGAACCGCCAGCCGTTGGGCAGCCGCCGCTCCAGGGTGTCGGAGAAGGACCCCTGGGTGTTCTCGCCGATCCGCTGCGTGGGCTGCGTGCGGCCCATGAGGGCCTGTGTGAGCGTCTCGCCCGCGCTGATGGTGAGCCGGCCCGTGAGCACGGCCACGGGGCCGGTGTGGACGGGCCCGCGGTGCGGGGTGACCATGACGGGCTGCTCGGGCGTGAACTTGCGCGGGTCGCGCGGATCGTTGCGGGCGTGCTTGAGGTACGCGAGGTACGGGCGGTCCGTCAGCCGCTCCGCCACGCGCAGGGCGAGCCGGTCGGAGCCTCCGCCGTTGAACCGCAGGTCGAGCACCAGGCCGCGCAGGGCGCCCGGGCCGCGGGTGCGGCCGGACGTGAAGATCTCGTCGAGGGCGCGGTCGATGACCGCGCTGTCCTCGGCGTAGCCGCCGTCCTCGGTGTAGCCCTGGAATCCGGTGATGCGCAGGTAGCCCGTGCGGTCGGGCAGTTCGGCGTACGAGATGCGGCCGTCGCCCCACGTGCGCCACCGGGCCTCGGGCACGCCGACGCCCTCCTTGACGGCCTTGTCCATGCGGAGCATGCCGTCGCGGTCGGGGATGGTGGTGTCCTCGCGGCGGCCGCCGAAGCGCCCCTCCGCCTTCTCGGGGTCGGCGACTATGCCCGTGTGGCCGTCGTGCAGCGGCTCGATCATGCCCTTCAGGACCTCGAAGAGCGCCGTGTCGTCCGCCGCTGCGGCGGCCCGCGGGCGGAACTTCTCGCGGACGTCCTTCCAGTCGATCCCCTTCTGGGCGAAGAAGGGATAGTTCTCGGCGTAGGTCTGCCAGAAGACGTCAAAGACGCGGAGATTGTCCGCCTTTGCGGGAGTGGGGGCGGGAACGGGAGTGTCGCGGCACTCGGCCGGCAGGGCGGGCAGGCGGCGCAGCGTGCGGTGCCCGACGTTGTCGCCGAAGGACAGCACCGCGCGGTCGCGGCCCTGCGCCGTCACCGTGATCGGCGCGTCCTTGTCCTGCTGGAAGGTGCCCGGGGCGGTCGTACGGGCGGCGTCGCGGAAGCCCGGCAGGCAGCTGACGGCAGTGGTGTCGTACGTCCGCAGCCTGCGGCCCCTGTCCTCGACGGAGACGACCGTGCCGTAGCCGTCCATGCGCCACGCCCCGTCCAGGGAGGCACGGGCGGGCGCGGCGAGCGCGCTGCCGGTGGAAGCTGCGGTGGTCAGAACGACGGCGGAGGCCAGGAACAGGGCTGCCGTGCGGGAACGTGCGGTCATGGCCCGATCGTGCCCGGAACCGGGCCGGAGCGGCCATGGAGCGATCACCCGGAACGGTGGTGGGGATTCCCCCAGGGTGGTCGGTGGGGGTGGCCGTCGCGAGGGGCCCCCGGAACCTCGTATGGTCGTATCCGTGTTGGAGGAGATGCGGATCCGGTCCCTGGGCGTCATTGATGACGCGGTCGTCGAGCTGTCACCCGGTTTCACCGCGGTGACCGGCGAGACCGGCGCGGGCAAGACCATGGTCGTCACGAGCCTCGGTCTGCTGCTCGGCGGGCGCGCCGACCCCGCCCTGGTGCGCATGGGGGCCCGGTCCGCGGTCGTCGAAGGGCGGCTCGCCGTCGACCCCGGCTCGCCCGTCGCCCTGCGGGCGGAGGAGGCGGGCGCAGAGCTCGACGACGGCACCCTGCTCATCAGCCGCACCCTCTCCGCCGAAGGACGCTCCCGGGCGCACCTGGGCGGGCGCGGCGTGCCCGTCGGGCTCCTCGGCGAGCTCGCGGACGACCTCGTGGCCGTCCACGGGCAGACCGACCAGCAAGGGCTGCTGCGGCCCGCCCGGCAGCGCCAGGCCCTCGACCGCTACGCGGGTGACGCGGTGGCCGCGCCGCTCGCCAAGTACGCCGACGCCTACCGCCGGCTGCGCGCCGTCGCCGCCGAGCTCGCCGAGCTGACCACGCGGGCCCGCGAGCGCGCCCAGGAGGCCGACCTCCTGCGGTTCGGGCTGGACGAGGTCGCCGCCGTCGAACCGCTGCCGGGGGAGGACGCCGAGCTCGCCGCCGAAGCCGAGCGGCTCGGGCACGCAGAGGCCCTCGCCTCCGCCGCCACCGCCGCCCACGCCGCGCTCGCCGGGAACCCCGAGGACCCCGAGGGCATCGACGCCGCCACGCTCGTCGCCGGCGCGCACCGGGCCGTGGAGGCCGTACGGTCGCACGACCCCGCCCTCGCCGCCCTCGCCGACCGCATCGGCGAGATCGGCATCCTGCTGTCCGACGTGGCCGGGGAACTGGCCGGGTACGCCTCCGACCTGGACGCGGACCCGCGGCGGCTGGCCGCCGTCGAGGAGCGGCGCGCCGCCCTCACCCAGCTGACGCGCAAGTACGGCCAGGACATCGCCGAGGTCCTCGCCTGGGCCGAGCGCGGCGCGGAGCGGCTCGGCGAGCTCGACGGCGACGACGAGCGCATCGCGGAGCTCGCCGCCGAACGGGACGCGCTGCGCGCCGAGCTGGGCGGGCTCGCCCAGGCGCTCAGCGACGCCCGGGCGGAGGCCGCACAGCGCTTCGCCGACGCGGTCACCGCCGAACTCGCGGAGCTGGCCATGCCGCACGCCCGCGTCAGCTTCTCGATCCGGCAGACCGAGGTCGCGGAGGCGGAGGCGGAGAGCGGCATCGAGGTCGGCGGCCGCGCCGTCGCCTACGGCCCGCACGGCGCCGACGAGGTCGAACTGCTCCTCGCGCCCCACCCCGGCGCACTGCCCCGGCCCATCGCCAAGGGCGCGTCCGGCGGTGAGCTCTCGCGCGTCATGCTCGCCGTGGAGGTCGTCTTCGCGGGCTCCGCCCCCGTGCCCACGTACCTCTTCGACGAGGTCGACGCGGGCGTCGGCGGCAAGGCGGCCGTCGAAGTGGGCCGCCGCCTCGCGCGCCTCGCGCGGACGGCCCAGGTCGTGGTGGTCACCCACCTCCCGCAGGTGGCTGCCTTCGCCGACCGGCACCTGGTGGTGGAGAAGACCCACGAGGGGTCGGTGACGCGCAGCGGCGTCCAGGCGATGGAGGGCGAGGACCGCATCCGCGAACTCTCCCGCATGCTGGCCGGCCAGGAGGACTCGGAACTGGCCCGCGCCCACGCGGAAGAGCTCCTCGCAACAGCGCGGGGCGCCTCCGGCGGGGGTGCGTGACGCTCTGCGGTTCGCGGGGTTCGCGGGGTTCGCGGGGTTCGCCGGGTCGGCGGGCCCGACCGCACGGCCCGAGCCGGCCCGGCACGGGTCTCCGTCGCCGGAGCGTTCGCCGACTGCGGCGAGGGCCGGCCGGCACCGCCGGGCTGCGGTGTCGCGGCTGATCGCCGCTGCGGCGGGAAGCGAATGCCGGGGCCGGCTCTTCATCGGCGGGGCGCCGGTCACCCGGCCCACGCCGGCCGCACGGCCGACCTGTACGCAGGCCCCGCCGCGGCCGCCGGCACCGCGCTCGCCCTGGCGGCCACGCCCGCTCTGCCGCCGAAGGCGCGGGCGGCCGGAGCGCCGGCCGTGGTGGCGGCCGGAGCCTGCGGGGCCCACGACGACTTCGTGGGCGCCGGGGATCCCCGGCGGGGGTTCCGGGCGCACCTGGGCGCCCTGCGGCGGGGCGAGGTGACCAGCGGGGCCGAAGCTCTTCGGGGCCGGGCGGCGGCCGTCAAGGAGCGGCCGTTCGGCAAGGTGCTCGCCGCGGTGGGGATCGCCGGCTCCGCCCACCTCGCCGACCTGCTGGACGTACGGCCGGGAAGGGCCGCCGGGGCCGTGCCGGTGCTCTCCGCGCCGGGCCCCGCCCGGCCCGATGGCCGCGCCGGGCCCCGCCCGGCCCGATGGCCGCGGCGGGCGCGGCCGGCCCGATGGCCGCGGCGGCCGGGCTGATCGCGGACGATCCGGCCGAGCGGACGGTGCCCGGCGCCACCGGCGGCCACGCGCTCGGGGGCGGGGCCTGGGCTCGCCGTCGTGGCCGGCAACGGCCGTGCCGGGCTTGCCCGCACGCCGCCGCACTGGTGGCGGAGGCCGTGGCGATGGACGCGAGAAATCACCTATGTGAGTGAATCCGCGGATGCGCGGGCGAGGTAGGGAGCTCAACCCGCGAGACGGTGGTCCCGTGATGTCGGCGGACGCTGGCATCCTGGGCGGCAGCACTGCGCCGTACGCCTCTCCGACGCCGACGCCGACGCCGAATCAGGAGTTCCCCCCGCGTGAGCAGTACACCCGCGCCCCACGGGCGGCCGTCCCTGCACGCGGTGCAAGTGCTGGGCAGCGGGGGAGCCGGCAGCGGCGCGCACGTGCGCTCCCTGGCGGCCGGGCTGGTCGCTCGCGGGCTGCAGGTGACGGTCTGTGCGCCGCAGCAGACGGGCGAGGGGTACGGATTCACGTCCGCGGGTGCGGCCTTCGCCCCGCTGTGGGCCCGGCCGGACGCCTTGGCGGTGGCCGGCATCCGCGCGGCCAGCGCCGGTGCCGACGTGGTCCACGCGCACGGCCTGCGCTCCGCCGTCCTCGCCGCCCTGGCGCTCCGCGGCCGCACCACCCCCCTCGTGGTCACCTGGCACACCACGTGCCACGAGGAGGGCGCCCGCGGCCGGTTCCTGCGGCTGATGGAGCGGCGGGCGGCCCGCGCCGCGGCCGTCGTCCTCGGGGTGACCTCGGAGCTGGTCGACCGGGCCCGGCTGCGCGGCGCGCGCGACGCCCGCCTGGCCCCGGTGGCCGTGCCCGCCCCGCGCCAGGCGCCGGACGACGACGAGCCGCGCGACAAGACCCGTGCCGAACTGGGCGCGGTGGCCCGCCCGTTGCTGGTCACCGTCGGCCGTCTGGAGGCGGGCCGGGGCCACGGCGTCCTGCTGGACGCGGCCCGCGTCTGGCGCGAGCTGGATCCCGAGCCGCTGCTGATCGTGGCGGGCGAGGGCCCCGAGCGGCCGCTGCTGCAGCGCCGCATCGAGGAGGAGAACCTCCCGGTCCGCCTGGTGGGCCGCCGCGACGACGTCCCCGAGCTGCTCGCCACGGCCGACCTCGCGATCCTGCCCAGCCGCTGGGAGGCCCGCTCCCTGCTCGCCCAGGAGGCGCTGCACGCGGGCGTCCCCCTGGTGGCCACGGCCGTCGGCGGCGTCCCCGACCTCGTGGGCGATGCGGCCGAGCTCGTCCCCTACGGCGACTCCGCCGCCCTAGCCGGGGCGGTGGCCCGCCTGCTGGCCGATCCGGCCCGCCGCGCCGAGCTCACCGCGGCCGGCCGGGCCCAGGCGGCCACCTGGCCCACCGAGGACGACACGGTCGCGCACGTCCTCAGCGTCTACGACGAGCTGGCTGCAGGCGGATAGCCCGCCCCCGCCTCTCGCAGGCGGAACGTTTCGGGCGCGAGGTTCCGGGTGCGACGTCTCAGGCGGCCGGGCCCCAGTGCGCCGGCCGGCTCAGCGCCTCCGGCAGCTTCGTGCCCGCATCGCCCCGCGCCGCGTTGAGCTGGGCCTGGGTGAGGAAGACGCTCCCGGTCAGGTCGGCCCCGGCGAGGTTCGCGTCGCGCAGGTCGGCCCCGAGGAGGTCGGCGGTCCGCAGGTCCGCGCCGCCGAGGTCCGCGGCGATCAGGTACGCGCCGCGCAGGTTGGCGCCCCGCAGGTCGGCGCCGCGCAGCCGGGCCCCCATCAGGTCGGCCCCGCGCCGGTTCTTCTTCTTGCCGGGGACCTGCGCCCGTACGAGCTCGCTGGTGCGCTGCAGCAGCTCGCCGACCTCCATCCGGCGCGCCGTCACGTCCACCTCCAGGATCGCCTCGGGGCTCTCGTGGGTCAGGCGCTCGACGGCGTCGTGCACGCGCCGGATCTCGGCGTGGAGCCGCCGGGCCGCGGGCAGGGTCAGGGCCTCGGCCAGGTACCAGAGCAGCTCGTGCAGCTGCCGCATGACCGGGTAGACGGCGAACATCTGCCGGGCGGTCCCGGGGTCCTGCCGCCAGTCCCGGCCGCCGAAGGTGACCTGGGAGACCTTCTGCCCCGCACCCTGGCAGTCGTAGACGGTGCAGCCGGAGAAGCCCTTCTGCCGCAGCTCGGTGTGGATGCCGCAGCGGAAGTCCTGCTGGATGTTGCCGCACGGCTTGCCCGCGTCCTTGGTCACGGCGAAGTCCGCCGAGGCGACGAACGGCAGCGCGACGCAGCACAGCGCGAAGCAGCTGCCGCAGTCCGCCCGCAGGTCCTCGCGGTCCGCCGCGGCGACGCCGACTGCCGCATTCTTCTTCATTCCGGTCACCGTTCGAGTAGAGCCCGGTACATCTGCGCAGGTCAAATCCATTCCGTATGACGCCGCGCACGCAGTGCGAGGCTCAGGGACAGCACCGTCTCCGGGTCCTCCAGGTCCGCGCCCAGGAGCCGGCCGATCCGCGCCAGCCGGTCGTAGAGCGTCTGGCGGTTGAGGTGCAGCTCGCGCGCGGTCTCCGCCTTGCGGCCCGCGTGGGCGAGGTAGGCGGTCAGGGTGGGCAGCAGCGCCGGCCGGGAGGCGGCGTCGTGCGCGATCAGCGGGCCGAGCACCCGGTCGACGAACGCCGCAAGGTCGCCCTGGGAGCGCAGCCGCCACAGCAGGACGTCGACGTCGAGCCGCCGCACGTCGTGCCAGGGCCGGTCCGGCAGCCCCTGGGCCGCCGTCGCCGCCTCCGCCGCGTGCCGCAGGCCCGCCCCGGCCGTCTCCCACGTCGCCGGAGCCCCGGCCACCACCACGGGCGCCGGGAAACCGGCCCGCTCCGCGCCCGCCCGCAGCGCCGCGGCCACCCGCCCGGCCACCGCCGTCCGCTCCGCCGCATCGCGCAGGCCCACCAGCAGCGGCACCCGCCCCTCCGGCATCCGGACGCCCAGCAGCACCGGCACCCCCACCCCGGCCAGCTCCTCCTGCACCGAGCAGGCCAGCGCGGCCCGGCAGTCCGCCGGCGCCAGATCGGCGGCCGGGCGCATCACGAGCGGCAGCAGCGGGCCCGGACCCGGCTTGAAGCCCAGCACCCGGGCCTGCGCGGGCGCGTCGGCCGCGGACACCCGCTCCTCGGCGAGGTCGGAGAGGAAGTCGGCGCGCCCGCGAGCGGCCAGCTCCTCCTCCTGGCGGGCCTGCAGCAGGACGACCGCGAGCAGCCCGGCCGTACGGTCCGCGGCGATCCGGTGCACGGGCGCCAGCGGGGCGTCCACCGGCAGGACGGTCAGCCGGGCCCGTACCGCGCCCGGCCCGGGACCGGTCCCGGGAATGTCGGTGACGACCGCCCCGGCCATCCCCGCCGACCGCAGCCCCTCCCACACCTGCAGCGGATCCGACCCGCCGGACACGCCCTCCGGCCCCGCCGCGTACAGCAGCCGGCCGTCCGGCGTCCCCAGGAACACGGGGTTGCCCGCGAAGCCCGCGAACAGCCGCAGCACCTCCGGCACCCCGCCGCCGCCCAGCAGCACCTCCGTGCACCTCCGGTGCACCTCCTCGGCGCGCCGCAGCAGCGCGTAGTGCTCGTTGACGAGCTCGGTGTGGATCTCCTCCGTCACCGCGACGAACGGCACCTCCCGGTGCAGCTGCACCAGCGGCAGCCCGCACGAGCGGGCCGTGTCCACCACCGCGGCCGGCAGCGTCGTGAAGCGCGCGCCCAGCTCGACCACCAGCGCCGCGATGTCCCGCTCCGCCAGCCCACGCACGAAGGCGCGCTGCTCGGCGGGGCGGCTGCCCAGCCCCAGGCCGGTGGTCAGCAGCAGCTCGCCGCCCTTGAGCAGCGCGGCGATGTTCGGGGCCTCGCCCGCGTGCACCCAGCGGACCGGCCGGTCGAGCCGGTCGCCCGCCGCGAGCACCTCGGGGAGTCCCTTGCGCAGGGTGGGCAGCGCGAGGGCCCGCGCGACGGTGATGGTGCCCTGCGGGGTGTGTTCCATGCCCGGAACCTAACGGTCGTCCGGCTTGGTTGTCAGACAGGCCTTGCGGCAGGTTCGAGGCCGCACGGCGGCGGGCCGCACGGTCGGACGTTGTATGCACCGCACCGCGCCGCACCTACGCTGTCCCGCATGACCGCCGTGCCCGAGAGCTCCGAGTCCGCCCCCTCCGGCTTATCCCCGGAGCCGGGCCGGGACGCCGCCGTCCTGCCCGACCGCGCCGCCGTCCAGCACCGTACGGTCAACGTCCTCATGGCCGCCCAGATCTTCATCGGGGTCGGCATGGGGGCCGTGATCTCGTCCGGGAGCCTGCTCGTGGAGCGGCTCACCGGCTCCCAGGCCGCCGCCGGCTTCGCCACCACCCTGGTGACCCTCGGCGCCGCGGCGCTGTCCGTCCCCCTGGCGGCGCTCTCCCGGTCCCGCGGCCGCCGCGCCGGGCTCGGCCTCGGCGCGCTGATCGCCGCCGCGGGTTCGCTGGTCGTCCTGGTGGCCGCCCCGCTCGGCTGGGTGCCGCTCGCGTTCCTGGGCCTCCTCCTCGTCGGCGCGGGGACGGCGGCCAACCTCCAGTCGCGCTTCGCGGCGACCGACCTCGCGGAGGCCGACGGGCGGGCCCGCGCCCTCTCCCTGGTCGTCTGGTCGGTGACGGTCGGCGCCGTCCTCGGCCCCAACCTCACCGGTCCGGGAGCCACCGCCGCCCGTGCCGTGGAGCTGCCCGAGGAGGCGGGCGCCTTCGTCTTCTCGGGCGTGGCCTACCTCCTCGGCTGGGCCCTCATCCACACCCGGCTGCGCCCCGACCCGATGCTGCTCGCGGCCCGGCTGAACCCGGGCGGAACGACCGGGCGGGGCGCGCGCTTCCTTACCCGAATGAGCGGCGCCCTGCGGCACGTGGCCGCGTCACCCTCGGCGCTGACCGGGCTGATCGCCCTGGTCCTGGGCCATGCCGTGATGGTGTCGGTGATGACGATGACGCCGGTGCACCTCGCTCACCACGGGGCATCACTGAGCGTCGTCGGTTTCACCATCAGCCTGCACATCGCAGGCATGTACGCGTTCTCGCCTCTGGTGGGCCGGGCGGCGGATCGGTTCGGCAGGGTACCGGTCATCCTGGCCGGGCAGGTCGTCTACGTGGCCGCGACGCTCCTCGCGGGGACGGCCGGGGACCGGCGGTGGGCCGTCACGGCCGGGCTGTTCCTGCTGGGCGTCGGGTGGTCGTGCGCGACGGTCGCGGCGTCCACGCTGCTGAGCGAATCGGTGGACGCCGGGCACCGGGCCGAGGTGCAGGGCGCTTCCGACATGCTGATGGGGCTCGTCGGGGCGGCCGGCGGGGCGCTCTCCGGGGCGTTCGTCGCCGTGAGCGGCTACGGCGGCCTGAACGCCGCCGCGGCCGTTCTGGTCCTCCCGGTCAGCGGCTGCGCCCTGTACTTCGGCCTGCGGAAGCGCTGACCACTGCGTTCGGCTCGGCGCCGGGCGTGGAGCCCGGCTTTGTGTCCGCCGCAGCGGCGATCAGCCACTGCGGCGGAGAGAGGCGGTGCCGGACCGCCTGTGCGAGGGGCGAACCCCGAAGACCGCCCCTAACCCCCGAACGCGCTGGACGCCGTCAGGCGCAGCGCCGTGTCGATCAGCGGCACGTGGCTGAACGCCTGCGGGAAGTTCCCCACCTGGCGCTGCAGCCGCGGGTCCCACTCCTCCGCCAGCAGGCCCAGGTCGTTGCGGAGCCCCAGCAGCTTTTCGAACAGCTGCCGCGCCTCGTCGACCCGGCCGATCATGGCCAGGTCGTCCGCGAGCCAGAAGGAGCAGGCGAGGAAGGCGCCTTCGTCGCCCTCCAGGCCGTCCACCCCGGCCTCCTCGCCGGCGGTGGGGTAGCGCAGCACGAAGCCGTCCGGCGTCGACAGCTCGCGCTGGATCGCCTCGATCGTGCCGATCACGCGCTTGTCGTCGGGCGGCAGGAAGCCCATCTGCGGGATGAGCAGCAAGGAGGCGTCCAGCTCCTTCGACCCGTAGGACTGGGTGAAGGTGTTGCGCTCCTTGTCGTACCCCTTCTCGCACACGTCCCGGTGGATGTCGTCGCGCAGCTCGCGCCACCGCTCCAGCGGCCCGTCCACGTCGCCGGACTCGATGAGCTTGATGGTGCGGTCGACGGCCACCCAGGCCATCACCTTGGAGTGCACGAAGTGGCGGCGCGGGCCGCGGACCTCCCAGATGCCCTCGTCCGGCTCGTTCCAGTGGTCCTCGAGGTAGCCGATCAGGCGCAGCTGCAGCAGCGAGGCGTAGTCGTTGCGGGCGAGGCCCGTCATGTGGGCCAGGTGGAGGGCCTCGGTGACCTCGCCGTAGACGTCCAGCTGGAGCTGGTCGGCGGCGCCGTTGCCGACCCGGACGGGCGTGGAGTTCTCGTAGCCGGGCAGCCACGGCAGCTCGGCCTCGCCCAGCTCGCGCTCGCCGGCGATGCCGTACATGATCTGCAGGTTCTCCGGGTCGCCCGCGACCGCGCGCAGCAGCCACTCGCGCCAGGCGCGGGCCTCCTCGCGGTAGCCGGTGCGCAGCAGGGAGGAGAGGGTGATCGCCGCGTCGCGCAGCCAGGTGTAGCGGTAGTCCCAGTTGCGGACGCCGCCGATCTCCTCCGGCAGGGAGGTGGTGGGCGCGGCCACGATCCCGCCGGTCGGCGCGTAGGTGAGGGCCTTCAGCGTGATCAGCGAGCGGACCACGGCGTCCCGGTAGGGCCCGTGGTACGTACAGTGCTCGACCCACTCGCGCCAGAACTCCTCCGTGGCCTCCAGCGAGCCCTCGGGGTCGGGCAGGGCGGGCGGCTCGCCGTGCGAGGGCTGCCAGCTGATGGTGAAGGCGACGCGCTCACCGGGGGAGACGGTGAAGTCCGCGTACGTGGTGAGGTCCTTGCCGAAGGTGTCGGCGGTGGTGTCGAGCCACACCGAGTCGGGGCCGGCGACGGCCACCGTGCGGTCGCCGACCTTGTGCACCCAGGGCACGACCCGGCCGTAGGAGAAGCGCATGCGCAGCGCGGAGCGCATCGGCACCCGCCCGCTGACGCCCTCCACGATCCGGATCAGCTGGGGCGCGCCGTCGCGCGGCGGCATGAAGTCGATGACGCGGACCGTGCCGCGCGCGGTGTCCCACTCGGATTCGAGCACGAGGGAGTCCCCCCGGTACCGGCGGCGGTCCGCGGGCGGCGGTGCCGCGCCCGAGGGGTGGGCGGGGCCGACCCGCCAGAAGCCGTGTTCCTCCGTGCCGAGCAGACCGGCGAACGCGGCATGGGAATCGAATCGGGGCAGGCACAGCCAGTCGGCCGTGCCGTCCCGGCAGACAAGGGCGGCGGTCTGCATATCGCCGATGAGTGCGTAATCCTCGATACGCCCGGCCACGTCATCTCCAGTCGAACGGCGCCACATGACCCCGGCAGGGGTCCCTCTTGCGGTCAAGCGATCTTTAGACGAGCTCTGTTCCGGAATGGTGCGTCTCCCTTGGAAGCACCTCCAGCGGTAGCTGTGGGGAGGTGGCTGGGGGAGGGCGGGATGATGCCGTGCCGGCCGGCTCGTTGCATGTGTCCGAGCAGGATACGACGCGGAGTTGGTGCGACGCGCGACGGTTGGAGGACGAATCTGAGCCGAATGGGTGGCCTGTGACAGGGCCGCCACGCAGGGCCACACAGGGCGCCCGGACGCGTCGGCGGGCGCGGCCGGGCCGGGGCGCTGATACCCTGGTACCCCGTGGACCGGTGGGCGCAAGACCCCCCAACCGCAGCGACGGCACCCCCGAAAACCCCGGGTGGGCGCCGGTACGCACCCTCCACTCGCGACCACGGGAGCCCCCCTTTGGCCATTGCCGCTAAGCCCACGACGACCAAGCACCTCTTCGTCACGGGGGGTGTCGCCTCCTCGCTCGGCAAGGGACTGACGGCCTCCAGCCTGGGCGCGCTGCTCAAGGCCCGGGGACTGCGGGTCACGATGCAGAAGCTCGACCCCTACCTCAACGTAGACCCGGGCACGATGAACCCCTTCCAGCACGGTGAGGTGTTTGTCACCAACGACGGCGCCGAGACCGACCTGGACATCGGTCACTACGAGCGCTTCCTGGACGTCGACCTCGACGGCAGCGCGAACGTCACCACCGGCCAGGTGTACTCCTCGGTGATCGCCAAGGAGCGGCGCGGCGAGTACCTGGGCGACACCGTGCAGGTCATCCCGCACATCACCAACGAGATCAAGCACCGCATCCGCCGGATGGCGACCGACGACGTCGACGTCGTGATCACCGAGGTCGGCGGCACGGTGGGCGACATCGAGTCGCTGCCGTTCCTGGAGACGGTCCGTCAGGTCCGCCACGAGGTCGGCCGGGACAACGTCTTCGTCGTCCACATCTCCCTCCTGCCCTACATCGGCCCCTCGGGCGAGCTGAAGACCAAGCCCACCCAGCACTCGGTGGCCGCCCTGCGCAACATCGGCATCCAGCCCGACGCGATCGTGCTGCGCGCCGACCGCGAGGTGCCCACCGCCATCAAGCGCAAGATCTCGCTGATGTGCGACGTCGACGAGGCCGCCGTGGTCGCCGCCATCGACGCCCCGTCGATCTACGACATCCCGAAGGTCCTGCACACCGAGGGCCTGGACGCCTACGTCGTGCGCAAGCTGGACCTGCCCTTCCGCGACGTGAACTGGACCCAGTGGGAGGACCTGCTGGACCGCGTCCACAACCCCTCCCACGAGGTCACGGTCGCGCTGGTCGGCAAGTACATCGACCTGCCCGACGCCTACCTGTCGGTGACCGAGGCCATCCGCGCGGGCGGCTTCGCCAACCGCGCCAAGGTCAAGGTCAAGTGGGTCGCCTCCGACGACTGCAAGACCCCGGCCGGCGCCGCCGCCCAGCTCGGCGACGTCGACGCCATCTGCGTCCCCGGCGGCTTCGGCGACCGCGGCGTGAACGGCAAGGTCGGCGCGATCACCTACGCCCGCGAGAACAAGGTGCCGCTGCTGGGCCTGTGCCTGGGCCTGCAGTGCGTGGTCATCGAGGCCGCCCGCAACCTGGCCGGCATCGAGGGCGCGAACTCCACCGAGTTCGACCCGGCCACCGCCAACCCGGTCATCTCCACCATGGCCGAGCAGCTGGACATCGTCGCCGGCGAGGGCGACATGGGCGGAACGATGCGCCTGGGCATGTACCCGGCCAAGCTCGCCGAGGGCTCCATCGTCCGCGAGGTCTACGACGACCAGCCCTACGTGGAGGAGCGCCACCGTCACCGCTACGAGGTGAACAACTCCTACCGCGCCGAGCTGGAGAAGGCCGGCCTGGTCTTCTCGGGCACCTCCCCGGACAACAAGCTGGTGGAGTACGTGGAGTACCCCCGCGAGGTGCACCCCTACCTCGTGGCCACCCAGGCCCACCCGGAGCTGCGCTCCCGCCCGACCCGCCCGCACCCGCTCTTCGCGGGCCTGGTGAAGGCGGCCGTCGAGCGCCAGCAGGGCTGACCTATACGGTTGACCGGGGTGAAGGTTTCCGCACGGAAGCCCTCACCCCGGTTTCCGCATTTCTGGAGGACGTACATGGGCATCAAGGACACCGCCGCCGAGTGGCCGGTCATCGCCAC
The DNA here is from genome assembly GCF_042657885.1 of Streptomyces aureoversilis. NCBI lineage: Bacteria > Bacillati > Actinomycetota > Actinomycetes > Kitasatosporales > Streptomycetaceae > Streptomyces > Streptomyces aureoversilis. The sequence continues at coordinate 26,617 of NZ_JBHSKJ010000019.1, forward strand.
GCAGACCCCGTTCACCGGCAACAAGACCAGCGTCCGCACGGACGAGGTGGAGATGCCCGACGGGACCGTCGTCAAGCGCGACTACCAGGTCCACCCGGGGTCCGTCGCCGTCCTCGCCCTGGACGAGGAGGGCCGCGTGCTGGTCCTCAGCCAGTACCGCCACCCCGTCCGGCAGAAGCTGTGGGAGATCCCCGCGGGCCTGCTCGACGTGCCCGGCGAGAACCCGCTGCACGCCGCCCAGCGCGAGCTGTACGAGGAGGCCCACGTCAAGGCCGAGGACTGGCGGGTGCTGACCGACGTCTACACCACCCCCGGCGGCTGCGACGAGGCCGTGCGGGTCTTCCTGGCCCGCGAGATCTCCGACGTCGAGGGCGAGCGCTTCGAGGTCGAGCACGAGGAGCTCGACATGGAGCTGGACCGGGTGCCGCTGGCCGAGCTGGTGCGCGGCATCCTCGCGGGCGAGCTGCACAACAACGCCCTGGTCGTCGGCGTCCTCTCGCTCTCCGCGGCACTGGCGGGCGAAGGCTTGGACGCGCTGCGCCCGGCGGATGCGGAGTGGCCCGCGCGGCCGTTCGAGGCGTAGCGCCGCCTTCGGGCCCGCGGCAGCCACGGCCGTCGTGGATTCCGCCGGACCCTCGCCGCCGTGGTTGCGCCGTCGCGGCGGGATGCCTTTGCGGGTGCCCCGGCCCGCGTACGAGACAGGCGGCGCGCTCGGATCGTCCCACCATCAGGAGAACCGAATAGGTGATCTTCGGCAGCGGCGGCCGGGACTCACCGGGTCGTGCCGGGCCGTGAACTAGGCTCGTCGCGTGCTCGACCGCGGCCGCGGCGGGCTCGTGCGTGGCAGGTGGACGGGAGTGTGCCCCGTGGCGGAGCGGGCGGTGGAGACCGGCGGCGGGACGGCGGCGGTGCCGCCGGGGCGGCGGCTGTCCGTTCCGGCGGCGGGTGCCCCGGCCCGCGCGGCGGCCTTCGCGCTGCCCGGGTTCGTCGGGCGCCGCCGGGAGCTGGAGGAGCTGCGCGCCGACATCGTGCGCGCGGGCCTGGACACCCTCGCCGGCCGCAAGAGCGGGCGCGGGCGGGTCCTGCTCATCGCCGGACGGCCCGGCTCCGGCCGTACGGCCCTGGCCGAGGAGCTCGCCGAACAGCTCGCCGGCCGCTATCCCGACGGCGTGCTGCGCGCCCGGCTCACCGAGACCGACGGCTCGCCGGTCCCCACCGAGCGGACCGCCCGCGCGCTGCTCGCCGCGCTCGGCGAGCCCGTTCCCCCGGGGGCGGAGGAGGACGAGCTGACGCAGGCGGTGCGCGCCGCCCTCCGCGGCCGCCGGGCGCTGCTGGTCCTCGACGACGCCGCGGGCGCCGAGCAGGTGGACCCGCTGCTGCCGGACAAGTCCGAGTGCCTGGTGGTGGCCGTCTCGCGGGGCCCGCTGACCGGCGTGCCCGACGTGCGGCCCTGCACCCTGGGCGGCCTCGACACGGCCTCCGCCGTCGAGCTCCTGGAGCGCTTCGCGGGCCCCACGCGCATCACGTGCGACCCGGCCGCCGCGCAGGCCGTGGTGGAGGAGTGCGGCGGGCAGCCCGCGGCGCTCGTCCTGGTGGGCGGCTGGCTCGCCGCCCTGTCCAAGCTGTCCGTGGTCGACGCGGTCACCCGGCTGCGGGAGCTGCCGCCCGGCGACGGCCTCGACGTCGCGGGCCGTTCGCTGGCCCGGGCCTTCCGGCTCGCCCACGAGGCGCTGCCCGTGCCCTCCGCCCGCATCCTGCGGCTGCTCGCGCTGGCCCCGGCCGGCGCCGTCGACGCCCACACCGCCTCCGCGCTGGCCGGCTGCTCGGTGGCCGCCGCGCAGACCGCCCTGGAGGACTTCGAGGCCCGCGGCCTGCTGCGGCCCGAGCCCTCCACCGGCTCGCTGTCCCCGCAGTACCGGGTGCCCGGCTGCCTCACGGCGCTGCTCCGGGAGCTGATGGCGGCCCAGGAGCGCCCGGCCGAGATCGAGCTGGCCCGGGCGCGGATGCTGGAGCGGACGGTCCGTCAGCTGCACTCGTGCCGGGCCGCCACCCGCACCGACGACCCGCTGACCCGCAAGCGGCTGGCGGAGCTGCCCAGGCCCCTGCGGTTCGCCTCGCCGCAGACCGCCGCCGAGTGGCTGCGCTGCAGGCTGCCGGCGCTGCTGGCGGCCGCCCGGCTGGCCGTGCAGGACGGGCACCTCGACACCCTCGCCCGGCGGCTGGTGTCCGCGCTGACCCGGGCCCTGACGGCCCATTTCGGCGCCGAGGAGGCGGGCCCGGAGCTCTACGGCCTCCACCAGCTCGTCCTGGACGTGGCGCAGCGCTGCGAGATGCCGCTGGAGAAGGCGGCCGCCCTGCTGAACCTGGGCGACCTGGACGCCCGGGCCGGCCGGGTCCCCGCCGCCCTGGGCCGCTACCGGGAGGCGCTGGACGCGGCGCGGCAGGCGGGCGACCCGTACGCGATCAGCCGCTCCCTGGAGTCCATCGCCGCCTCCTACCACGAGCTGGGGGACTGGCAGCGGGCCGTCGACTGGTACGGGCGGGCGCTGGAGCTGCGCCTGACGCGCGGTGAACTCGCCGACGAGGCCCGGCTGTACGGGCGGCTGGGCGCCGTGCGCGCCTACGCCGGGCAGTGGAACGAGGCGCTGCGCGACTGGCGGGCGGCGGCGGCCGCGTGCCGCCGGTTGCGGGACCTGCCGGGGCACGCCCGGGCCCTCACCGAGATCGCCCGGGTGCAGGAGTACGCGGGCCGCCCGCAGGAGGCGCTGCGGACCTGCCGGGAGGCCGTGGAGTGCGCGCGGCAGGCGGGCGACGACCGGATGCGGGCCGCGGTGCTGCTGCGGCTCGCGGACATGCTGGAGCGGCTCGGGGACCCCGCGGCGGCCGGTGAGCACCGCGCCGCGGCGGGAGAGCTGCTGGTGACCGGGCCCGGCGGGCCCCCTGCCGGGCCGGGTGGCGCCATAGCGTCCGTGCCCCCGCCCGCCGAGGCCGAGGGTTACCTACGAAATCAGTAGTGGTCTTCCAAAAAATTGGCTCTTTGCAAGGCTAGACAGCACAGGATCCTTCATTAGACTGGTTGGGCCGCGGTCGACGCGGTCTGCTCTGGTATGCCCCCGCATTTCCGGATTAGCCTGTAATTCTCTGATTCAAGGACCGTGATCGACGTGAAGGTCGGCATCCCCCGCGAGGTCAAGAACAACGAGTTCCGCGTGGCCATCACGCCCGCCGGCGTGCATGAGCTCGTGCGCAACGGCCACCAGGTCTTCGTCGAGAAGAACGCCGGTGTGGGCTCCTCCATCACCGACGCCGAGTACGTCGCGGCCGGCGCCGCGATCCTGGACACGGCCGACGAGGTCTGGTCGACCGCCGACCTGCTGCTGAAGGTCAAGGAGCCGATCGCGGAGGAGTACCACCGCCTCCGCAAGGGCCAGACCCTCTTCACCTACCTGCACCTCGCCGCCTCCCGCGAGTGCACCGACGCCCTGCTGCAGTCCGGCACCACGGCGATCGCGTACGAGACGGTCGAGCTCGCCAACCGCGCGCTGCCGCTGCTCGCCCCGATGTCCGAGGTCGCGGGCCGGCTGGCCCCGCAGGTCGGCGCCTACCACCTGATGCGCTCGGCCGGCGGCCGCGGCGTCCTGCCGGGCGGCGTCCCGGGCACGGCGGCCGGCAAGGCCGTCGTCATCGGCGGCGGCGTCTCCGGCTGGAACGCGGCGCAGATCGCCGTCGGCATGGGCTTCCACGTCACCCTGCTCGACCGTGACATCAACAAGCTGCGCGAGGCCGACAAGGTCTTCGGCACCAAGGTGCAGACGATCGTCTCCAACGCCTACGAGCTGGAGAAGGCCGTCGTCGAGGCCGACCTCGTCATCGGCGCCGTCCTCATCCCGGGTGCCAAGGCCCCGAAGCTGGTCACCAACGAGCTCGTCGCCAAGATGAAGCCCGGAAGTGTACTTGTCGACATTGCGATCGACCAGGGCGGCTGCTTCGAGGACTCGCGTCCGACCACCCACGCCGATCCGACCTTCGAGGTCCACAACTCGGTCTTCTACTGCGTCGCCAACATGCCGGGCGCGGTGCCGAACACCTCCACCTACGCGCTGACCAACGCCACGCTGCCCTACATCGTGGAGCTGGCCAACCGCGGCTGGCAGGAGGCGCTGAGCCGCGACGCCGCGCTCGCCAAGGGCCTCAACACCCACGAGGGACAGGTCGTTTACGGCCCCGTCGCCGAGGCGCACGGCCTGCCGTTCGTCGAACTGAGCACCCTGCTCGGCTGAGTCGTCAACACGACACGCCAAGAGCGCACCCCCGGCCGGGCCTTGTTCAGCAAGGTCCGGCCGGGGCCGTTTCCACCCAGTTTGCGAGCGGTTTCCACGCCTGGTCACCCACCCGCGAAACTTCCGGGTTGTGGGCCGCAAACCCTTGACAGAAGCCTGTTCGATTGCCGACACATCGTGCCGTCTCCGGCGGATTGTGTTGCTGCGAACCGCCGACACGCCATAGAGTCGCCAACCGTCGGCATGGTGCAACGCTGACCTATCTAGATGTTTCCTGGTCACCAAGGAGGTAGGACGACTTGTGAATGAGTCGACATTTGCTCCCGGGGGTGGTCACCCAGGAATGTCTGCGCAGGGCCAGAGTCCCACGGGGCTCGAAGCTGTCGGCTCCGTCGCTGTCCACACCTTCGCGGCACACCAGAGCATCCAGAGCACACCGACAGCCCACCAGAGCATGGACGGCCATCACGTGAACGCCATGGCCGGCGACCGGGGCGGGGTCGATCCCGCGCGGCTCGCCGACTACGAGGACGTGCCCGACGGGCACTTCTACGACCCTGACGCGGAGTACGAGCCCGACCCCGAGTACGCGGCCACCCTCGCGCCCGACGCTGCCCGGCAGCGCCGCGAGCGCATCGGCCCCACCGGGCGTCCCCTGCCGTACTTCCCCATCCCCGGACCGCTGACCGACCACGGCCCCGCGAAGATCATCGCGATGTGCAACCAGAAGGGCGGGGTCGGCAAGACCACCTCGACCATCAACCTGGGTGCCGCCCTGGCCGAGTACGGGCGCCGGGTGCTGCTCGTCGACTTCGACCCGCAGGGCGCGCTCTCCGTCGGCCTCGGCGTCAATCCGATGGAGCTGGACCTGACGGTCTACAACCTCCTCATGGAGCGGGGCATGTCGGCCGACGAGGTCCTCCTCAAGACGGCCGTGCCCAACATGGACCTGCTGCCCAGCAATATCGATTTGTCTGCCGCCGAGGTCCAGCTCGTCAGCGAGGTGGCCCGCGAGTCGACGCTGCAGCGCGCGCTCAAGCCGCTGCTCGCCGACTACGACTACATCGTCATCGACTGCCAGCCCTCGCTCGGCCTGCTCACCGTCAACGCCCTGACGGCCGCTCACAAGGTGATCGTGCCGCTGGAGTGCGAGTTCTTCGCGCTGCGCGGTGTGGCGCTGCTCACCGAGACGATCGAGAAGGTCCAGGAGCGGCTCAACCCCGAGCTGGAGCTCGACGGCATCCTCGCCACCATGTACGACTCGCGGACGGTGCACAGCCGCGAGGTCCTCGCGCGCGTGGTCGAGGCCTTCGACGATCACGTCTACCACACCGTCATCGGCCGTACGGTCCGCTTCCCCGAGACCACGGTCGCGGGCGAGCCGATCACCACGTACGCGTCCAACTCCGTGGGTGCCGCCGCCTACCGCCAGCTCGCCAGGGAGGTGCTCGCCCGGTGTCACGCCGAGTGAGTCTGCCCGGCGCCGACGAACTGTTCCGTACCACCGGGGGGTCGGGGCTGCAGTCCTCCTCCCCCCGCCGGCAGGCGAACGGCGAGGGCGCCCCGCGGGTGCCCGGCCCGGCCGGTGACTCCGAGACCACGCCCGAAGGCGGCGCCGCCGGCGCGGGCGGCGAGCCCGGCGGCCGCGGTGCCGCCGCGGCCGACCGGGACAACGCCCCCGAGCGCCGCCCCGCGTCCGCGCAGGAGCGCCCCGCGGGCGCCGTCCGGGCCGGGGGCCAGGGCGAGGCCGCCGCGCCCGCGCAGGGCCGCCGCCGGGGGCGCGGTGCGGGCCGCCGGCCCAGCGGCCGGGAGCGCCACGACGAGAAGATCACGGTCTACGTCTCCGCCGAGGAGCTCATGGACCTCGAACACGCGCGCCTGGTGCTGCGCGGTGAGCACGGGCTCGCGGTCGACCGCGGCAGGATCGTCCGGGAGGCCGTCGCGGTCGTCCTCGCCGACCTGGAGTCGCGGGGCGACGCGAGCATCCTCGTACGGCGCCTGCGCGGCCGCTGAGCGGCATTCGCCGGTAGCCTGCCCCTTGGCCGTACGGCCCGTCTCCGCCTGCACCTGGACCCCTGATGCCCTCAGCTTCCTCCTCGGCCCGCCGTCGCCTGGGCCTCGGCCCCGGTACGGCGTCGCCCGCCGGCGGGGGAGAGGGGGACGAGGGCGCGGGGGTGCCTGCCGGCGCGGGTGACGGTGCGGGTGACGGCGGTGAGTCCACCGCGGCGGTGACGGCGGCCCTGCCGGATGCGCCCGCCGACGGGAAGGCCGACGCCGCCGAAGGCTCGGCCGACGCGAGGTTCACCGTCCGGCTCGACAACTTCGAAGGGCCCTTCGACCTCCTGCTGCAGCTGATCGCCAAGCACAAGCTGGACGTCACCGAGGTCGCCCTCCACAAGGTCACCGACGAGTTCATGGCGCACATCCGCGCCATGGGCCCCGACTTCGACCTGGACCAGACCACCGAGTTCCTCGTCGTCGCCGCGACCCTGCTCGACCTCAAGGCCGCCCGCCTGCTGCCCGCCGCCGACGTCGAGGACGAGGCCGACCTCGCCCTCCTGGAGGCGCGCGACCTGCTGTTCGCCCGCCTCCTGCAGTACCGGGCGTACAAGCGGGTCGCGGAGATCTTCAGCGGCCGGCTGGACGAGGAGGCGCGGCGCTTCCCCCGTACGGTCGGCCTGGAGCCGCACCACGCGGAGCTGCTGCCCGAGGTCGTCCTCGGCATCGGGCCCGAGCGCCTGGCCGAGCTGGCCGTCAAGGCCATGCGGCCCAGGCCGGCGCCGCAGGTGTACGTCGACCACATCCACGCGCCGCTGGTCAGCGTCCGCGAGCAGGCCGAGGTCGTCGTGGCCCGGCTGCGGCGGGCGGGCCGGGTCAGCTTCGGGGAGCTGGCCGGCGACGCCCCCGACACCCTCACCGTCGTCGCCCGCTTCCTGGCGCTGCTGGAGCTCTACCGCGAGCGCGTGGTCGCCCTGGACCAGGACGAGGCCCTCGGCGAGCTGGCGGTGAGCTGGACGGGCGGGGAGGGGGCGGAACCGCTGGTGACGGACGAGTTCGACCGGGAGCCGGAGACCGAGCCGGAGGAGAGTGCACAGTGAGCGCAGAGACGGCGGAGACGGGGACGGCAGGCACGGAGACTGCAGGGACGTACGAGGGCGAGGAAGCCCCCGCAGGGGCCTCCGGTCCCTCCGGCGTCCGCGGGCTCGGTCTCAAGCCCGCCCTGGAGGCCGTCCTCATGGTCGTCGACGAGCCCGCCACCGAGGAGCACCTCGCCAAGGTCCTGGAGCGCCCCCGCCGCGAGATCGCCGCGGCGCTCGGCGAGCTGGCCCGGGAGTACGACGCCCAGGGGCGCGGTTTCGAGCTGCGGCAGGTCGCCGGGGGCTGGCGCTTCTTCACCCGGCCGGCCTACGCGGACGCCGTCGAGGCGTTCGTCCTCGACGGCCAGCAGGCACGCCTGACCCAGGCCGCCCTGGAGACCCTCGCCGTCGTCGCGTACCGTCAGCCGGTCAGCCGGTCGAAGGTCTCGGCGGTGCGCGGCGTGAACTGCGACGGGGTCATGCGCACCCTCCTTCAGCGAGGTCTGGTGGAGGAGGCGAGGACGGAACCCGAAACAGGTGCGATCCTGTACAGGACGACGAACTACTTTCTGGAGCGCATGGGCCTGCGAGGCCTGGACGAGCTCCCGGAGCTCGCGCCCTTCCTCCCCGAGGCGGAGGCGATCGAGGGCGACACTCAGGAAGGTGTGCCGTCGTTCGATCCGGACGCACCGGACACCGAAGCGGACGACAAGACGGAACTTTGATGCGAAGCAGCGGCAGGAACAGCGGAAGCGGCAACCGGGACGACCGGGGCGGTCGAGGACGTCCGGCGTCCGGGGGCGGGCGCGCGGGCGGCGGCCGTTCCGGCGGCGGGCGCCCCGAGGGCGGCGGTCGCGCCGGCGGCGGGAGCTACGGTGGCGGTCGTTCCGAGGGCGGTCGTTCCGAGGGCGGTCGTTCCGAGGGCGGGCGCTACGACGGCGGCCGCTCCGGGGACCGGCGCGACGACAGGCCGCAGGAGCGTCCGCGCCGTCCGCGCCCCGAGGAGCGTCGCTACGACGTGGGCCCCGACGCCGAGCGCACCCGCAGCGGCCCCACCAGCGGCCGCACCAGCGGACCCACGAGCGGCCGCGGTGCGGCGGCCCGGGGCGGCGCCAAGGGCGGCCCCCGCAAGAGCTCCACGGCCGGCTCCGGCGGCCGCAGCAGCGGGCCCGCCCGCGGCCACGGCTACGCCCCCGCCCGCTCGCGCGAGCTCGACGCCAAGATCGAGGAGCGCAACCGGGAGCGGCACAACAAGCCGCAGGTGAAGACCCCCAAGACCTTCCCCGGCGCCGAGCAGGAGGGCGAGCGCCTGCAGAAGGTGCTGGCCCGGGCCGGCATGGGCTCGCGCCGCGCCTGCGAAGAGCTGATCGAGATGGCCCGCGTCGAGGTCAACGGGCAGATCGTCACCGAGCAGGGCCTGCGGGTCGACCCGGAGAAGGACGAGATCAAGGTCGACGGCCTGACCGTCGCCACCCAGTCCTACCTGTTCTTCGCGCTCAACAAGCCGGCCGGCGTCGTCTCCACCATGGAGGACCCCGACGGCCGCCAGTGCCTCGGCGACTACGTCACCAACCGCGAGACCCGGCTCTTCCACGTCGGCCGGCTCGACACGGAGACCGAGGGCATCATCCTGCTCACCAACCACGGCGAGCTGGCCCACCGTCTGACGCACCCGCGCTACGGCGTGCAGAAGACCTACCTCGCCGCCATCACCGGCCCGCTGCCGCGCGACATCGGCAAGCAGCTCAAGAACGGCATCGAGCTGGAGGACGGCTACGCCCGCGCGGACAACTTCCGCGTCATCCAGCAGACCGGCAAGAACTACCTGGTCGAGGTCACCCTCCACGAGGGCCGCAAGCACATCGTGCGCCGCATGCTCGCCGAGGCGGGCTTCCCCGTCGAGAAGCTGGTCCGCACCTCGTTCGGCCCGATCGCCCTGGGCGACCAGAAGTCCGGCTGGCTCCGCCGCCTGACGAACACCGAGGTCGGCATGCTGATGCGCGAGGTCGACCTCTAGCCGGTCCCGGTACGGGCCGGGGCCTGGCCCCGGCCCGGCACCACCGGTCACGCGCGGCCGTCTAGCCCGCCCCCGCCGAAGCGCGGCGTACGCGTATCAGGAAGTCCTCGACGCGTGCGTGGTCGGGTTCCTCGGGGAGGGGGCTCGTGCGGGCCGCCTCCCCGGCCTCCTCGGTCAGGCGGTTCAGCCAGGCCTCCGCCTCGGGCCAGGGCACCTCGCCCCGGCGCACGGCCAGCAGCGGTTCGCGCATGCTGCCGGCATCGAGCACGAGCGACCCCGTCCGCAGCAGGTCACGGCCGCACATCAGCAGCCGCAACGCGTGCATGACGGGCTTCCAGCGCCGCGGCGCGCCGTGCGCCCGCACGTCCGCCGCGAACTTCTTGCGCTGGTCCGCCGCGTAGCCCGCGTACGTCCGGTGGACCCTGCGGGAGAGGAACGCCCCCCGCAGGTCCAGCAGCTCGCGGCCCGTGTCGTCGGCCTGCTCGACGAGCGGGGAGTGCAGGCACTCCAGGATGTTCGGGTTGCCCCGCAGCGCCAGCTCGCAGAAGCGCTCCAGCTCCCAGGAGAACTGCTCCTCGGCCGGTCCCTCCACGTGCGGCGGAGGCTTCTCGAAACCCCAGAACAGGGGCGTCGGCGCCACGTACACGCCGCGCCGGTCCGTATCGCTCGCCTCCGTGGCCAGCCCGAAGGCGCGCGAGCCCATCACGCACGCGTAGACCGTGTGCTCGGTGACCAGCGCGGCCGGGGTGACCGGGGGCACGGGCGTCACGACCACACCGCCAGCCCCGTCGCGCGGCCCGCCTCGTCGCGCTGGATCTCCATCATCCCCTCCACGGCGTCCCGGTTGATCCGCCCGAAGACGTGCGGGAACTGCGTGCCCGGGGCCACGCCGGGCGGCGGGGCCGGGTCCGCGTCCTCCCAGCGGACCAGGACGTCCAGCTTGTGCTCGTCGATCAGGAGGACCATCAGCGGGCCGGGCACGTCCCTGTAGAAGGCCGTGGCCACGGCGAGCGTCGTCTCCTCGTCGGGGGAGCAGTGGACGAAGCCGTCCTCGGAGAGGGAGGCGGGGGAGTACGGGCGGTCGGGCACGGCCAGCCAGTCGTCCAGGGGCACCACGTGGTAGATCATGTGCACGGTTCTACCGGACGCGGGCCCGGCAGTCCCGCAGGGCGCCCGCCCCGGGCCCCGCGGGGCCGCCCGCCCCGCACGGCCGGCGGAGCGGCTGGATAGGCTGGCCCGGCCCGCTCTCCGTCACGCTCCACGCACCTCGCAAGGACTCTCAGTGAGAACCGCCCTCGTCATCGGCACCGGACTGATCGGCACCTCCGCCGCGCTCGCCCTCGCGGGCCGCGGGGTCCACGTCCACCTCAGGGACCACGACCCCGACGCGGCGCGGACGGCCGCGGCCCGCGGCGCCGGCACCGACCAGGCGCCCGAGGGCCCGGTCGACCTGGTGATCGTCGCGGTGCCGCCGGCGCACGTCGCGGCCACGCTCGCCGGGGCGATCCGGGACGGCCTCGGCCGCGGCTACGTCGACGTCGCGAGCGTCAAGGGCGGCCCGCGGCGCGAGCTGGAGGCCCTCGGCGCCGACCTCTCCCGCTACCTCGGCACGCACCCGATGGCCGGCCGCGAGCGCTCCGGCCCCATGGCCGCCACCGCGGACCTCTTCGAGGGCCGCCCCTGGGTGCTCACGCCCACCCGCGCCACCGACACCGAGGTCCTCAACCTCGCCCTCGAGGTCGTCGCCCTGTGCCGGGCGGTCCCCGTCGTCATGGACGCCGACGAGCACGACCGGGCCGTCGCCCTCGTCTCGCACACCCCGCACCTGCTCTCCAGCATGGTCGCCGCCCGCCTGGAGGAGGCGGACGAGACGGCCGTGCGCCTGTGCGGCCAGGGCATCCGCGACGTGACCCGGATCGCCGCCTCCGACCCCCGGCTGTGGGTCGAGATCCTCTCCGCCAACCCCGGCCCCGTCGCCGACATCCTCGCGGCCGTCGCCTCCGACCTCGACGAGACGGTACGGGCCCTGCGCGCCCTGGAGGCCGCGGACGACCGCAAGCGCGACGAGGGGGCCGCCGGCCTCGAGGACGTGCTGCGTCGCGGCAACGCGGGCCGCAGCCGGGTCCCGGGCAAGCACGGTGCGGCTCCCGCCGCGTACGAGACCGTCTCCGTCCTCATCGGCGACCAGCCGGGCGAGCTCGCCCGGATCTTCGCCGACGCGGGCCGGGCGGGCGTGAACATCGAGGACGTCCGCATCGAGCACGCGACGGGCCAGCAGGCGGGCCTGATCCAGCTCATGGTCGAGCCGGGCGCGGTGGGGTCCTTGACGGCGACCCTCCGCGACCAGGGCTGGTCGTTGCGCCAGTAGCCCCGTCAAGGGCGCTCGCGCCCTTGACGGGCCCGGGCTCACCCGGCCGCGGCCCGGGCCGCCTCCGCGAGCCAGTAACCTTGTCGCAGGCTGGTAAAAGCCGCCCGTACTCCCACCCCGTGCACAAGGAAGGTGTCTGACACCGTGGAAACCGCCGCCCGGACCGCTCCGGCAGCAGTCATCGTCGGCATCGACGGCCCCTCCGGCACGGGCAAGTCCAGCACGTCCAAGGCCGTCGCGGCCAAGCTCGGCCTGCGCTACCTGGACACCGGCGCGCAGTACCGCGCGATCACCTGGTGGATGCTGAGCAACGGCATCGACGTGAACGACGCCGCGGCCGTCGCCGACGCCGCGGGCAAGCCCGAGATCATCTCCGGCACCGACCCGTCCGCGCCGACCATCACGGTCGACGGTGCCGACGCCGCGGGCCCCATCCGCACCCAGGAGGTCACCTCCGCGGTCAGCGCCGTGAGCGCCGTCCCGGAGGTGCGCACGCGCCTGACCGAGCTGCAGCGGTCCATCGCCGCCGAGGCGCCGGCCGGCATCGTCGTCGAGGGCCGTGACATCGGCACCACCGTGCTGCCCGACGCCGACCTCAAGATCTTCCTGACGGCGTCCGCCGAGGCGCGGGCCGCCCGCCGCAGCGGCGAGCTGAAGGGCAAGGAGGCCAGTGACCTGGCCGCCACCCAGGCCGCCCTCGTCAAGCGGGACGCCGCCGACTCCGGCCGGAAGACCTCGCCGCTGGCCAAGGCCGGCGACGCGGTCGAGGTGGACACGACGGAGCTGACCCTGGAGCAGGTCATCGAGTGCGTGGTGACCCTGGTCGAGGAGCGACGCAGCGCGTGACCGCGTCCCCCGGGGGTGCCGCCGTCGGCCGGCGGATCGGCATAGGCCTGATGTACGGGCTGTGGAAGCCGCGTGTGCTGGGCGCCTGGCGGGTGCCCGCCGCGGGGCCGGTCATCCTCGCGGTGAACCACTCCCACAACCTCGACGGCCCGATGCTGATGGGCACCGCGCCCCGGCCGGTGCACTTCCTGATCAAGAAGGAGGCGTTCGTCGGCCCCCTCGGCCCGTTCCTGGAAGGGATCGGCCAGCTGAAGGTGGACCGCACGAGCGCCGACCGCGCCGCGATCACGGAGGCGCTCGGCGTCCTGGAGGGCGGCGGGGTCCTGGGGATCTTCCCCGAGGGCACCCGGGGCGAGGGCGACTTCGCCTCGCTGCGCGCCGGCCTCGCCTACTTCGCGGTGCGGTCGGGAGCACCGATCGTGCCGGTGGCGGTGCTCGGCAGTGCGGAGCGCAAGGGCCGCGTCGTGCGCGGCCTGCCGCCGCTGCGCAGCCGGGTCGACGTCGTCTTCGGGGACGCCTTCGAGGCCGGTGACGGCAGCGGCCGGCGCACGCGCAAGGCGCTGGACGAGGCGACCGTGCGCATCCAGGAGCGGCTGAGCGCGCACCTGGCGGACGCCAAGCGGCTGACCGGCCGCTGAACGAGACTTAGTAGCGGGCCCGCGGGTCCGCCGACCATACGAACGAGGAACGGACTTCATGAACGACCAGATCCACGGCGACGAGCACGGTGAGCTTGGCGACGCCGAGTACGCGGAGTTCATGGAGCTCGCGGCGCAGGAGGGCTTCGAGGCCGAGGAGATCGAGGGCGCCCTCGGCGAGGCCGGCCACGGCCCGCTGCCGGTGCTCGCCGTCGTCGGCCGCCCCAACGTCGGCAAGTCGACGCTCGTGAACCGCATCATCGGCCGCCGCGAGGCCGTCGTCGAGGACCGGCCGGGCGTCACCCGCGACCGCGTCACCTACGAGGCCGAGTGGGCCGGCCGCCGCTTCAAGGTCGTCGACACCGGCGGCTGGGAGCAGGACGTCCTCGGCATCGACGCGTCCGTCGCCGCGCAGGCCGAGTACGCGATCGAGGCCGCCGACGCGGTCGTCTTCGTCGTGGACGCCACCGTCGGCGCCACCGACACCGACGAGGCCGTCGTCAAGCTGCTGCGCCGGGCCGGCAAGCCCGTCGTGCTGTGCGCCAACAAGGTCGACGGCCCCTCCGCCGAGGCCGATGCCGCCATGCTGTGGTCGCTGGGCCTCGGCGAGCCGATGCCGGTCTCCGCGCTGCACGGCCGCGGCACCGGCGACATGCTGGACGAGGTCCTCAAGGCCCTGCCCGAGGCCCCGGCCCAGCGCTTCGGCGTCGCCGTCGGCGGCCCGCGCCGCATCGCCCTGATCGGCCGCCCGAACGTCGGCAAGTCCTCGCTGCTCAACAAGGTGGCCGGCGAGGAGCGCGTCGTCGTCAACGAGCTGGCCGGCACCACCCGCGACCCGGTCGACGAGCTGATCGAGCTCGGCGGCGTGACCTGGAAGTTCGTGGACACCGCGGGCATCCGCAAGCGCGTCCACCTCCAGGAGGGCGCCGACTACTACGCCTCCCTGCGCACCGCCGCCGCGGTCGAGAAGGCCGAGGTCGCGGTCATCCTGATCGACGCGAGCGAGACCATCTCCGTCCAGGACCAGCGCATCGTCACCATGGCCGTCGAGGCCGGCCGCGCGATCGTCATCGCGTACAACAAGTGGGACACCCTCGACGAGGAGCGCCGCTACTACCTCGAGCGCGAGATCGAGACCGAGTTCCAGCAGATCGCGTGGGCGCCGCGGGTCAACGTCTCGGCGCAGACCGGCCGGCACATGGAGAAGCTCGTCCCGGCGATCGAGACGGCCCTGGCGGGCTGGGAGACGCGCGTGCCGACCGGTCGGCTGAACGCCTTCCTCGGCGAGCTCGTCGCGGCCCACCCGCACCCGATCCGCGGCGGCAAGCAGCCCCGCATCCTCTTCGGCACCCAGGCGGGCACCAAGCCCCCGCGGTTCGTGCTCTTCGCCTCCGGCTTCATCGAGGCGGGCTACCGGCGCTTCGTCGAGCGCCGCCTCCGCGAGGAGTTCGGCTTCGAGGGCACCCCGATCCACATTTCGGTGCGGGTGCGCGAGAAGCGCGGTCGCAAGAAGTAAGCCGCGCCCCGGGCTCGGCTGGGGGGCCGGGGGTTATCCCCCGGGAGATGCAGCCGGTGCGGGTGCGGGAGAAGCGCGGGCGCAAGAAGTGGGCGGAACAAGCAGAGTCTGTGGGGGCCGGCGGCCCCCACAGACTCTGTTCGCTAATAGCCGCGCATGCGGCCGTCACGCGGAGCGGGCGGCAGCGCGGCGGGCACGTGCCCGCCGCGCTGCCGCCCGTAATGCGTGTCCCAGGCGGTGTTGTAGCCCGAGTGGACGTGGTAGCCCAGCTGGCCGGCGTAGCCCTGCTGCCCGCCGTACTGCCCGTAGCCGAGCTGCGGACCGAAGCCCACGAACCTCAGCTCCTCCTCGCCGGAGCGGTCGAAGGGGAGCGCCCGGAACGAGCGGCGGTACTCGGAGTAGAGCGCATCGTAGATCGGGGTGACCGAGACGGGATGGCTCTGCGGGGTGGCTTCGCGGGATGGGCGCATGCCGGGGATGTGGTTCGGGTACGGAATCCGCGGGGCAGGCTCGTATGAGTGCACATACGAGCCAACGAGTCCGTGGCCCGGGGGATGCGGGCCCGGCCGGTAATGGGCCGCCGGAGCGTGGCGGACGGGGTGCACGGCGCCCGTCACGTACCCGCGAGGGGCATGGTCGCGGCGACGAGCCGACCGGCCGCCGCCGCCCGGTCCAGCGCCTCGCGCAGCAGGTCCTCGCGCGGCTGCGAGCCGATCGTGCCGACCGGCGCGGCGAAGACCAGCACCCGCTTGGTCTTGTTCACGGCCGACCGCCACTCGGGCGCCACCTGCATGGCCTGGTGCGCCTGCCACCACGCGGTGGGCTGGCCGCCCGCGACGCCGGGCATCAGGATCGCGTGCAGCTGACCCATGGCCAGCAGTACGGACCAGCCCGGCGTGGACGGCGGCACCTGCTCCACGGTGGCGACGGGGGCGAAGCCCTGCTCGATCAGGAGCGGCAGGAAGACGTCGACCGGGCCGTTCGTCCCGGGGCGCGCGATCGGCCCGAGCGGCTCCACGACGAGCGCCGGGTGCAGGTCGCCGCCGATGAGCACCAGGCCGCTGGTCACGCCCAGCTCGGCCTGCACGGGGCCGTCGGGCGTGGCGGTGAGCGTCGGCATGGCGGCCGGCGCCGGCAGCTGGGGGGCGCCCGCCTGGTCGCCCTCGCCCTGGATGGAGCGCACGGCGCCCTGGAGCTGTTCCTCGGAGACCGCGACGACCTGGGAGGGGATGCAGGCTGCGTGGGCGAAGGCGAGCACGGCCGTCTCCTCGCCGACGAAGAGCACGGTGCTGGTGCGCTCGCGGTCGGTGTCGCCGGGGGTCCGGCAGGAGGTGCAGTCGTAGCTGCCCGGGGCGCTGTCACCGCCCAGCAGTCGTTCGGCCTCTTCGTCGCCGATCTCGGCGCGGACGTCGTCACTGACGTCGAGCATGCGCGGCACGGGTGGCTCCTAGATATCGGTGCGTATCACACGGGGGTTCCCGGTTCGTAAGAGCACAACGGGCGATCCGTGGCAGGGGTCACGCGTAACGAGTTGGCGATCAGGGCCAACCTCATGCGCCCCACCACGGTCTAATCTCTGGGTAGGCGGGCTGGATGGAATGTCCGCGGCAAACGGCTGGGGACGAATGCACATCTCATTCCTGATTCACAACGCGTACGGCATCGGCGGGACGATCCGGACCACGTTCAACCTCGCGAGCACCCTCGCCGAGCAGCACGACGTGGAGGTCGTCTCGGTCTTCCGGCACCGGGAGGAGCCGGTGTTCGCGCCGAGCGGCAAGGTGCGCCTGCGCCACCTGGTCGACCTGCGCAAGGGGACCCCGGGCTACGAGGGGGACGACCCCGAGTACGAGCGCCCGGCCGCGGTCTTCCCCTCCGCCGAGGGCCGTTACAAGCAGTACAGCGCCCTGACCGACCGCCGGATCGCGGAGCACCTGCGCAACCTGGACTGCGACGTGGTCGTCGGCACCCGCCCCGGCCTGAACGTGCACATCGCCCAGCAGGCCCGCCGCGGCCCGGTCCGGGTCGGCCAGGAGCACCTGACGCTGAGCACCCACTCCCAGCCGCTCAAGCTGACGCTGCGCACGCACTACCCGCGGCTGGACGCCGTCACCACCGTCACCGAGGCCGACGCCGCGACCTACCGCAAGCTGATGCGGCTGCCCGGAGTGCGGGTGGAGGCCGTGCCCAACAGCATCCCCGCCCCGTCCGTGGCCCCCGCCGACGGCAGCGGCAAGTGGGTGGTCGCCGCCGGCCGGCTCGCTCCCGCCAAGCGCTACGACGTGCTGATCCGCGCCTTCGAGAAGGTCGTGGCCGAGCGGCCCGACTGGAAGCTGCGGATCTACGGCGCCGGTGCCGAGCGCGCCAAGCTGCGCGCCCTCATCGACAAGCGCGGCCTCTACAACCACGTCTACCTCATGGGCCCCGCCAACCCGCTGGACCCCGAGTGGGTCAAGGGCTCCATCGGCGCCGTCACCTCCAGCCTGGAGTCCTTCGGCATGACCATCGTCGAGGCGATGCGCTGCGGCCTGCCGGTGGTCTCCACCGACTGCCCGCACGGCCCCGGCGAGATCATCGCCGACGGCGTCGACGGCCTGCTCGTGCCGGTCGGCAAGGTCGACAGGATCGCCGCCGGCCTGCTGAAGCTGATCAACGACGACGAGCTGCGGCAGCGGATGGGCCGGGCGGCGCTCGAGAGCTCCGCCCGCTTCGACCCGGCGCAGGTCGCCGGGCGCTACGAGCAGCTCTTCGGCGACCTGGCCGCCCGCGGCTCCCTGCGCGGCTCGCTGCACCGCACCCGCGGCGCCCTGCTCAGCAACGCGTTCAAGACGTCGGACGCGAGCCGCTCCGCCCTGCGCCGGGTGCGTGCCGCATGACCCCCGAGACCGGTAAACCCTCCGTGCCCGCGAACGCCGCCGGATCCGGCGGCTCCACCACCCCCGAGGAGAGCACCATCGTGTCTGCCCCGGCCCCGCCGCGCGCCGACTGCATCGCGGACTCCGCGGGCGGGCTCACCTTCGACCTCGACGCCCCCGGCCCCGGACTCGACCTCAGCGAACCGGACCACTGGACCGCCGCGCTGGTCCTGCGCCGCCGCGGCAGCGACGACGAGGCCGAGGAGATCCGCCTGCCGCTCGCGCCCGACGGCGAGGGACGGCTGCGCGCCGTGCTGCCCAGCACGGTCGCGCTCCCCGAAGGCCGCTGGGACGTCTACGTGGCCTTCGCCGACGCCGAGCCCCGCCGCCTGGTGCCCGGTCTGGCCGACCTCAGATCGCTGGTCGACCGCAGACCCGGCCCGAGCACCTCGCCGCTGGCGGTCCGCATCCCGTACGCGACCAAGCACGGCAACCTCTCCCTGCGCAGCTGGCTGCGCGGCCCGCACGCCGAGGCGGGCGACCTGCACCCGGACGCCTCCGGCCTGACCGCCCACGGCCGCATCCACCGCGTCGCGGACCCGGACGCCTGGCTCACGGGGGCCGTCGTGGAGGCCCGCTGCCGCCGCGCGCCCGACCTCGTCGTCACCGCCCCGGTCACCCGGGAGAAGAAGGCGGAGGACGCCCCCGCCGAGGAGGCCGACGGCCAGGACTTCTCCTTCAGCCTGGAGTACGCCCGGCTCGCCGAGGAGTGGCACGGCGGCCTGGACGTCTGGGACCTGTGGCTGCGCCCGGCCGACGGCTCGGAGCCCGCGCGCATCGCCCGCCTCCTCGACGACGTCGTGGACAAGCAGCAGATCTTCACCTACCCCGTGCTGCCCGTCGACGCCGCGTACGCGCCCGCGCAGGCCGGCCCGTACTACACCGCCGACAACGACCTGGCGGTCAGGATCGAGGAGCGCCCGCCCGTAGCGGGCTGACCCCCGGGGCCGCCCGGGCCCATCGAGGACAGGAGCCGTCCGCATGGGCGGCATACTTTCTGCCATGTTGGAGACCTCGGCACGGCTGCTCCGCCTGCTCTCCCTGCTGCAGGCCCACCGCGAGTGGTCCGGGCCGGACCTCGCCGACCGGCTCGGCGTGACCGCGCGCACCGTGCGCCGGGACGTCGACCGGCTGCGGGAGCTCGGCTATCCCGTGCACTCCGCGCCCGGCACGGCCGGCGGCTACCGGCTCGGCCCGGGGGCGCAGCTGCCCCCGCTGCTGCTGGACGACGAGGAGGCCGTGGCCGTCGCCGTGGGGCTGCGGACCGCGGCCGCGGGCGGCGTCGAGGGCATCGAGGAGACGTCCGTACGGGCGCTCGCCAAGCTCGAGCAGGTCCTGCCGGACCGGCTGCGGCGGCGGGTGAGCGCCCTCAACGCCTTCACCGTGCCGATGGTCTCCGCGCGGCGGGGGCCCGCGGTCGACGCGGCGGTCCTGACCGAGTTGGCCGCCGCGTGCCGGGACGGCGAGCGGCTGCGCTTCGCCTACCGCGACCACGACGGCGACTCCACACGCCGTACCGTCGAGCCGCACCGGCTGGTCTGCGCCCGGCGCCGCTGGTACCTGGTCGCCTGGGACACCGACCGCGAGGACTGGCGGACGTTCCGCGCGGACCGCATCACCCCCACGCCCCCGCACGGGCCGCGCTTCGCCCCCCGCCGCCCGCCGGCGGAGGACCTGGCGGCCTACGTCTCCCGCGGCGTGTCCACCACCGCCTACGCCGAGCAGGCCACCGTGCTGCTGCACGTGCCGCTGGAAGTGGCCGCGCAGAAGGTCTCGCCGGCCGCGGGGACGCTGGAGGCGGTCGACGGCGGCAGCTGCCTGCTGCGCACGGGCGCGCACACCCTCGATGTGATGGTCGTGCACATCGTGCTGATGGGCTTCGAGTTCGAGGTGCGGGAGCCGCCCGGGCTCGTCGACCGGATACGCGAGGTCAGGGACCGGCTGTCCCGGGCGCTTCCGCCGTCTGCGGAGCGGTGACCTTGGCCACCTCCGGGTGGTGCAGGTCGAAGGCGGGCGACTCGGAGCGGATCCGGGGCAGGGTCGTGAAGTTGTGCCGGGGCGGCGGGCAGCTCGTGGCCCACTCCAGGGAGCGCCCGAACCCCCAGGGGTCGTCGACCCCGACGGGCTTCCCGTACTTGGCGGTCTTCCAGATGTTGTAGAAGAACGGCAGGTTGGACAGGCCGAGCAGGAACGCGCCCATGGTCGACACCGTGTTGAGGGCCGTGAAGCCGTCGGCCGCGAGGTAGTCGGAGTAGCGCCGGGGCATGCCCTGGGCGCCCAGCCAGTGCTGGACGAGGAAGGTGAGGTGGAAGCCCAGGAACAGCGTCCAGAAGTGGACCTTCGCCAAGCGCTCCTCCAGCATCTTGCCCGTGAGCTTGGGCCACCAGAAGTAGAAGCCCGCGAACGTCGCGAACACCACCGTCCCGAAGACCACGTAGTGGAAGTGCGCGACGACGAAGTAGGTGTCCGTGACGTGGAAGTCCAGCGGCGGCGAGGCGAGGATCACCCCGGTCAGCCCGCCGAAGAGGAAGCTCACCAGGAAGCCCACCGCCCACAGCATCGGCGCCTCGAACGACAGCGACCCGTGCAGCATGGTGCCGATCCAGTTGAAGAACTTCACGCCGGTGGGCACCGCGATGAGGAACGACATGAAGGAGAAGAAGGGCAGCAGCACCGCCCCCGTGGCGAACATGTGGTGCGCCCAGACCACCACCGACAGGGCCGTGATCGCCATGGTGGCGCCGACCAGCGTCAGGTAGCCGAAGATCGGCTTCCGGGAGAACACCGGGATGATCTCGCTGATGATGCCGAAGAACGGCAGGGCGATGATGTAGACCTCGGGGTGGCCGAAGAACCAGAACAGGTGCTGCCACAGCAGCGCCCCGCCGCTCGCGGAGTCGAAGACCAGGGACGCGAACCGCCGGTCCGCCTCCAGCACCAGCAGCGCCGCCGCCAGCACGGGGAAGGCCAGCAGGATGAGGATCGAGGTGAAGAGCACGTTCCAGGTGAAGACGGGCATCCGGAACATCGTCATCCCGGGGGCGCGCATCCCGATGATGGTGGTCAGGAAGTTCACCGCGCCGAGGATCGTGCCGAAGCCGGAGAGCGCCAGCCCCATGATCCACATGTCGGTGCCGATGCCGGGGGAGCGGACCATGCTGCTCAGCGGGGCGTAGCCGGTCCAGCCGAAGGTGGCGCCGCCCTGCGGCATCAGCAGGCTGGAGACGACGATCAGGCCGCCGAAGAGGTACAGCCAGTACGCGAACATGTTGAGCCGGGGGAAGGCCACGTCCGGGGCGCCGATCTGCAGCGGCATGATCGCGTTGGCGAAGCCCGCGAAGGCGGGGGTCGCGAAGAGCAGCAGCATGATCGTGCCGTGCGCCGTGAAGGCCTCGTTGAACGACTCGTTGGTCATCAGCTGCAGGCCGGGGCGGGCCAGCTCGGCCCGCATCAGCATCGCCAGCAGGCCGCCCGCGAGGAAGAAGGCGAACGAGGTGATCAGATAGAGGTGGCCGATCGTCTTGTGGTCGGTCGTCGTGAGCCAGTCGATCACGATCCGGCCCGGTCGGCGCTCCCGCACCGGCCCGGTGGTCGCCTGCGCGGTGTCCGTCCCCATCTGCGCTCCCTCGATGTCACCTTCGACGGGCTTTCGGGCTCACGCCATGATGCTCGCCCCGGGGGCCCTCGCGCGAGGGTGCCTCCTGGGGCCCGGGGGGCGGCCGCGGCCGGTCCGGCGAATCGGAATTCTCTATTCCGGATGTTTCCGGACCGCGCTATTCCAGTGACTGTGAACACGGATCCGCAATATCCCGTGCGCCCGTTGTGCGGTCATTTCCGGTGCGCGCCCGGGCAATTTCGGCGGGCCTCCCGAAAAGATGCCGCGCATTTACCGCCGAGGATGGGTGAAGACGTTCCGCGCGATCCCGTAATCCCCGTAGGGGTGAAGTGTTCCGCGGCAAACCACGACGGGTTCTCTGTGACAGAAGTGTGACCGCCGGAGGATGGCGGCGGCACGGCCCGGCGCTCCGGCCGCCCCGGACTCCGCTTCCGTACGGCGACGGGGCGGCCTACGGTGACGGCATGGCACCTCTACCGAACCTCCCCGCCGATCCCGACGACGACCCCGCCGCCTACGTCGGGCTCGCCACGGCCGCCGCCGCCGAGCGGGCCCGTGCCCGCGGCTGGGCCACCGTGCGGTCCCTCGCGCCGGGCACGCTCGTCACCATGGAGTACCGGGCGGGCCGGCTGAACTTCGAGGCCGAGGACGGCGTCGTCAAGCGCTGCTGGAAGGGCTGACGGCCCGCGGGCGCGACGCGCGGACACGGCCCGCACGTACGACGGCGGCGGCCCCGGAACCACCTCTTCGGAGAGGTTCCGGGGCCGCCGTCGTACGCGGGGGAGCGGGCCGTCAGCCGCCGACCGTCCGGCCGCGGCCCGCGGCCGGGCCCAGCGGGCTGGTGCGCGGCGCCCGGTCGGGGTTCGGCGGGCGGCGGCTGCCGGTCGGCGTGACCGGCGTCCGCTCGGAGCGGGCCGTGTGCGGCCTCGCCGGAAGGTGGGGGCGCCCCTCGGGGCTCCGCACGCTCGCGGACCGGCCCCCGACGCCCACCGGCTCGCGGGCCGGCTGCTGGTCGTCGGCGGGGGAGCGGGGGGCGGCCACGGCCACCGGGGCGACCGGGGCGGGCACGAGCACGGCGCGCTCGCGCACCCGGCGCCACAGGGCCAGCAGCCACGCCTCGGCGCGGGCCATCGGCGCCTCGAACCACGGCAGGGCGAGCAGCACCAGCAGCCCGGCCGTCCAGCCGAGGGTCACGTCGCTCATCCAGTGCGTACCGAGGTAGACCGTGGTCATGCCGACGCCCAGTGCGAGGAGCGCGGCGATCACCGAGGCCACCCGGCGGGTGCGCGGCGTGGTGGCCAGATAGGCCAGGACGCCCCAGGTCACCACGGCGTTGGCCGTGTGCCCGGAGGGGAATATGTCGCCGCCCGCGAACATCTCGTTCGAGCCGATCGAGGTGGCGTAGTGCGGACCGAGCCGGCCCATGCCGATCTTCGCCGCGCCGACGGTGGCGTTGAGCAGCAGCAGCGACGTGCCGAGGACCAGCAGCGGCCGCAGCGTCCCCAGCTTGTAGGTGCGCCAGCCCAGCCAGGCCGCGACCGCGACGGCGGTCGGGCCGCGCTGGCCCAGGACCACGAAGTAGTCGAGGAAGGTGTGGATCTCCGGCCACTGCTTGTACGGCCGGAAGAGCATGACCTGCCAGTCGAACCGCACCGGCCAGGACGTGGTGAGCACGCCGACCACGATCGCCAGGTAGACCACGGAGGTCGCCACGAAGATCCCGAGACGGGTCCGGGTCATCCGCGGCCGCACGGGCTCGGTCGGGCGCTCCTCCGCTTGGACGAGCTCGTCGTTGGTACGCACTCAATCGACGTTACATTGAGTGACAGGAAGCTTCGGCCGATCGGGCCTGTTTGTGATGACGATGTGATGTGGAATGCGTCTCAAGCATGACGTGCGCCACATTGGATTCCCCGGGGCAACTCTCGTCCGGGAAATTCCGGGGCCGCCCCGGCCGGCCGTCCGGGCCCTATTCCTTCTCATTCCGGCCGTTGTTTATCGGGGATTGGCCGGGCCGTTCCCCTACGTTTTCCGGTGGCTCCGGGAGGGCGCCGGGCGGCCGCCCCGGAAAACGATCACGGGGGGCCGGAGCCGTGCAACCAGAACGCCCCGTAGATCGCGGACACCAGCGCCACCACGCCCACCGTCGTCACCGCCCGTACCGTCCGTGTCCGCGCGAGGGCCACCGCGAGCGGCAGCAGCAGCGGGAAGGCCGGCATCATCAGGCGCGGCTTCGAGCCGAAGTACCCCTTAGCCGTCAGAGCCAGGAGCAGCACCGCGCCCGCGTAGCCCAGCAGCGGCAGCGGCTGGCGCTGCCGCACGCACGCCGCGTACAGCCACAGCACCAGGCCCACGCCCACCAGCAGGCCGAGCCCCGCGGCGAACGCGGAGCCGAAGAGCCGCTCGGCGATGAACGAACCGAAGGCCAGCCCGCCGTCGAAGCCGTTGCCCCAGCCTCCCTGCACGTCCAGGTAGCCCGTGAAGCTGCCCGTCCGCACGCCGACCCAGGCGAAGTACGCGAGCCAGCCCAGCGGCGCGAGCACCGCGCCCAGCAGCATCCGGGGCAGCTCGCGCCGCTCCCGCAGCTCCTGTCGCTCCTGCCCCTCGTGCTCTTCCCCGCGCCGGCGCCGCAGCGCGACCAGCACCCCGAGCCACACGGCCAGGACCACCGCCGCCCCCACCGGGCGCGTCAGCCCGGCCAGCGCCGCGAAGGAGCCCGCCCACACCCAGCGCCGGGTGAGCAGCGCGTACAGGCTCCACGCCGCCAGCGCCGTGAACAGCGACTCCGAGTAGGCCATCGACTGCACGATGCCGACCGGCAGCGCCGCCCACAGCGCGACGAGCGCCACCCCCGCCCGCCGGCCGTACAGCCGCTCCCCGATCAGGAAGACGGCCCACGCCGCGAACAGCGAGGACAGCGCGCTGACCAGCAGGCCCGCATCCGCCGCCGACAGCGGGAAGACCGCCGACAGGCCCCTTTCCAGCCAGGGCAGCAGCGGGAAGAACGCCAAATCCGAGTGGATCTTCCCGCCCGGCAGGTGGAGGGTGTAGCCGTAGCCGTCCTCGGCGATGCGGGAGTACCAGAGGGAGTCCCAGCGGGCCGAGAGCAGCTGGTGCGGGCTCCTGCCCGCGAAGTGCCCCCACAGCGCGAGCACGGCGATCCCCAGTGCCCGCACCGCCGCGTAGACGCTCAGGGCGGGCAGCGCACGGCGCAGCGCGCCACGCACCCGGCGGGCGGCCGGCGGCCGGTCCGCCCCGGCGCCCGTACCGGCGGGAGAAAAAAGATCAGTCACCGATCAATTGTCCAGCATGCGCGGAGCGCCTCCACGATCGGCCCGGACGGTGACGGAGCACACGGATCCGTGCCCGGGACTCGCGTACTCTGTCGAGTCACTCGCCCACGACGATTCCCCCGGCCTCCCCCCGGGCGGCAAGCACGGCCCACGTCCCCGGGGCCGGCGGGCGGACGGCGAGCGCACGACACGGAGGTGTGAATGTCCGGGACGACCACGGCCGGCCCGCCGCGGGCCGACGGCGTCCCCCGGCAGCGGTACCGGCGCGGACAGCGGCAGCGGCCGCCGTACGGGCCGGGCGCCGGCGCCGGGGCGAACCGCTGGACCGTCCTCGTCGTCCTGTGCGTCAGCCTGCTCCTCGTCGCCGTCGACGCGACCGTCCTGCACGTCGCCGTGCCGGCCGTCACCGAGGACCTGCGGCCCGGGGCGATCCAGCTGCTGTGGATCGTCGACGTCTACCCGCTGGTCTGCGCCTCGCTGCTCATCCTCTTCGGCACCCTCGGCGACCGCGTCGGCCGCCGCCGGGTGCTGCTGCTGGGCTACGGGCTCTTCGGCGCGGCCTCCGCGCTCGCGGCGTTCGCCCCCACCCCCGAGGTGCTCGTCGGGGCCCGCGCGCTGCTCGGCGCCGGCGGCGCGATGATCATGCCGGCGACGCTGTCGATCCTCCGCCAGGTCTTCCCCGACCGGCGCGAGCGCGCCGTCGCCGTCGGCGTGTGGAGCGCGGTCGCCGCAGTGGGCGCCGCGGTCGGGCCGCTGCTCGGCGGCTTCCTCCTCGAACACTTCTGGTGGGGTTCGGTCTTCCTCATCAACATCCCGCTGATGGCCGCCGCACTCCCGGTCGGGCGCTGGCTGCTGCCCGAGTCGACCGGGCCGCGCAACGGGCCCTGGGACGTGACCGGCGCGCTCATGGCCGCGTTCGGGCTGTTCGGGCTCGTCCTCGGCGTGAAGCGGGCGGGGGCCGGCGAGGCGCTCAGCCTCGGCACGATCGTGCCGGGGGCCGTCGGCGCGGCCCTGCTGATCCTCTTCGTCCGCCGGCAGCGCAGCCGCACCCACCCGCTCGTCGACCTCCGGATGTTCGCCCGGCCCGCCTTCGGCACCTCCGTCGGGTGCATCGTGCTGGCCATGCTCGCGCTCGTCGGACTGGAGCTCATAGCCGCCCAGTACCTGCAGCTCGTCCTCGGGCTCACCCCCCTGGAGACCGGCCTGCGGCTGCTGCCGCTCACGCTCGCCGCGATGGCCGCCGGCCTCGTCGGCTCCCGGCTGCTGCAGCGGCTCGGCCCGCGCACGATGGTCGCCCTCGGCTTCGTCCTGACCGCCGCGGCGGTCGCCTCGCTCACCGCGATGGGGCTGCACGACCGGCCCGGGGTCCTCGTGGCCTGCTTCGTCCTGCTCGGCTTCGGCCTCGAGACCACGCTCTTCGGCGCATACGAGTCCATGCTCAGCGAGGCGCCCGCCGAGTCCGCGGGCGGCGCCGCGGCGATCGGCGAGACCTCGTACCAGCTCGGCGCCGGCATCGGCATCGCCCTGCTGGGCAGCGTCATGAACGCCGCGTACGCGCCCGGCGTCGGCTCCGTGCCCGGCGTGCCCAGCGCGGCGGGCGCCTCCGCGAGCCACTCCCTCGGCGAGGCGTACGACGTCGCCTCCCGGCTGGGGGGACCGGCCGGGGAGGCGCTGCGGGTCGCGGCGCGGGACGCCTTCGTGCACGGGCTGCACGTGACGCTGGCGCTGAGCGCGGCGTTGCTGCTGGCGGGGGCGGTCGCCGCGCTGCGGCTGCCGCGGGCGATGGACTGCGGGGCGGTGGTGTCTCCGGCGCCGGTGCCGGTGGCTCCGGCTTCGGCCCCGGGGCCGGCCCCGGCGGCTCCGGTCCCGGCCGAGGAGGGCTCGGCACCGCCGGTCACGTAGCGATCGGCTGCGCGAGGGTTCCCGGACCCACCCCTTGCCATCCCCTCACAGTCCCCTCCCGCCCGGGGCCGGGGGGCTTGCCCCGGAAACGATGAAAGGGCGGGTCCGGGGCATCTCCCTCCGCCGCAGCGGCGGGCAACCACCGCGCTGCGGTCCGGCGGTGCCGAACCGGCGCCCGGATCCTCTGGACTCGGCCGGTTACCCGGCCGTAGCGTGCTGGCGAAGCGAAAGACGATCACATTCGCCCGCACCCCGCCGGAGGCAGCCGTGTTCGACCCGCACGATCCCCTCGGGATCGAGGACCTGCTCAGCCCCGAGGACATCGCCGTCCGGGACACCGTCCGGCGCTGGGCTGCCGACCGCGTCCTGCCGCACATCGCCCAGTGGTACGAGGCCGGTGAACTCCCCGGCGTCCGGGAGCTCGCCCGCGAGCTCGGCGCGATCGGCGCGCTGGGCATGCAGCTCAGCGGCTACGGCTGCGCGGGCGCGAGCGCCGTCCAGTACGGCCTGGCCTGCCTGGAGCTGGAGGCCGCCGACTCCGGCATCCGCTCCCTGGTCTCCGTCCAGGGCTCCCTCGCGATGTACGCGATCCACCGCTTCGGCTCCGAGGAGCAGAAGCAGCAGTGGCTGCCCGCGATGGCGGCGGGGGAGACCATCGGCTGCTTCGGCCTGACGGAGCCCGACCACGGCTCGGACCCGGCCGGCATGCGCACCTACGCCAAGCGCGACGGCGGCGACTGGGTGCTGACGGGCCGCAAGATGTGGATCACCAACGGCTCGGTCGCCGGGGTCGCCGTGGTCTGGGCCCGGACCGACGACGGCATCAGGGGCTTCGTCGTGCCCACCGACAGCCCCGGCCTGTCCGCGCCGGAGATCCGGCACAAGTGGTCGCTGCGCGCCTCCGTCACCAGCGAGCTGGTCCTCGACGAGGTGCGGCTGCCCGCGGACGCGGTGCTGCCGGAGGTCACCGGGCTGCGCGGCCCGCTCAGCTGCCTGAGCCACGCGCGGTACGGCATCGTCTGGGGCTCGATGGGCGCAGCGCGTACGAGCTTCGAGACCGCGCTCGACTACGCGCGCACGCGTGAGCAGTTCGGCAAGCCCATCGGCGGCTTCCAGCTCACCCAGGCCAAGCTCGCCGACATGGCGGTGGAGCTGCACAAGGGGATCCTGCTGGCGCACCACCTCGGGCGGCGGATGGACGCGGGGAGCCTGCGGCCGGAACAGGTGAGCTTCGGCAAGCTCAACAACGTGCGGGAGGCGATCGAGATCTGCCGGACGGCGCGGACGATCCTCGGTGCGAACGGGATCTCCCTGGAGTACCCGGTGATGCGGCACGCCACGAACCTGGAGTCCGTGCTGACGTACGAGGGGACGGTGGAGATGCACCAGCTGGTGCTGGGCAAGGCGCTCACCGGTCTCGACGCGTTCCGGTAAGCCCTCGCCCTGTTACTGCTCAGATCTGGTTGCTGTGTTGTCCCGGGGGCAACCCCCCCGGACCCCCGGCCGGCCACCGGCTCCCCGGCCGGGCCCCAGCTCCCCGGTCGGCTCGCGGGACTCAGCTCTGGTTGAAGAAGCCGCCGTTCGCCCGCCCCCTCGGCTCCCCGCTGACCACCATGTAGTCGGCGGGGGTCAGCAGGAACACGCGGTTGGCCACGCGCTCGATGGAGCCGCGCAGTCCGAACGTCAGCCCGGCGGCGAAGTCCACGACGCGCTTGGCGTCGTTGGGCTCCATGCCGGTGAGGTTGACGATCACCGGGACGCCGTCGCGGAAGAGCTCGCCGATGCCCCGGGCGTCGCGGAAGCCGTCCGGGGTGACGGTGGCGATGCGCGTGCCCTGTTCCTGCGCGGCCTCGTCCGCCACCCGCACCTTGGGGTTGGTGACCCAGGCGTCTCCGGGCTCGGGTCCCTCGGCGTACTCGTCGTCGTAGTAGCGCTCGTCATCGCTGTCGTCGACGAGGCCGAGCCAGGCACTCGCCTTGCGCACCGATCCCATGGACGCCTCCTCTCACACGCGGTGTGTTCCGTCCGCTTCTCTATCGTCGTCCATGATGCGGATGGTGTGCCAAGTGGATAGCCGCCGGACGAGCATTTCGTGACGCATCTGGTGCAAACCGGTTGGCGGTGCGTCAGAAACCCCGCAGGCCCCTTCTTACGCCCTGGACCTGGGCATATGCGGTTACGGCGGGCGATTGGGGGGCGCGGGGCGGGCCCCGGTCGGGTCGGGTGGTCAGGTGTTTAGGATGCCCGGGTCCATTCACACCACACACGGGGGCTGGGTTTTGTTCGGGATCATAAGGCCATGTCGGCACCGGTTGTCAGAGGCCATGCGCACGGAATGGATGGCGCATCTGTGCGGACTGTGCCTCGCGCTGCGCGGCGACCACGGACAGTTCGCGCGCGCGGCCACCAACTACGACGGACTGGTCATATCGGTCCTGGTGGAAGCCCAGTCGCCGGCGGACGAGGGAGCCAACTCCTGGCGCCGCACGGCCGGACCGTGCCCGCTGCGCGGCATGCGCACCGCTTCCGTGGCCAAGGGTGAGGGGGCGCGACTCGCCGCCTCGGTCTCGCTGGTGCTGGCGTCGGCGAAGATGCGTGACCATGTCGCGGACGGCGACGGCGTGTTGGCGCGCCGCCCGGTCGCCGCGGCGGCGCGCCGCGTGGCCGCGAAGTGGGACCGGGCCGGAGCCCGCACGGGAGCGGACCTCGGATTCGACACCGCCGTCCTGGTCGACGCGGTCGAACGGCAGGCCGGCATCGAGGCGCTGGCCGGTCCGGGGACGTCGCTGCTGACGGTGACGGAGCCCACCGAGACGGCCACCGCCGCGGCTTTCGGCTACACCGCCGTGCTCGCCGGCCGACCGGACAACAAGGAGCCCTTGGAAGAGGCGGGCAGGCTCTTCGGGCGACTGGCCCACCTGCTGGACGCCGTGGAGGACATGGCGGAGGACGCGGAGACCGGGGCGTGGAACCCCGTCGCCGCGACCGGCACCGACCTGGCCGAGGTGCGCAGGCTGTGCGACGACGCGGTGCACGGCGTCCGTCTGGCGCTGCGCGAGGTCGACTTCGCGAGCAAGAGCCAGAGCCGGCTCGCGCACGTCCTGCTCGCGCACGAGCTGGAGCGCGCCGTCGACCGGGCGTTCGGCACGGCGGGCTGCGGGCACGCCGGGCACGCCGGACCGGCGGGGCACGCCGGGCCCGCCGCTCTCCAGGACGGCGCGCCGCAGGGCGCGTTCGGGCCGCCGCCGGTCATGCCGCCCGACCAGATGCCGCCGGGGCAGATGCCGCCCGGCGCGCCGCCCGAGCCACCGCGGCGGGGGAGGCAGCGCGGGCTGATAGCCGGCTGTGCGGTGTGGGCCACGCTTTTCTGCACGTGTCAGGTCTGCTGCCGGGACCCGTACTTCGATCCGTGGGACGGCCAGCAGCGTGAGGGCTGGTGCCACAAGTGCGACTGTAGCGACTGTGATTGCAGCGGCTGCGGCGACTGCTGCAACTGCTGTGAATGCTGCGGTGAATGCGACTGTGGTTGCGACTGCGGCTGTTGAGGACGAGGACGAGGACGAGGGCAAGCCCCGTGGTCGAGCGCGGTGCGAGGGGAGGGTGCGGCACGACGCCGCGGATGTGAAGGCGTAAAGGCGTAAGGCGTAAGGCGTGAAAGCGCGGAGGCGCGAAGGCGTCGGGCTCCGCGGGAAGCGCGGTCAGCCCGAGCAGGAACCCGGAAGAAGCGCACGGAAGCCGGGACACGACGCGGACCACACCCGACCGAAGTCGATGTGATCCCGGGTGACCAGCCGTTGCCCTGGGTGCATGGGCCAAGTGGAACAGCCTTCCGTTTCCGCGTCAACTGTGCTGAGACGGCCTGCCCACAGTGTGGACAGGAGTGCGGACAGGCTTGACAGTTGGCCAGGGCACGCGAATAGCCTCGGAGTTCGGTCGTGCTGAGGGGCGCGGCCGGGATGCGCACGACGCGTCCGATGTGAAGGCACGTCCCGTGTCCGATCCCGTATCCACGGAGCCTTCGCATGCCCTCCCTCGTCTTCATCGGTGCCGGTCCGCGCGGCACCGGCTTCCTCGAACGCATCGCCGCCGACGCCCCCGGACTCCTCGCGGGGGCCCGGGCCCGCACCGGGGAACGGTGAAAGGGCGGGAGCGGGGCCCCTTTCTCCCGCACGCGGCGGGAAGCCGTGGTGCCCCCGGAAGTCCATCCCGCCGGCGCGGACGGGCACCGCCGCCCTGGGGCACCTCCAGCAGTAGTCGGAGAGCAACCACCGGCCGAGCCACCGACCCCACCGGCCCCACACCCCCAGGGAAGCCCATGTCCGCACCCATCCGGCCCCTGCACCTGGCCGTGAGCATCGACCGCCCCGGCGTCCGGGACGCCGAGCCCTACGTCCGCGCGGCCCGCCTCGCCGAGCGCGGCAGGCTGGACTTCGTCACCCTCGGCGACACGCTCGGCCCGCCCCGGCGCGGCGAGAGCCGCCTCGACGCCCTCGCCGTCCTCGCCCGCGTCGCGCCCGCCACCGAACGCATCGGCCTGGTGCCCACCGTCACCACCACCCACACCGAGCCGTTCCACGTCTCCAACGCCGTCTCCACCCTCGACTGGGTCAGTGGCGGCCGCGCCGGCTGGACCGTGGAGGTCTCCGGCACCGAAGCAGCGGCGCGCCACTTCGGCCGCCGCGCCGCGGCCCCCGCCGACGAGCTGTGGCACGAGGCCGCGGCCGTCGCCGACGTCGCCGCCCGGCTCTGGGACAGCTGGGAGGACGACGCCGAGATCCGCGACGCGGCCACCGGGCGCTTCGTCGACCGCGACAAGCTGCACCACGTCGACTTCGAAGGCCCCGGCTTCTCCGTCCGCGGGCCCTCCGTCGTGCCCCGGCCCCCGCAGGGCCGGCCGGTGATCGCCGTCGACGCCACCCGCCTGCTGCCGCGCGCGGCAGCCGCCCGCCACGCCGACGTCGCCTACGTCCGCACGGGGCCCGCGCCCACCCCCGGAGCGGTCCGCGCCGCCCGCGACGACCTGCACGCCCGGCTGCGCTCCCTCGGCCGCGACCCCGGCCGGATCGTCGTCCTCGCGTCCCTGCCCGTCGCGCTGTACGCGGCCGCCGACGCCGTCGCCCTCGCCGACCTGGCCGGCTCCTGGTGGGCCGACGGCGTGGTCGACGGCTTCCACTTCCGTCCCGAGGACCCCGACCGGGACCTCGCCCTGCTGGTCGACGGGACCGTCCCCGTACTCCAGCACCGCGGTCTGCTGCGCTCCTTCTATCCCGGCGGCACGCTCCGCGAGCACCTGTGCCTGCCGCGCCCCGCCAACCGCTATGCCACCGCGAGGAGGCCCGCATGACCGCCGCCCCCGGGGCACGCCGCCGCAAGCAGATGCACCTGGCCGCCCACTTCCCCGGCGCCGACAGCACGACCGTATGGGCCGACCCGCGGTCCGGCAGCCAGATCGGCTTCGCCTCCTTCCGGCACCTCGCCGCCACCGCCGAACGCGGGCTCTTCGACTTCTTCCTCCTCGACGAAGGCCTGCGGCTGCGCGAGCACAAGGGCCGGATCCACGACCTGGACGCCGTCGGCCGCCCCGAGCCGCTCACCGTGCTCGGCGCCCTGGCCGCCGTCACCGAGCGGATCGGCCTGGCGGCCACCGCCGGCACCACGTTCAACGAGCCCTACGAACTCGCCCGGCGCCTCGCCTCCCTGGACCACCTCAGCGGCGGGCGCGCCGCCTGGCACGCCGTCACCTCCTCCGGCGCCTTCACCGGCGAGAACTTCCGCCGCGGCGGCCACCTCGACCGCGCCGAGAGGTACACGCGCGCCGCCGAGTTCGTCGCCACCGCGCGCGAGCTGTGGGACTCGTGGACGCCCGGGGGCGTGCCGCGCCCCTTCGCCCACCACGGGCGGCACTTCTCCGTCTCCGGCACCTTCGACGTGGCCCGCAGCCCGCAGGGCCACCCGGTCGTCATCCAGGCCGGGGACTCCGACGAGGGCCGGGAGTCCGCGGCCTCCGCCGCCGACGTCGTCCTCACCCGGCACGGCACGCCGGAGGCCGGGCGCGCCTTCTGCGCCGACGTCGAACGGCGGCTCGCCGCGTACGGCCGGCGGCCCGGCGACCTCAAGATCATGCCGGGGGCGACCTTCGTCCTCGGGGACACCGACGCCGAGGCCCAGGAGAAGGCCGCGGAGATCCGCAGGCAGCAGGTCTCCCCGCAGAACGCGCTGCTCGCCCTGGAACAGGTCTGGGGCCGGGACCTGTCCGGCTACGACCCCGACGGGCCGCTGCCCGACGTCGACCCGGACCCGCACGGCGAGGTGGCGCAGGGGCGGGTGCGGACAGCCGACCCCTTCGCCGTCGCCGCCCGGTGGCGCGCCGTCTCCGAGGCCAAGGGGCTGTCCATCCGGCAGACCGTGATCGAGACGACCGGCCGGCAGTCCTTCATCGGCACCCCCTCCTCGGTGGCCGCGCAACTGGACGGGTTCGTCACCGCCGGGGCCGCCGACGGCTTCGTCCTCGTCCCCCACCTCACGCCCGGAGGGCTGGACGAGTTCGTCGACCGCGTGGTGCCCCTGCTGCAGGAGCGTGGCGCGTTCCGTACGGAGTACACGGGCGCGACGCTCCGCGAACACCTCGGGCTGCCGCTGCCCGTATGGAAAGGTTGACCGTCATGAGCACGGACACGGGCAACGACGCACGGCAGCAGTGGAAGACGTGGCGCGAGGAGCGTACGGAGACGGTCTGCGCACCGTACGGGCCGCTCGCGCTCACGGGGACCTACTGGATCGCCGACGCCGCCGAGGGGCGATTTCCCGCCATCCCGGGGCACTGGACCGAGGGCGGCGACGCCGTACTGCTGACCGCCACGGCCGCCGACGGGCTCACCGTGGACGGACGGCCGCTGAACGGCGAGGTCCGGCTCGGCCCGGACAAGGGACCGGCCGCGACGGCCCGTGTCGACCACGGCGGACGCAAGCTCGTGGTGCTGCGCCGGGAGGGGCTGTGGGCGGTGCGCGTCTTCGACCCCGGCTCGGCCGGGCGGCGGGCGTTCACCGCGATCGACGCCTTCGAGTACGACGAGGACTGGGTGCTGCCGGGGGTCTTCCGCCCGTACGACGGCAGCCGCAGGGTGCGGGTGGAGAACGCGGACGGGCGGGAGCGGGGACTCGGCCTGGACGGGGAACTGGCCTTCACCGCCGTCGGTTCCGCGTTCGCGCTGCAGGTCGCCGTCGAGGTGGACGGCACGCTGTGGGCGGTGTTCGCCGACGGCACGAGCGGGGACACCAGCTACCGCTTCCGGTTCCTGCGGACGCCCGCGCCCGGCGTCGACGGGCGGGTGACGGTCGACTTCAACCACGCCCTCCTGCCGCCCTGCGCCTTCGCCGACCACTTCATCTGCCCCTTCCCGCCGCCGGGGAACACCCTGCCGATCGCGGTCCCGGCGGGGGAGCGCCGCGTGCTGGTGGGCTAGCGCGCCACCGCCGGACACGGGTGCGCGCCGTCCGAAAGATGCTCTTGCGGCGGTCGGCGCGCGGCCCGAATACTCCCGAACAGTGCTTGTCAGGGGCACGACGAAAGTGGAATCCCGCGTGCCCGTTCCGGCTGCACCTCACCGACCCCACTCGGGAGGAAGAACGTGAGCATCAAGCGCACCACCCCCCGCACCGCGACCCGCATCGCCCTCGCCTCCGCCCTCGCCGCCGCGGCCGCCCTCGCGGGCACCGCCGCCCACGCCGAGAGCAACGGCTCATCGGCTCCCGTCAGACACTCCGCCGCCCAGCTGTCCGCCGCGAGCACCGCCGTGCAGGCCGCGGACGTCGCCGGCACCGCCTGGGCCGTCGACCAGGAATCCGGCACGCTCGTCGTCACCGCCGACTCGACCGTCTCCGCCGCCGCCCTCGCCAGGATCAAGCAGAAGGCCGGCGCCGCGGTGGAGGCCATACGCATCGAGCGCACCCCCGGCACGCTCCGACCCTTCCTCGCCGGCGGCGACGCGATCTACGCCCCGAGCTGGCGCTGCTCGCTCGGCTTCAACGTGCGCAAGGGCAACACCGCCTACTTCCTCACCGCAGGCCACTGCACCGAGGGCAAGCCGCCCTACTACAGCAACTCCGGGCACACCACGAGCATCGGCCCCACCACGGGCACCAGCTTCCCGGGCAACGACTACGGCATCGTGCAGTACACCAACGGCTCCCTCCCGCACCCCAGCGAGGTCAGCCTCTACAACGGCCGCACCCAGCGGATCACCGCCGCCGGCAACGCGACCGTCGGCCAGTCCGTGCAGCGCAGCGGCTCCACCACCGGCCTGCACGGCGGCAAGGTCACCGGCCTCAACGCCACCGTCAACTACGGCAACGGCCAGGTCGTCCGCGGCCTGATCAAGACGAACGTCTGCGCCGAGCCCGGCGACAGCGGCGGCGCCCTCTTCGCCGGCTCCACCGCGCTCGGCCTCACCTCCGGAGGCAGCGGCAACTGCAAGTCCGGCGGAACGACCTACTT
This sequence comes from Streptomyces aureoversilis, assembly GCF_042657885.1. Lineage (NCBI taxonomy): Bacteria > Bacillati > Actinomycetota > Actinomycetes > Kitasatosporales > Streptomycetaceae > Streptomyces > Streptomyces aureoversilis. Next base: position 61,579 of record NZ_JBHSKJ010000019.1, read on the forward strand.
CCAGCCCGTGGGCCCGGCGCTCAAGGCGTACGGGGTGACGATCGGCTGAGGGTCCCGCCACCGGTCCCACGTCCACCGGCTCAAGGCCCCGGCTCAAGAGCCCCAGCTCAAGCCCCCGGCTCAAGAGCACCCAGCACAAGAGCCTCCGGTCCGCACCTCGGCCGGGGGCTCGACCCTGTGCCCGATACGGGCATACCGTGGACATAACACCTGAGATGTACGGCAGGGGGCCTGCCATGGTCGAGGAACTGGTGGTGGCAGCCGTGGCCGCGGCGTCCGCCGGGGCGGTGTACGTCGCGGCGGCGGCCCGCGTGGTCAAGCAGTACGAGCGCGGCGTGGTGCTGCGGCTCGGGCGGCTCCTGCCCGAGATCCGCTCTCCGGGGTTCACTTTGATCGTCCCGGTCGTCGACCGGCTGCGCAAAGTGAACATGCAGATCGTCACGATGCCCGTGCCCGCGCAGGAGGGCATCACCCGCGACAACGTCACCGTCCGCGTGGACGCCGTCGTCTACTTCAAGGTCGTGGACCCGGCCGAGGCGGTCATCGCCGTGGAGGACTACCGCTTCGCGGTGTCCCAGATGTCCCAGACGTCCCTGCGCTCGATCATCGGCAAGAGCGACCTCGACGACCTCCTCTCCAACCGGGAGAAGCTCAACCAGGGCCTGGAGCTCATGCTCGACAGCCCCGCCATCGGGTGGGGCGTGCAGATCGACCGCGTCGAGATCAAGGACGTCTCGCTGCCGGAGACGATGAAGCGGTCCATGTCCCGGCAGGCGGAGGCCGAGCGCGAGCGGCGGGCCCGGGTGATCAACGCGGACGCGGAGCTGCTGGCGTCGAAGAAGCTCGCCGAGGCGGCGGCCACGATGGCCGACCAGCCGTCGGCGCTGCAGCTGCGGCTGCTGCAGACGGTGGTGGCGGTGGCGGCGGAGAAGAACTCCACGCTGGTCCTGCCGTTCCCGGTGGAACTCCTCCGCTTCCTGGAGCGCTCGGCCCAGCAGGGCCTCGTCCCCCCGGACAAGCCCCCGGCGCCGAAGCCGCCACCCACGCCGGATCCGGCGGTGGAACCCCCGACGCCCCCGGAGGAACTGCCCCCGGGACCCCCGAACCCTTGACGTAGCCGAGCCCGGGGCTCGGACTCCTTCTCCACCGCGGCGGTGATCAGCCCCGATGGCGCATCCCGGCGGTGCCGGTCGGCCCGGCACCGCCGGGATGGTGCGTGGGGCGTCTCGCCGTTGCGGCGGTGACAGGGCCTGGCGGCACCTTGGTTCCAGGAGCCCGGCAGGGCTGGGTCCGAGGGTTCGATCCCCGTGTCCGCCGCGGCGGGGTCAGAGGCAGGCGCAGCCTGTGAATCCGGGGCCATGGCCTCTGGGGGTGCGGTCGTGGTGGGGGACCCGGACGGCGTAGTGTCGTGGGGCCGGTGGGGTTCGGGGGGTACCCCGGTGGGCTAAGGCGGCGGCGCCGGATTTCGGAGGGCCGCGCCGTGCAACTCCCGGCGCTCCCGCGCGCGTCCCGTGCTGGGGCGCGCAAAGCGACACGCGCGCAGGAGGAGTCCGCCTTGTGCGCGCCCTCCCCGGTTCCGGGATACTCGATTGGTCGACTTGGCATGGACGCGCCCTCTGTAAAGCGGGAGGCGACCCATGTCGTACCCCCTCCGGGCCCGCGGTGATCCCGTGGCGGTGCCCAACCCCCCACTGGAGGTGCCGAGTTGAAGCGTAGATGGATCTCCGTGCGCGCGGCCCTGGCGGCCGCAGCCACGGCCGCCCTCGCGGCCGTGACCCTCAGCCCCCAGCAGGCCGGCGCCTCGCCCGCCCCGGCCCCCGCGCTCTCCGCCTCCGACGCCGCGGCCGTCGCCCGGGCCCTCCCGGCGGGGCCGGAGGACGCCACTGCGGGTTCGTACTACGACTCCACACTCGGCAGGCTCATTGTCAACATCACCGACGGAAAGGTCGCCGCCCTGGTCCGCGCGGCGGGCGGGGAGCCGCGCGCCGTCCGCAACACCCGGGCCGAGCTCGACTCCGCGAAGGCCACGCTGGACGCGGGCGAGGCGATCCCCGGCACCACCTGGGGGACGGACCCGACGCTCAACCGGGTCGTCGTGACCGCCGACCCCACGGTCACGGGCGCGAAGCTGGAGCGGCTCAAGAAGTCGGTCGGGTCCCTCGGGGACGCGGTGCTGGTGAAGAGGACGTCCGCGAAGCTCACCCGGTACCTCGCGGGCGGCGATGCGATCTTCGGCTCCACCCACCGCTGCTCCCTGGGCTTCAACGTCAAGCGGGCCGGCAGGCCGGACGGCTTCGTCACGGCGGGGCACTGCGGCAAGGCGGAGAGCGCCTGGCACGCCGGCAACGGCGGCCCGCAGGTCGCGACGACCGAGAACGCGGTCTTCCCCGTCCACGACTACGCCCTCGCGGTGTACCCCGCCACCGGCGCCGTCGACCACCCGAGCGCCGTGAACCTCTACAACGGCACGTCGCAGACCGTCACCGCCGTCCGCGACGCGGTCGTCAACGAGACGGTCCGGCGCAGCGGGTCCACCACCGGAGTGAAGAACGGCACCGTCAGGCGCACCGGTGTGACCGTCAACTATCCGGAGGGCCAGGTCACCGGCCTGACCGAGACCACCGCCTGCGCCGAGCCCGGCGACAGCGGCGGCTCCTTCTTCTCCGGCGGCGACGCCCTGGGGATCCTCTCCGGGGGCAGCGGCGACTGCACGAGGGGCGGGATGACGTACTTCCAGCCCCTGCCTCCGGTCCTCGCGGCGTACAACGCGACCCTCGGCGGTTCCTGAACGGCTGCGTACCGCTGCGCACGGCTGCTGCGGAAGACGACGGAGGGCGGCCCCCGGACACACCTCCACGGTGTCCGGGGGCCGCCTCGCGTTCAGCCGCTCTGCGGGGGGTCTCAGAACTCGAAGAGCTGCCCCTTGCCCGCCTTCGCCTCGCACGGGTTCGCGAAGGTGCGCTCGAAGCGGACCCGCTTGCCCTCCCACACGCCGTCGGCGGTGACGACGCTGGGGTTCCACTCCCTGGTGCAGGCCGTGCCGGACTTGATGGTGGTGATCTTCTCGAAGTCACCGCCGGCCGCGCGCAGTGCCGAGCACGCGCCCTTCGCGTCCGGGTGCGAGCCCGTCGCCTTGGGGAAGCAGGTCAGTGTGACCGCGCGGTCGACCGAGGCCTCGGTGGAGTTCGCACCGTGACCGACGGTCAGGACCAGGGCGGAGGAGGCGTACAGACTCTGCGTCTGTGCTGCGGGGACAGGTGCGGGTGCTGCGCTCGCGGTCGTCGTTCCGGCGGCCAGGAGGCCGCCGCCCAGTGCGAGCGCGGCGCCCATCGCGATGCCCCCAGTGATGTACCGCATTCCGAACACTCCCTTGCTCGTGGCTGCAGATAACGGACGGAAGTCTTGCCCAAGTTGGGCATGAACGCACATTGGTCGAACACTTTCAGTCGCTGGTTGAAAACCCTCGGTAGTGGCCGGAACTCGCGTGAGGCACGTCTCATACGAGACGTGAGGGAAGTGGTCCGGCTTTCACGCATGTCTGATTAGGGAGTAATTGAGGGGATTTAATGTTACGGGGATATTGACCAGCGAAGATTCCTTGTAATCCTTGATGAATTATCGAAACTGCCTTCAAAAAGATGGTTTGCGGCTACCTAATTCATTGGATCTAATGATCCGCAACCCGGGGCGGGAGACCCCCGCAGACCGGCCGAAAAGAGGCCCGCCGTGTGACCAACCGGCGGCCGGAGCGATTCAGGAGCGCGGCAGCAAATGGCCGAAGTGCACTCAGGAGGACCCTTCGAAGCGCCCTCCCGCGGGCCCCTCGCCACCGCCTGCCGCGCCTTCCGGCGCGACCGCACGGGCATGGCCGCACTCGCCGTCGTACTGTTCTGCGCCGTGCTCGCGGCGGCCGCGCCCCTGGTCACAGCCCTGTACGGGAAGAATCCCACCGAGCACTACGGCCAGCACGGCACGGGGCTGCTCAGCGCCGAGGGCCTGCCGGTCCTGCCCAACGGCGGCATCTCCGCCGACCACTGGTTCGGCATCGAACCCGGCCTCGGCCGCGACGTGTTCGCCCAGCTGCTGTACGGCATGCGCACCTCGCTGCTGGTCGCCTTCGCCTCCGTCGCCGTGATCGCCGTGGCGGGCGTCGTCCTCGGGGTGACCGTCGGCTATCTCAGTGGTCTCGCCGACCGGGTCTTCACTTTCGTATGCAATGTGCTGCTCGGTTTTCCGACACTTCTGCTTCTTCTTGCGCTCAGCCCGGTCATCCATACGCGCTTCGTCGGCCCCGGGGAGAACGAGCCCGCCTGGATGCAGTTCACCTCCCTCATCCTGGTGTTCTCGGCCTTCGGCTGGGTGCCGCTCGCGATGGTCCTGCGCACGTCCGTACGGGCCCTGCGCGAGCGGGAGTTCGTCGAGGCGGCGCGGGCCGTCGGGGCGAGCCGCCGGCACATCGTGCTGCGCGAGCTGCTCCCCAACGTCTGGGCGCCCGTGCTCGTGCACGTCACGCTCGCCGTCCCCGGCATCGTCACCGCCGAGGCCGCACTGTCCTTCCTCGGCGTCGGCATCAACGAGCCGGTCCCCGACTGGGGCCGCATGATCTCCCGCGGTTCCGAGGTCTTCTACGACGACCCGACCTACATGCTCTTCCCCGGCATGGCGATCCTCGTCTTCGTCCTCGCCTTCAACCTCCTCGGCGACGCGGTACGGGACGCGCTCGATCCTCGGATCGCGCGCTGAGACCTCCGCCGGGAGCGTTGCCGGCTGCGGGCTGTCCGTGGCTGGTCGCGCAGTTCCCCGCGCCCCTTACGGGGCGCTCCGCCTTCCCTTTCCTTCCTCAATCCGGAGTTCACCATGGTCCGTATCCGTCCGCGCACCGCAGCCGTTCCGGCGCTCGTCACTGCCGCCGCCCTGCTGATGTGCTCCTGCTCGGCCGGTGCCGGGGCGGAGGGCGGGGCCACGGGGAAGGACAAGGCCGTCGCCAAGAGCGGGCAGCGGCTGACCGCCACCCTCGGCACCGCCAAGGACAGCCAGGGCCCGGCCCCGGCCGTCGAGGGCGCCCGGACCGGCGGCACCGTCCGCATCGCCAACGCCAACGACTACAGCCACCTCGACCCGCAGAAGATCTACGCGGGCGAGTCGTACAGCACGTCCCTGCTGTGGGGCCGGCAGCTGACCCAGTATCAGGTCGTGGACGGCAAGCCCAAGCTCGTCGGCGACCTCGCCACCGACACCGGGCAGTTCTCCGACGGCGGCCGCACCTGGACGTACAAGCTCAAGGACGGCATCGCCTGGGAGGACGGCGAGCCCATCACCTCCGAGCACGTGAAGTACGGCATCGAGCGCACCTTCGCCCCCGGCTTCGAACTCGGCCCCACCTACTGGCCCGAGTGGCTCACCGGCTCCGAGGACCGCACCGCCGCCGTCGAGAAGTACGCCGGCCCCGAGCACGGCGACCTCGGCGCCATCGAGACCCCCGACGCCAAGACGATCGTCTTCCGCTTTCCGCAGCCGCAGTCCGACGTGCCCTACATGGCCGCCCAGTCCTCCTCGTCCCCCGTCCGCAAGGACAAGGACACCGGCACCGGCTACGACACCCGGCCCTTCGCCACCGGCCCCTACCGGATCGCCGAGCACAAGCAGAACCAGAGCCTGACCCTGGAGCGCAACCCGCACTGGAAGCCGGAGACCGACCCCATCCGCCACCAGTACGCCGACCGCTTCGAGTTCACCTTCGGCAAGAAGATCCTCAACACCGCGCAGGAGGTCCTCAACGGGCGCGGCACGGGGCCCGACACCCTCTCCACCAAGAGCGAGGTGCCGCCGGAGCTCTACGCCGAGGCCCGGCGCGACGCGAAGAAGAAGGACCTCCTCGTCGCCGGCAGCCAGGGCGCCTACACCAGCGACCTGTACATCAAGAACAGCCGGGTCACCGACCCCGAGGTCCGCAAGGCCATCCACTACCTCTTCCCGCGCGAACAGGCCCGCCAGGTCCTCGGCGGCCCCCGCCTCGGCGACTTCGCCACCACGCTCTCCTCGCCCGCCGTCGTCGGCTGGAAGAAGTACGACCTCTACCCCGTCGCGCCCGCCGGGGACATCGAGAAGGCCAAGGAGCACCTGGCCCGGGCGAAGACCAAGGTCGACACGCTCACCTACGCGTACGAGAGCGACGCCCCCGAGAAGGACCGGCTCGCCCAGGTCCTCGTCGAGGCCTTCGCCAAGGCGGGCATCAAGCTCGTCACCAAGCCGCTGGAGAAGGCCGCCTTCACCAACGAGGTCTTCCGCGGCCCGGCCCCGTACGACCTGTGGCTGTCCACCAACTCCGTCGACTGGCCCACCCCGTCCACGCTGCTGCCCGACAGCTACCACAGCAAGCTCGACGCCCTCGCCAACTCCATCCGCTACGGCAACCCCGAGGTCGACAAGGAGCTGGAGCGCATCGCGACCATCGGCGAGGCGCGGCAGAAGGCCGACGCCCTCATCGCCCTCGAACAGACCGTCATGAAGGACGTCCCCGTCGTGCCGTTCCTCTACACCAGCGTCACCCAGTTCCGCGGGAAGAACGTCGGCGGCGCCGCCATCCACCCGATCTACGGCTCCATCGCGGCGGCGGACCTGTACCTGAAGAAGCCCTGACCCCGGAAGCCCTGACCCTGATATGACCGGCTACCTCCTGCGACGGGCCCTCCAGGCCGCGGTGGTGCTCCTCGCGATCACCGCCGCCGCCTTCGGGCTCTTCTACGCCGCCCCCTCCGACCCCGCGCTCATCGCCTGCGGCCCCAAGTGCGACACCGCACAGGCCGAGGCCGTCCGCCACAGCATGGGCCTGGACCAGCCGCCGGCCGCCCAGTACCTCGACTACCTGCGCGGCCTCGTCGCCGGCCGCACCATCAGCGACGTCGACGGCAGCGCCATCGACTGCGCCGCGCCCTGCCTCGGCTACTCCTACACCCTCCACCAGCCGGTCCTCGACGCCATCGGCGACCGCTTCCCCGTGACGCTGTCGCTCGCGGGCGGCGCGCTCGTGGTGATCGTCGTCCTCGGCATCGGCGCCGGCTTCACCGCCGCGCTGCGCCGGGGCACCGCCACCGACCGGCTGCTGTCCGGCTTCACCCTGGTCGGCGCGAGCGTGCAGATCTACTTCCTCGGCTACGCCCTGCAGTACCTGCTGGTCTACTCGACCGGCCTGATGCCGCTGCCCGGCTACGTCCCCCTCGCCGACGGACCCGGCGCGTGGGCCGCCGGGCTGCTCCTGCCCTGGCTCGTCCTCGGCTTCGTCAACGCCGCCGTCTTCGCCCGCCTCGCGCGCTCCCAGACGCTCGAGACGATGCACGAGGGGTACGTGCGGACGGCCCGCGGCAAGGGGCTCACCGCGCTGCGGGCGCACGGGAAGTACACGGCGCGCGGCGCCGCCGGCCCCCTCGTCCAGCTGCTCGGGCTGGAGGCCGGGGCGCTCTTCGGCGGCGCGTTCATCACCGAGACCGTCTTCGGGCTCGGGGGCGTCGGCAAGCTCGCCGTCGACTCCGTCGTCCAGAACGACCTGCCGACGGTGGTCGGCACGGTGCTGCTCGCCGCCTTCTTCGTCGTGGTGTTCGTGACCCTCGCCGACCTGGTGGTGGCCCGGCTCGACCCGAGGGTGAGGCTCGCATGACGCCGGTACTGTCGATACGCGACCTGACGGTCTCCTTCAGGGGCCGCGACGGGGCGGAGGCCGTCGCCGTGGACGGCCTCTCCTTCGACCTGGAACGCGGTGAAGTCCTGGGGCTGGTGGGGGAGTCCGGCTCGGGCAAGTCCACGGTGGGGCTCGCCGCGATGGGGCTGCACGACCCGGCCCGTACGCGGGTGAGCGGCAGCGTGCTGGTCGGGGGCACGGAGGTCGTCGGCGCGCCCGAGTCCGCGGTGCGTGCGCTGCGCGGCGCGCGGATCGCCATGGTCTTCCAGGACGCGCTCGCCGCGCTCTCGCCCTTCCACACGGTCGGTGCGCAACTGGCCGAGGCCTACCGCGTGCACGCCCCGGCGGGCGGCGGGCGGCGCGCCGACGCGAAGGAGAAGGCCCTCGCCGTGCTGGAGCGCGTCGGCATCCCGGCCGCCCGCGCCCGCGACTACCCGCACCGGTTCTCGGGCGGCATGCGGCAGCGCGTGATGATCGCCATGGCGCTGATCAACAGCCCCGACGTGCTCATCGCCGACGAGCCCACGACGGCGCTGGACGCACGCGTCCAGCGCCAGGTCCTCGGCCTCCTGGCGGAACTGCAGGAGGAGAGCGGCACGGCGGTGCTGCTCGTCACCCACGACGTGGGGGTCGTGGCGCAGACGTGCGACCGCATGCTCGTGATGCGGGGCGGGCGGGGCCTGGAGGAGGGCCCCACCCGCAAACTCCTGAACGACGCCGCACACCCGTACACGAGAGCACTGATCGGCGCGGCCCCGACACTGAACACGGCGCCGGGCACACGCTTGCCGACGGTCGACGACCCTGCTCCGGCTGCGGCGGGGGATGGCGGCGCAGGGCAAGCGGTGTCCGCCGCGACGGCGAGTCGTCCGGTGGTGGAGTCCGGCGGTGCCGAGCGGAGTCCGGCCGGGCACCGCCGGGCAGCGCCGCAGGGGCTGATTGCCGTTGCGGCGGAAGGAGGTGCGGCTGCCGGTGCCGGGCAAGAGCGCTCCGCCGCGACGGTGAGTCGTGCCGCGGTGGAGGCCGGCGGTGCCGGGCAGAAGTCGGCTGGGCACCGCCAGGCAGCTGCGCGGGGGTTGGGCGCCGTTGCGGCGGGGGGAACTGCGGCTGCTGGTGCCGGGCGAGAGCCATCCGCCGCGACGGCGGGTTGCTCCGCGGTGGAGGCCGGCGGTGCTCGGCCCGCCTCCACTCGTCCGCTCGCCGAAGTCGTCGACCTTCGTGTGGAGTTCGGCGGGCGCCGGGGTCTCCGGAGAGGGCGTGGCGCCGTTCAAGCCGTGCGCGGCGTCAGCCTGCGGATCGGCGCAGGTGAGACGCTCGGGCTCGTGGGTGAGTCCGGGTCGGGGAAGTCGACCACGGCGAGGGTCCTCGCGGGGCTGCAGCGCCCCACGTCGGGGGCCGTGCGGTTCGACGGCCGGGACATCTCCCGTGCCGCGGCCGACACCCGCCTGCGCCGCGAGCTCAGCCGCGACGTTCAGCTGGTCTTCCAGGACCCGTACGCGTCGCTCAACCCGCGCCGTACCGTCGAGGAGATCGTCACCACGCCGCTGCGGGTGCACACCGCCCTCGGCAGGGAGGAGCGCCGCGCCCGGGCCGCCGAGCTGCTGGAGCAGGTGGGGCTGCGGGCCGCCCACCTCGGCCGCTACCCGCACGAGTTCTCCGGCGGTCAGCGCCAGCGCATCGGCATCGCCCGCGCCCTGGCCCCGCGCCCCCGCCTGGTCGTCGCGGACGAGCCGGTGTCGGCGCTGGACGTCTCCGTACAGGCGCAGGTGCTCAACCTCCTCATGGACCTCCGTGACGAGCTGGGCCTGTCCCTCCTCTTCGTCTCGCACGACCTCGCCGTCGTCCGGCACTTCTGCGACCGGGTGGCGGTGATGCGGGCCGGGGCCGTGGTGGAGAGCGGACCGCGGGACGAGGTGTTCGGCGACCCGAAGGCCCCCTACACGCGCGAGCTACTCGCGGCCACGATGTAGGGCGGTGCCCGCGCCGCCGCTCGTGGAGGGGACGGGCGGCGGTGCGGGACGCCGTGGGCGCAGCAGGTCGACGGGGACGCCGGTGACGTCGTCGGCGAGGAGGAGGGGCCGGTGCCCGCCGGGTTCGGGGGCGGCCGCCCCGGCCGGGCCGCCGTGCAGGGCCCACGCCAGCCGGCCGTCCGCCCAGAGCGTGAGGGCGTGGGCGTAGGCGGAGACCGCCGAGAGCGCGGCCGGAGGGAGCCCGGCCCGTGCCGCATCGGCCGTGAAGCCGTGGAGCGCGTCCCGGAGCGCATCGCGGAACTCCTCCGCTTCCGGCTCCGTACCGTCCCGCGAGAGCACGGCGGAGGCGGCACCGGACACGGCCCGGAACGACGCCAGCTCGCGCGCGGACGGCGGGAGTTCGTACCCGCAGGCGTACTCGACGAGGTCGAGGGCGGATCCCGCGGCGAGGGCGTCCCGGGGCCGCCGGTCGGCGAGCTCGCGGAAGCGGGCGGCGAAGCGCTCGCGCCATGCGGGCGACATCGCCGGGGCCGTCATCCGCCACACGTCGGCGAGGGCCCGCTGCAGCGCCGTCCGGGCCGGCGGGGTGGGCCCGCCGTCCGTGGGCAGGAAGTCGGGCAGCGCACCGAACCCGAACGCGTACTCCTCCCCGCGGGGATGGCGGCACCGGTCGTCCAGGACGTGGAACCAGACGATCCAGGCCGCGGTCCGCTGCAGTCGCGGGCACGTGGCCTGCGGGGCCACCCACGCCGCGAGGTCGACGCAGCGCGCCCGGCGGAAGCGGCGCTGCGCGGAGAAGGACTGGATGAGCCCGGTGCGCCGCACCCACCGGTCGGTGAACGCGGCGGCTTCGTCGATGTGCGGGCTGACCCGGCCGGGCTCGGGTTCGGATTCGGGCTCGGGGAGATCGGTGACCGGCGGCCGGTAACTGGGCACGAGGGACACGACGTTCCTCAAGGACGAGGGATGGGAAGTCACAGCGTCCACCCCGGCACCGCACCGGATCCATGGCCCGGCCCCGGTTCGCCAGCGGCTCATCAGTGCGCGGCCGGGCGCGCGCGGAACCGTGCGCGCCGGGCGGCGACCGAAGGGGCGGGAGGGTCAGGCGGTTTCGGCGCGCTCGCGGCCGGTTTCCCTGCCCGTGCCGTCCAGCTCCCATCCGAGGAAGGAGTAGACCACGATCAGGACGCCTCCGCAGAAGATCGCCCAGTCCGCGAGGTTCATCACGCTGAAGCCGCTGACGGAGATGAAGTCGACGACCGCGCCCTCGAAGCCGCCGGGGGAGCGGAAGAGACGGTCCGTCAGATTGCCGAGCGCACCGCCCAGCAGCAGCCCGAGCGCGATGGCCCACGGGGCGCTGTAGAGCTTGCGCGACAGGCGGACGATCACCACGGCGACGGTCGTGGCGACGATCGTGAGCACGATGGTCATCGCCGAGGCGATGCCGAACGCCCCACCGGGGTTGCGCATCACCTGCAGCTCCAGCCAGCCGCCGATCAACTGGACGGGAGCCCGGTTCTCCAGCCCGGCGACCACGGCCAGCTTGCTGCCCAGGTCGAGTGCGTAGGCGACACCCGTCACCGCTAGGAGCAGGGGTATCCGCCGGCGGGCCGCAACGCCCTCTCCCCGGCCTTCACTGGGCACGCCCGCGGCCCGACCCGGATCCGTCAAGTTCACTCACCTCGAAGAAGTCTGTCGTCCGGTCGTATCCCGGCTCACCGTTCCGAACCGAACCCGCGTACGGGATCGATGTCGTACGCCTCAGCCTACGGACCGCCCCGACCCCACCCGAGCCCCGGCCCGGCATCCTTTACCGTTCGGTCGACCAACCGGCGCCGCGGCCCGCCTAGCCTCTTCGCCGTGACGACGATCAACGTGAACGACACCGCCGCGGCCCTGCAGCAGGAGTGGAACTCCCTCGTGCTGGGGCACGTCGGCCCGGCCCGCATCAAGGTGCTGCGCATGAACGAGCTGCCCCTGGAGGAGGAGAGCCACGACGCCCCGGAAGCCCTGCTCGTCCTCGAAGGGCGGCTCGAACTCGACGTCGCGGGCACGCCGGTGCCGGTCGGAACGGGCGGGCTCCACGTGATCCCCGCGGGAACACCGCACGCGGTCCGCCCGGGAAGCCACGGCACGCTCGTCATCGTCGAGCTCGACGAGCCCGCCGGGCCGGATCCCCGTCGGCCTGCGGCAGCAGACTGCTAGTCCAGCAACCCCGTCAACCCGCCCGCCCGGGCCACCCGCTCCAGTTCGTCCAGGGCCGCGCGGGCCCGGTTCGCCGCCGGTGGGTCGTGGGCTTCCAGGCCGCTCTCCTCGAACTCGTCCTCGTCCAGGCGGAGCACCGTGGTGCCGTCCGCCGAGACCCACAGGTCGAGGTCCAGGTCGGTGGAGACGATGCCGTCCGGGGTGATCTGTGCGGGGCGGGTGATGTCGCAGTACCAGCCCTTCAGGGTGCCGTCGGCGGTGCGGACCTCCTTGACGGCGTACCAGCGGTCGCGCCAGTAGTGCTCGGTGAAGACGTCGCCGCGTTCGAAGCGGACGAAGCCGAAGTCCCGGTCCGAGGGGGCCGCCCACGGTGCGCGTACGACGGCGTGGGTGCCGTCGTCGCGGACCACGACCGCGGGGTAACCGATGCCGGACCGGGACTCCTTGACCAGGGTGACCGTCACGTCACCACCGGCCTGCAGAACGGCGTTCGAGGTGCTCATGAGGGTTGAGAATTCCCCATGAGCGGGGCCAGGGGCCAGCGGTTTTAGCCGATGACGGACGCGCAGGTGGTCGGCGTGGCGTGCTCCGGGTCGAGCGCGTTGGCGACCTCGTGGGCGACGATGCGGTCGACGGTGCCGATCGCGATGTGCTCGGAGAGGTCCACGGCGCAGAGGTCCTGGAGCAGGATGTTGCGCACGTCGGGTCCGGACAGGTAGCCCGAGGTGTACGGCGTGACGACCTCGTCGTACTTGGTCGCGATGACCGTGTAGCGGACGCCCGGCACGGTGTCGGGGACGGAGTTCATGCGCTTGAGGTAGTCGGAGCCGATCGCCTGGTCGGTGAGGCCGGGGGTCATGCCGCCGAGCGCCTTGCGGGCTCCGGGGATCTTGTCCATCAGGGTGACCAGGCCCGACAGCGTCGTACCGTGGTTGTTGGGGGCGATGCCGGTGAGGGAGTTCACCTTGTCCTTGCCGCCCAGGAAGTTGAGGTAGTAGCGCGGCATCGCGCCGCCCTGGGAGTGGCCGACGATGTCCACCTTGTCCGCACCGGTGGCGTCGCGGACCTTGTCGACGTACGCGGAGAGCTCCTCGGCCGACTTCGCGATCGGGCCGAGGCCGTAGAAGACCGGCACACCGGGCAGCTTGCCGTAGTCGAGGGAGAAGACGCAGTAGCCGCGGTTCTTCAAGTAGGGCGCGAGGACGAGCCAGTTGTCCCAGGAGTTGCCGAGGGTGCCGTGCACGAGGACGACGGGGCGCGGGTGGGCGGCCGACGGCTTGCAGGAGTAGTCGTTCCAGCCGCTGCTGACGGTCGTGCCGGCGGCAGCGGCAGCGGCGCGGGGCTCGGGGGACGGGGCGGCCGCGGCCCCGGGGGCGGTGAGGGCGGTGGCCGAGAGGGCGAGAGCCAGGGCGGGGAGCAGGGTGCGCAGGGGTCTCCAGGGCAGCTTCATATGAACACCTCGCTGGTGGGGGATGGACCCGGCGGTGGGCACACGGGTGACCAGGAACAGGAATGGGCTGAAAAGCCGTTAACTTACCTGCGGGTAAGAATGCGTGGATCTTCCTTGATCGGTCAAGGAATACGACACATGTTTTTCATGTGCGGGACGCCGGCCCGCAACAAGGGACCGGCCCCCGCCCGCCCTGCTCAGGCCACGTCCCGCCGTTTTCCCCGCGCCCGCACGGCCGCCGGCCCCCGCACCGCCGCCGCCGGTCCCGCCGCGGCCGGCCCGAAGCGGGCCCGCGCCCGGTCGACGGCCGCCTCGATCCGGCGCGCCTTCTCGTCGGCGGGGTCGAACGACAGCTGGTGCGCGGCCGATCCGGCCTCGCCGAGGCCCTCCGCGCGCAGCGCCACGCTGCGGACCCGGGCGCGCTGCAGCCCGAGCGCGTCGTGCAGGGCGTACGCGGCCGAGGTCAGCGCGGGGGTGTGCGCGGTCGGCTCGGTGAAGGTCCGGGAGCGGGTGGTCGCCGAACCGTCCGCGTAGCGCACGGTGAGGGCCAGCCCCCGGGCGACCCGGCCGCTCTCCCGCAGCCGGCCGCCCAGTCCGTCGGCGAGCGCCAGCAGCGCGCGGCGGCGCCGGTCCGCGTCCAGCTCGTCCCTGCCGAAGCGGTGCTCCGCGGCCATCGAACGGGCCCGCGCCCCCGGGGTGACGGGGGTCGGGTCGATGCCGCGCGCCCGCTCGTGCAGCCGCCGCCCGGCCGCGGGTCCCAGGATCCGCTGCAGCGCGGGCAGCGGCGCGGCGGCGATCCGGCCGACGCTGTCGAGCCCGTACGAGCACAGGGTGCGGGCGGTGGCCGGGCCGACGCCGTACAGGGCCGCGGCGGGTTTGCCCGCGAGGAACGCGGTCACGGCGGCCGGGTCCCGGGGCAGCGTGCGCACCGCGCCGGGCGGCCCGTCCTGCGCGGCCATCCGGGCCAGCATCGGGTTGCCCGCGATGCCGACCGTGCAGTCGGCCCCGTACCGCGCGAGGGCGCGTACCCGTACGAGCGCGGCGAGACCGGCGGGGCCGTGTCCGAAGTACCGCGTGGCGCCGCGCACTTCCATCAGCGCCGCGTCCGGCGGCACCGCCTGGACGACGGGCGTCACCTCGGCGAGCAGCGCGAGGAGGCCGTCGTAGGTCTCCTCGCCGAGGGGCGCGCCCGCCTCGGCGTGGAAGTGGACGTAGAGCACGGTGGGCGGACCGGCCGGGGCAGGTGGGGCGTGTGGTCCGGGCGGGGCGTTCGGCGGCGGGTCCGGCACCGCGGCGAGCCGCGCGCGGGCGCTCATCCCGCGCTCCCCGGGCTCGCGTGCCACAGCTTGCGGCCCGTGGCCGCGCCCTCGCCCGCGGGCCGGAGGTCCGCCCAGGGGTGCATGGCGTAGCCGGTGGACAGGCGGATGCGCCGCCCGGACGGCGCCGCGGCGGCGGGGGCCGGGGCGGCGCCCTCGGCGAGGACCTCGGCCACCGCTTCCAGCCCGCCCTCCGCACGGAGTCTCGTCAGCTGCGCGAGGTCCCACGCCGCCGCGCCCACCACGCTCAGGCTGCGCGGCCCGCGGCGCTGGACGACGCCGCGGACGAGCAGCAGCCAGGAGTGGAAGAGGGTGTGCGCGCAGGCGGGGTGGCTGTCGTCGAAGAAGGCGCAGTCGACCAGGCCCGTGCCGTCGTCGAGGGTGGTGAAGATGACGCGGCGGCCGGAGCGGATGGGCGGCGTCTGGGTGGCGGCCTTGGCGCCCGCGACCAGGACGGTCTCGCCGTGCCGGACGTCGCGCAGCCGCCGGGCGGGCATCGCCCCCAGCTCGTCGAGGAACTTCCGGTGGTCGGCCATCAGGTGGCGCGAGGCGTCCATGCCGAGCACGCTCAGCTCGGCGTCCAGGCGCTCGGCCGCGTCGAGGTCGGGCAGGCCGATGGGCTCGGCCAGGACGCCGTCGATCAGTGTGGGCTGGGCGGCGCCGGCGTGGTGCCGTCCCCGCGTCCCGTGGTGCAGTTCGGCGATGTGCAGCAGCAGGTCGCGGCGGTTGGTGCCGAAGGCGTCCAGCGCGCCGACCCGGGCGAGGCGTTCGGCGACGGGCCGGCCGGGGCGGGCGCGGTGCCACAGGTCGGGGAGGGAGGTGTACGGGCGGCCGGCCGTGATGCGTCCGGTCTCGGCCCGGGTGATGCCCTGCACGTCGGAGAGGGCCAGGCGGAGGCCCCACACGCCGGCGCCGGACCCCGTCCCGTCCGAACCTCTCTCATCAGACACCAGTTCGATCGAATAGGTCGCGCCCGACCGGTTCACGTCCAGCGGCAGGATCGGCACGCCGCGCCGCCGCGCGTCCGCGAGCAGCAGCCGCTTGGGGTACATCCCCGGGTCGTGGGTGAGCAGCCCGGCGTAGAAGGCGGCCGGGTGATGGGCCTTCAGCCACGCCGACTGGTAGGTCGGCACGGCGAACGCGACGGCGTGCGCCTTGCAGAAGCCGTAGCTGCCGAACGCCTCCACGATCTCCCAGGTGCGCCGCACGGACTCGGGCGAGCGGCCGCGCTTCGCCGCCTCCCGCGCGAACCACGTCCGCACCCGGCCCGCCAGCTGCGGGTCCGACAGCGCGCGGCGCGTCTCGTCCGCGAAGTGCCGGTCGCAGCCAGTCATGACGTGCAGGATCTCGATGATCTGCTCGTGGAAGACGACCACGCCGTACGTCTCGCGCAGCGCGGGCTCGAGCTCCGGGTGCGGGTAGCGCACGGGCGCGCGCCCGTGCCGGGCCGCGACGAAGGGCCGCACCATGTCGGCCGCGACCGGGCCCGGCCGGAAGAGGGAGATGTCGACCACGAGGTCGTGGAAGGTCGCGGGCTGCAGCCGGCCGACGAGGTCGCGCTGGCCGGGCGACTCGATCTGGAAGCAGCCGAGCGTCTCGGTGGACCGGATCAGCTCGTACGTACGGGGGTCGCCCGGCGGTACGTCCGCGGGGTCGTCGAGGTCGATGCGCCGCCCCGTGGCCCGTGCGATCTCGGCCACCGCGTGCGCCATCGCGGACTGCATCCGCACGCCCAGCACGTCGAGTTTGAGCAGCCCGAGGTCCTCCACGTCGTCCTTGTCGAACTGCGCCATGGGGAAGCCCTCGCCGCTGGTCGGCACGACGGGCGTACGGGCGCGCAGGGTCGCGTCAGACAGCAGCACTCCGCACGGGTGCATGGCGACGCCGCGCGGCAGCCCGTCCAGCGCCTCGACCAGCTCCCACAGCCGGCCGTGGTCCTCCGCGGCCACCGCGCGCAGCTCGGGCAGCTCGGCCAGGGCCGCGCGGGCGTCGCGGGCGCGGATGTGCGGGAACGCCTTGGCGAGCCGGTCCACTTCGGCCGGGTCCTTGCCGAGGGCCGCGCCCACGTCCCGGATCGCGTGCCGGACGCGGTAGGTCTCGGGCATGGCGACGGTCGCGACCCGGTCCGCGCCGAAGCGGTCGAAGATCGCGCGGTAGACGTCCAGACGGCGCGCGGACTCCACGTCGATGTCGATGTCGGGCAGCGCCTTGCGGTGCACGGACAGGAAGCGCTCCATCAGCAGGCCGTGCTCGACCGGGTCGGCGTGCGCGATGCCGAGCAGGTGGTTGACCAGGGAGCCGGCGCCGGAGCCGCGGGCGGCGACCCGGACGCCGAGGGCGCGGGTGTCGTCCACGACCCGGGCGACGGTGAGGAAGTACGAGGCGAGGTTGCGCCCGGCGATGATCGCCAGCTCCTCCTCCAGCCGCTGCCGGTAGCGGGGCCGCCGGTCGTATCCGCGCAGCACCATGCCCGCCGTGCAGCGGGAGCGCAGCACGCGGTCGGCGGTGCGGTGCCCGGCGCCGACCAGGTGCGCCTCGGGGAAGTGGACCTTGCCGAGGCCCAGGTCGTCCTCGGGGTCGACCAGGCACGCGGCGGCGGTCTCCTCGGTCGTGGCGAGCAGCCGGCGGGCCGCGTCCCGGCGGAGCCCGGCGGCCTCGGCGATCCGCTCGGCGAGGGCGGCCATGTCACCGGGCCCCTTGAGCCAGCGCTCCCCGCTGTCGAGCGACTCCGGCCTGCGGGGGTCGATCGGCACCAGCCGGCGGGCCGCGTCCAGGACGTCGGCGACGGGGCCCTGCCCGGGGTCGGCGTAACGCACGGCGTTGCTGAGGACTGCGGGGACGCCCTGCTCCGCGGCGAAGCCGACGGTGCGGGCGGCCAGCCGCAGGGAGCCCGGGCCGGTGCCGGTGCGGCCGTGGCACACGGCCTCCAGCCGCAGGGCGTCACCGAACATTTCCCGCCAGGGCGCGAGCAGCCGGGCGGCCCGGTCGGGGCGGCCCGCGGCGAGCGCGCGGCCGGGCTCGGAGCCGGGGCCCAGGAGGACGAACAGGGGGGTGCGGATGCCGGGGGCGGCGGCCGCGAGGTCGGCGCGGGTCAGCTCGGGGCGGGGGGAGGCGGCGTGCGCGTGGGTGGCGTCCGCGTGGGTGGTGTCCGCATGGGCCGCGGAGACCAGTCCGCACAGGGCCGCCCAGCCGTGCGCACCGTCCCGGGCGAGGAAGACCGCGCGCGGCGCGGACTCGTCGACGAAGGCGCCGCCGCGTACGGGGGTGCGGGGGCGGGGGCGGCTGTGCGCGGACGGCTGACGGTGTGCGGACGGCGGGGGCTCGTCCCGTACGGCCAGGTCCACGCCGAACACCGGGCGCACCCCGGCCTCGGCGCTCGCCTTGGCGAACCGGACCGCTCCGGCCAGGGTGTCGCGGTCGGTGAGGGCGACTGCGTCCATGCCGCGCTCGGCGGCGCGCCCGGCCAGCCGCTCGGGGTGCGCGGCGCCGTACCGCATCGAGAAGCCGGATGCGGTGTGCAGGTGCGTGAACGTGTCGAGCCCGGTCATCGCACCTCCTGCCGTTCCTGTCACCCCCTGGCTGAAAACCGCCCTCTCCATCCACCATAAACCACTCTCTCGAACATTCGTACGAACACATGTGCGGGGGCGAGCGAGGGGCGATCACCCGGACAGCCCGCACCGCCTGCGCAGGCCCCCCGCACCCCGCAGGCTCGGGACATGCCCTCATTCGCCCAGGAACTGCGCAGCGCGGTGACCGGCCGGGCCGCGGTCCTGGTGATCGGCGCCCTGGTGCTCCAGCTCGCCTTCATCGCCTCCTACGTCGGCGCCTTCCACGACCCACGGCCGAAAGAGGTCTCCCTGGGCCTCGTCGCCCCCCGGTCGATCGGCGGGCAGCTGGAGGAACGGCTCGACAGGCTGCCCGGGAGGCCCCTGGACGTGCGCACGGTGGACGGCGGCGAGGCGGCGGCCGTCGCCCAGATCCGCGAGCGCGACCTCGACGCCGCGCTCGTCGTCGACCCGCGCGGCACCACCGACACCCTTCTCGTCGCCGGCGGCGCGGGCGCCTCCCTCGCCCAGGCCACCGAGGCGGTGCTCACCCGCGCCGAGGCCGCGGAGGGCCGCACCGTACGGGTCAGGGACGTCGCACCCGCCGCGGCCGGCGACGCCCGCGGCCTGACCTCGTTCTACCTGGTGGTCGGGTGGTGCGTGGGCGGCTACCTGTGCGCCGCGATCCTCGCCATCAGCGCGGGCGCCCGGCCCGCCAACCCGCACCGGGCCGTCATCCGGCTCGGCGCCCTCGCCCTCTACTCGGCGGCCGCCGGCCTGCTCGGGACCGTCATCGCGGGCCCGGTCCTCGACGCGCTGCCCGGCGGCGTCCTCGGACTGTGGGGCCTGGGCACGCTGGTGGTCTTCGCCGTCGGCGCGACGACGCTCGCCCTGCAGGGCCTCGCGGGAATCGTCGGCATCGGCCTGGCCATCGCGATCGTGGTGGTCCTGGGCAACCCGAGCGCCGGCGGCGCCTACCCGTACCCCCTGCTCCCCCCGTTCTGGAACGCCATCGGCCCGGCCCTCCCCCCGGGCGCCGGCACCTGGTCCGCCCGCTCCCTCGCCTACTTCCACGGCAACGGCCTGACGGGCCCGCTGCTGGTCCTGTCGGCGTGGGCGGTGGCGGGGACGGCGGTGACGATGGTGTGCGCGATGTTCCGGCGACGGGAGCCGGAGGGGACGACGGGACGGTAGACCGGGCCCCACGGGCAGGCCACGCAGCAAGATCCTTACCCGACAACACGAATATCGGCGCTGCCGCATGGACGGCATGTTCGCTCTCCTCGTAACGTCGGGTCACCAAGGACAAGGCATGTCTCCATTGAGGCCCAACAATGCCCATCGACCAGGGGGTTCGGCATGGCATGCGAGGAACCGAGGGAACCAGGGGCAGGCGTTGCACACACACCCGCGCGAAGTGCGTTGACCCGTCTCACCGGCAACGGGAACGGAGGTCCCTGCGGTAAGGACGACTGCCCGAACATCTATCGGACCGCAGCGGGCTCCATCCTTGTCCAGGGCAACGTATCCAGCGCCTTCGCCCCGCCCCGGGGTGAGGGGCTCGTGGAGATCCCCGAGAGCGTGTTGAGGGAGGCCGTCCATGCTCTTGGACGGTGACGAGTGGCGGGCCATGTTCCGCGACTTCCGACGCGAGGCTTGGCGACTCGAAACCCTGCCCCAGTATCTGGTTCCCCAGGAGGCCGAAGAGTTCGAGGAATTCCTCGCCGGTAAGCGTCGCAACCCGTACACGCACTCGGACGAGTACACGGAAGACCTGAAGCGACTGCGGAGCGAGGGGAAGAGGAAGGGGCGCGTGCACATCGTGACCCGTCCCCTGTCGGAGTACCTGCGGTTCGAGTTCTCGCAGTACTACGAACCCAACGTGAGGGCCGGTGATGAAATCCGCATCCTCGACGTGACCGGCCGGGAAAACCCTATCCCGAACGTTCAAGACTTCTGGATGTTCGACAGGCTCACGGTAGTGCTCATGAACTACGAGCCAGACGGAACGCAGATCAACCGTGAACTGTACGAGGGTGATCCGGCGCCGTTCATCGAATACCAGCGGACCGCGGTAGCCGAGTCCGTGCCTTACCTGGAGTACGTGAAGGGCCTTGACGCTTGATCCCGTACAGCTAGGGGAGTCAAGGGCTGACCTGGCAGAAACACTCAAAGGGCTCCGTAAGCGAGCCGGGTGGACGCAAACCCGGCTCGCTCAGCGCTGCAACATGTCTCAGACGAAGGTCAGCAACGTCGAGAGTGGGAAAATAACGCCGACCCTCGTGGACGTGGAATTGATACTTCGAGCCCTGGATGCTCCTCCTGGGCTCATCGCGGAAGTCATCGCTCTTGCGAGGCTGGCGAACACCGAGTGGCAGGACCACTGGGCTTTGCGGCGGAGGGGCCTGGACAAGAGGCAGAACGACCTGACCGGTCTCGAGAGGTCGTCTGCGGAATTTCGTTACTTCCTGCCCACGATGGTGACGGGGCTTTTGGCCACACCGGAGTATGTGAGGGCGAGCCTCGCGGATGTGCCGGGCGATCAGAGCAGGAGGGTCGTCGCAAAGAAGCTGGAACGTCAGGAGATTCTCTTCGACAAGTCGAAGCGGTTCACGTTCATCCTGACCGAGTAAGCTGTCAGGTGGCCGCTTGTGCCTGCCGACGCCTTGGCCGTGCAGATTGACCGTATCGCGTCATTGACTCATCTGCCCAATGTGAGTATCGGGGTCATTCCCATCGGCCTGACAGTCATGTCGGCCCCCTTGAATACGTTCACGGTCTACGATGAGCGCATTGCGACCGTTGAAACTGCTACCGGGGTCCTCATTTTTAGAGACCACAGGGACGTGTCTGCGTACCTGAAGGAGTTCGCCCTCTGCGAACGCCACGCCCTGTTCGGGGAAATGGCCAGGGGAAAGCTTGCGGAATGGCCGGACCTCTGTCGGTCATGATCTTTACCCGACAGTATAAATATTGCGCATGCCTTGCCGCTTTATGCATCACAATCTCTCCATGGCTGCGGACATCGAGGCGGCCGCATACCCACCTATCAGGAAGGCGCATGATGACCGACCTGTACAGCCTGACCATCGAAGGTGCCCGCTTCTCCAAGGCGTGCGGGGGCAACACCCACCCGGACGGTGAATCGTGCGTAACCCTCGCCCGTATCGGTGAGGACGCTTACGCCCTCGGCGACAGCAAGCGGCCCGACGCGGCCCCGCTCAGGTTCACCGGTGCCGAACTCGGCGCGGCCGGCATCGATCCGGGCCGTTTCGGCCTCTCGGCCTGACCGGACGCTCATCGACCGGCGGCCTTCGCTCTCCGGGAGGGCGGGGGCCGCCTCCGACTGCGCCGACGCCGCTGACACTGACGCCGAACGGGTAGAGCCCCATGCACTTCCACGGATATCTCTGGACCGGCGACAAAGCGGTCCACGACAAGGAGAGCGTCCGGCGCCCTCCGTCATCCACGGAGCCCGCCTCCACAAGTCCCCCTGAGGTCGTCCAGCGGTACCGGGAAGCCGTCACGGAGTGGCGGGTGACGGGAGTCCCGCCGATGCAGACGGCGCACTGGCTCCTGAAACCGGCCGCGTTCGTACGCGGGACCTGGGACGACCCCGGGCGGGCGGCGGCGTGGCTCGGCGACCGCCTGGTGGAACACGCGCCCCGCTTCGCGGCGAAGGCCGACAGGGGGAGTGCACGGCAGGCCGCCCTCGTTGCCGCTGCGGCCGAGCGGCTGGGGTGGGGCGGGGACGTCTCCCACGGCTTCTACCTGGAACAACCGGTCTTCCTGTCACTGGCGTTGGTGACGTGCTCTCCGAACCGTGCGATGGCGGATCAACCGTGCCCGGCCGGGCAGGGGGCGGAAATCCACCGGCCTGGGTCGTAGGGCGGCGGACAAGTGGCCCCGGATGGCGGCTGCAGGTATCAGCAGCCCCAGCAGAGCCGCGGTGCGGGCCGCCACGGATGTGGAGTTGCTGATCGCGAAGGTGCGGCAGGCCAACGCGGCGAGTCGCTGGGGGAAGTGGCAGATGGCTGCGGCCCTGCCCACGGGTGGGGCCGCCCGTCGTCGCCCCGTCACCAGCCGAGTAGTACCAGTTCGCTGGTGAGGCCAGGGCCGAGGGCGAGGAGGAGGCCGGGGGAGTCCGGGGGCGGTGGGGTGGTCATGGTTCTGGCGAGGACGTCGAGTACGGAGGCGGAGGAGATGTTGCCGTGGTCGGCCAGGGAGGCCCGGCTGTGGGTGAGGGCGACCGGCGGCAGGCCGAGGGAGCGGGCGAGGGCCTCGATGACTTTCGGGCCGCCGGGGTGGCAGACCCAGGTGGTGATGTCGTTCGCGGTCAGTTCGCGACCGGCGAGGAAGTCGTGGACCTCGCCGGGGAGGTGCTTCTCGATGAAGTCGGGGACATCCGGGGAGAGGAACACGGCGAAGCCGTCGGTGCCCAGGCGCATGCCCATGAGGTGCTCGGTCCCGGGGTGCAGGCGGCTGCGGGTCGCCAGCAGCGCGGGGCCGGAGGTCTCCCGGGCCCGGTGGGCGCCGAGGACCACGGCGGCGGCCGCGGCATCGCCGAACAGGCTGGTCGCGACGAGGTTGGCGACCGAGGTGTCCGCGTACTGGAAGTTCAGCGAGCACAGCTCTACGGAGACCAGGACGGCCACCTGGTCCGGGTGGCCCTTCAGATAGTCGTGCACTCTCGACAGGCCGGCGGCGCCTCCCGCGCAGCCGAGGCCGAGCATCGGCATGCGCGCCACGTGGTGCGGCAGGCCGGCGCGCTGGACGAGTTCGGCGTCGAACGACGGGACGGAGGCCCCCGTGGTGGTCGTGGTGACGACGGCCCCGACCTCCTCGGGCCGTACGCCCGCCGCCCCGAGGGCCCGGGTGAGCGCTTCCTCCCCGACCTGACGTGCGGTGGCCGCCCACACCTCGTTGTACTCGGTGAAGGTGCGCGCCCGCGGGTACTCGGCCAGGGGCAGGGAGAGGTTGCGGTACTCGATGCCCGTGTGGGCGGCGATGCCGGTGAACTGCCTGCGGACGGCCGGATCGGCGGAGAGGAACGCCCCGGCGAACACGGCGGCGATGTCCCGCTGGCGGTGCCTGTGCGGTGGCACGGACACCGCGACGGAGGCCACCCGGGGAGCCGCCGCCGGGCTCGTGTCGCTCATGGGCCGTCTCCTTCTGCCGCTTCCCGCACGGTTTCCCTCACACGGTTCCTCCCGCGCGGTTTCCTTCGCACGGTCGGGCCCCACCGTGACGCGCGTGCGGCCCGGTGCGGCAGGGCGTGAAGCCGGGCGTGAGGGCGTGTACTGCGGCGTGGACGGAGCTGTGGTGCTTTCGATGACGCGTGGAAAGCGGGGGAAAGCGGTGGAACCGGAGACGCCCGGGGGTAGCCAAGGTGCCGGTAACCGCGCCGAGGGCCGGCGCACGCACCGGAAGCGAAGAGGTACCCATGATCGGCAAGCGTGGCATCGGGATCGCCCTGTCCTCCCTCACCCTGGTCGCGGCGAGCGTCGGCTGGGCGCCGGCGGCCCAAGCCGGTACCGCCCAGGCCGGCATCACCCATGACCGCTCCGCGCACGACCACTTCACCCAGGACTGCACGGGCCAGGAGAACATCACCTACGGCCCCGGTCTCGGTCTCTCCTCCGAGCCCTCGAAGGTCACCGTCGACGGCGCCTATCACTGCACGGACGCGTCAGGCCGCAGCACCACCGCCAAGTACCACACCGAGGGCGCCACGGCCGGCACCTGCCTGCTCCTCGCGTGGAACAAGTCGGAGGAAACCCTGCATTACGCGGACGGCAGCAAGGCGGTCATCGCCTACCACTCCGGCCCTTCCCTGCGGGTGCTGGGCCTCAACACCGCGAGGCTCACCGGCGTGGTCGTCTCCGGGCGCGGCAAGGGATCGGTCGCCGAGAAGATCATCCAGACGGTGCCCGGCAGCCTGCCGACCGACTGCGTGCTCGCCGACGGCATCCGGCACACCACCGCGTTCACGCATCTGAGCATCCACCCCTGATGCCTCTCTGGCGTCTCTTCGGTGTTCCTCCGGCGTCCCCTTCCGGAGCCTGGCCGCGTCCCCGCCCCGCAAACGTCGTGAACCCCCACGACAGCATCGCCAGTACCACCGGTATCACCAGCAGCACCCCCGAGAAGACCAGCACCCCCGCCGTGAGGACGGAACTGGCGATCGCCGCGTACCAGAGCCACGTCCGGCGGGGGAGGAGGGCCAGGGCCGAGAGGAGGCCGGCCAGGGTGACCGAGGCCAGGCAGGTGGACGTCGCGCGCATCAGGCCGTCCAGGTCCGTCGTGCCGAGCGAGGCGATCACGCCGACCCCCGTGCAGGCGACCGCCAGGACCGCCAGGCTGCGCCGCGGCACCTCGCCCGTGCCGCCGCCGTGGGCCAGCCACCGCGGGGCGGCGCCGTCGCGGCCGAGGGCCGCGCCCAGCCGGGAGGCGCCCGCGAGGTAGGTGTTGACCGCGCCGAAGGTCAGGAACAGGGCCGCCACCGCGGCGATCGGCCGGGCGGCCGTGCCCGCGCTCTGCGCGAGCAGGTCGGTCAGCGGGGTGTCCGTGCCGGCCGCGGCCGGGCCGAGGGCGCCGATCGTCGTCACGGCCAGGACGAGGTAGAGGATGGAGACGGCCGCCAGGGTGTACGCGGTCACCCTCGGCAGGTCGCGGGCCGGGTTCGCGAATTCGCCCGACAGGTGGCTGGCCGCCTCCCAGCCCGCGAAGGCGAAGAACAGCACGCCCGCCGCCGAGCCCACCGAGCCCCAGCCGTGCGGCATGAACGGGGTGAAGTGCGCGGACGTCACATGCGGCGCCGCCGCGACCGCCGCGCCCAGCAGTACCGCCGCCAGCAGGGCGACGAGCAGCAGCTGCACCCGCCCGGACAGGTGCAGGCCCACGCAGTTGGCCGCGAACGACGCCGCGATGACCACCGCTCCGATCGCCGTGGCCGCGGCGGATCCCCAGCCGAGCGCCCCCGCCACGTACTGACCGCCGATGAGGGCCGCCGCCACGACGCCGATCGGCACGGCCCCGTAGAACCACCAGCCGACCGCCGCCGCGGCGCGCGGCCCGGCGGCCCGGTGCACGAAGGTCGCCACGCCGCCGCCGTCCGGGTACCGGGCGCCCAGCGCGGCGAACGAGAGCGCCACCGGCACGCTCGTCACGAGCAGGACCAGCCAGGCCAGGATCGAGGCCGGGCCGGCCGCGTCGGCGGCCAGGGCGGGCAGTGCCAGGACGCCGGGGCCGAGGACGGCGCCGGCACACAGGGCTGTGCCGCTGCCGATGCCCAGCCGTCGAACGGACGGCCGGGCAGGCGCGGAGGTATGGGTGGTTCGTACGGTCACGGGGGCTGAAGTTAGCCGCACCAGTGGCGGAAGAGGGGACTCGCCGAACGAAATTCGGCGCGTGCGGCATCATGTGCCCTTATGGACGACATAGATTCGGCGATCGTCAGGGAACTGCAGCGCGATGCACGGCAGACCAACCGCGATCTCGCCCGCACCCTCGGCATCGCCCCCTCCACCTGCCTGGAGCGGGTGCGGGCGCTGCGTCAGCGCGGGGTGATCACCGGGTACCGGGCGACGGTCGACCTGCGGGCGCTGGGGCGGCCGGTGCAGGCGCTGCTCTCGGTGCGGATCCGGCCGATGAGCCGGGAGGTCATCGAGGGCTTCAAGGCGTACCTCATCGGGCTGCCCGAGGTGCTCAACGTGTACGTGGTCGCGGGCGGCGACGACTTCCTCGTCCACGTCGCCGTGCCCGAGGTCGACGACCTGCACAGCCTCCTCATGGACCGCTTCTCCGGGCGCCGCGAGGTCGTGGACTTCCGCAGCTCCGTGATCTACCAGCACGTGACCAAGGACGTGGTGGGGCCGCTCGTGGCAGGGTGACGGCATGGACGCAAGCAGCCCCGGAAACCCTACGGACGCAAGCAGGCCCACGGGCGCCGGCAGGTCCCGTACCCCTGCCCTCGACCTCATCCGCACGGTGGTGGACCCCGGCACCTGGCACTGCTGGGACGAGCCCGTCGGCGTCACGACGGACGACCCCGCCTACCGCGCCGACCTCCTCGCCGCCCGTGAGCGCACCGGTCTCGACGAGTCGGTCGTCACCGGCGAGGGGCGGGTGCGCGGCCGCCGAGTGGCCGTCGTGGCCTGCGAGTTCCGGTTCCTGGCCGGGTCGATCGGCGTCGCGGCGGGGGAGCGGCTGGTGCGCGCGGTGGAGCGGGCCACGGCCGAGCGGCTGCCGCTGCTCGCGGCGCCGGCGTCGGGCGGCACCAGGATGCAGGAGGGCACGGTGGCCTTCCTGCAGATGGTCAAGGTCGCCGCCGCCATCACCGACCACAAGGCGGCGGGCCTGCCCTACCTCGTCCACCTCCGGCACCCCACGACGGGCGGCGTCCTCGCCTCGTGGGGCTCGCTCGGGCACCTGACCTCCGCCGAGCCGGGCGCCCTCATCGGCTTCCTGGGCCCGCGCGTCCACGAGGCCCTGTACGGCGAGGAGTTCCCGCCGGGGGTCCAGCTCGCGGAGAACCTGCTGGCCCACGGCCTGGTGGACGCGGTCCTGACCGCCGAGCAGCTGCCGGGGGTCGTCGGGCGGGCGCTGGCGGTGCTCTGCGACGACGACCGGTCCGACGACCGGTCCGACGACCGTTCCGGTGTGCGTTCCGGTGTGCGGTCCGGCGAGCACCACGTGACGACCGGGCCCTTCGGCGCCCCCTCCGCCGTCCCCTCCGCCGCCGAATCGATTCGCCGCTCCCGCGACCCCCAACGGCCCGGCGTGCGCGAGCTGCTGGACGCCGCGGCCACCCACCTCACCCTCCTCAGCGGTACGGGCGCGGGGGAGCGCGACCCGGGGCTGCTCCTCGCGCTCGCCCGCGTCGGCGGCACGCCCTGCGTGGTGCTCGGCCACGACCGCGGCAGCCGTCATGACGGCTGCCGCGCTACGGGGACCACCGGCGTGCCCGCCGCCGGGCAGGCGCTCGGGCCGGCCGGTCTGCGCGCGGCCCGGCGCGGGATGCGGATCGCCGCCGAGCTGGGCCTGCCGCTGCTCACCGTGGTCGACACGGCGGGGGCGGCGCTGTCGCGGGAGGCCGAAGAGGGCGGCCTGGCCGGGGAGATCGCGCGCTGCCTGGCCGACCTGGTGACCCTGCCGGCGCCGACGCTGTGCCTGCTGCTGGGGCAGGGCGCGGGCGGCGCCGCGCTCGCGCTGCTCCCCGCGGACCGGGTCGTCGCGGCCCGGCACGCGTGGCTGTCGCCGCTGCCGCCGGAGGGTGCCTCGGCGATCCTGTACCGCACGACGGACCGCGCCGACGAGGTGGCCGCCCGGCAGGGCGTGCGCTCCGCGGACCTCCTGGCGCACGGCATCGTGGACCTCGTGGTCGAGGAGCCGGACGGCGGTGCGGTGTCTGCGGTGTCTCCGACATCTCCGGCGTCTGCGGCGTCTGCGGCGTCCGCGGCGGCGGAGTCGCCGGCGACCGGCGATTTTCTGCCGCGTCTCGGGGCCCTCCTCGGGGCCGAAATGACCGCTCTGCGTGCGCGCGAGCAGGGCGAACGGCTGGCCGACAGGCGGGCGCGCTACCGACGGATCGGGCTGGGAAGCTGAGGCTCCGGCGTCACCAAGTTGGGCATTGAGGAAATAGCTGGTGTGCGAACCATCCAGAATTGACAAGGTAAGCCTTACCTAACCTAGGGTCTCCTCCGTGAACGAGACCGCTCCAGGAGCCGTCGCGCCCGCCGTCGGGCGTGCGGCTCCGATTCGCCGGGCCGCCCTGCTCCTTGCAGGCGTGGCCGCGCTCGCCGCGTGCGCGGCGCTCAGCCTCGCCGCGGGCTCACGCCCGGTGCCCCTGGCCACCGTGTGGCACGCGCTGGCCGGGGACGACGCCGGACGCGACGGCCTGGTCGTCACCGGGCTGCGCGTCCCGCGGACCGTTATCGGCCTCGTCGTCGGCGCGGCGCTCGGAGTCGCGGGAGCCGTCGCCCAGGGCGTCACCCGCAACCCCCTGGCCTCGCCCACCACCCTCGGCATCAACGCCGGGGCGAGCTTCGCGGTCGTCACCGCCATCTACGCGCTGGGTCTCACCCGCCCCGTGGAGTACCTGTGGTTCGCCTTCGGGGGTGCCGCACTCGCCACCGTCGCCGTGCTCGCGCTCGCCCGCCACGCCGGCGAACTCGACCCCGTACGGCTCGCGCTGGGCGGAACCGTGCTGGCCGCCGTCCTCAGCGCATGGACCTCCGCGGTCATGCTGGCGAGCCACCGCACGCTGGACGAGGCCCGCTTCTGGCTGGCCGGTTCGCTCGCCGGGCGGCAGACCGACATCCTGCTGCCCGTCCTCGCACCCCTCCTCGCCGGTCTCGTGCTGGCCCTCGCCATCACGCCCGCGCTCAACGCCCTCGCCCTCGGCGACGAGACCGCGCAGGCGCTGGGCGTGCCGGTCGCCAGGGTCCGCGCCGCGGGCGGGCTGGCCGTGGTGCTGCTCGCGGCGTCGTCCGTCGCCGTCGCGGGCCCGCTGTCCTTCGTGGCGCTCGCCGCCCCGCACCTCGTCCGCAAGATCCTCGGCGCGGACCACCGCTGGCTCGTCCCGGGCTGCCTCGTCGCCGGTCCGCTGCTGCTCCTCGGCTCCGACATCGCCGGCCGGGTCGTCCTGGCCCCCACGGAGCTCGAGGTCGGCATCGTCACGGCCTTCCTCGGCGCCCCGATGCTGGCCTTCCTCGCACGGAAGGCGACCTGATGAGCGAGCGGATGCAGGGCGCGTACGACACCGGGCCGCGGCCGGAAGCGCACCCGGTCCCGGTCCCGGCCCCGGCCCCGGCCCCGGTCCGGGTCGGGGTCCCGGTCCCCGCGCCCGCCCGGGCGCTCCTCCCGCACCGCCCCGGCGCGAGCGGATCCGCCCTCGCCCGGCAGCGCCGCCGCATCGCCCTCCTCTCCGCCGCGGCCGTCCTCCTCCTCGCGGTCCTCCTCGCCCTGGGCCTCAGCGCGGGCGAAGTCCGCGTGCCGCCCCTGGACGCGCTGCAAGCCCTCGTGGGCCTCGGCGACAGCGCCGACGTGATGCTCGTTCAGGAGCTGCGCGCGCCCCGCGCCGTCGCCGCGATCGTGGCCGGTGCCGGGCTCGCCGTCGCCGGGACGCTGATGCAGCGCGTGCTGCGCAACCCGCTCGCCTCCCCGGACGTGATCGGCGTGACCGGCGGCGCCTCCCTCGGTGCCGTCGCCATCCTGGCCACCGGCGCCCCGGCCGCCCTCACCCCGGCCGGAGCGCTCGGCGGCGGCATGCTGGCGGCCCTGCTGCTCGCCGTGCTCTCCTGGCGCGGCGGCGTCACCGTCACCCGCATCGTGCTCGTCGGCCTCGCCGTGCAGCAGGGCCTCGCCGCGGTCGTGAACCTCTTCATCGTCCGGTTCCCCGCCGAACTGGCCGCGGACGCGCTGCAGTGGACCACCGGCTCGGTCTACGGCCGCACCTGGACCGAGACGGGCACCGGCGGCGCGCTCGTCCTGACCGGCGTCGTGCTCGCCCTCGCCGGCCACCGCAGGCTCGCCGTCCTCGACCTCGGCGACGAGTCCGCCGGCGGGCTCGGGATCGCCCCGAACGCGGCCCGCCTCCAGCTCCTCCTGCTCGCCGTCCTCCTGGCGTCCGTCGCCGCCGCCCTCACCGGGCCCGTCGGCTTCGTCGCCCTGGCCGTACCGCACATCGTGCGGTTCCTGGCCGGACCCCCGACGGCCGGCTCGCTCGTCCTCACCGCGCTCGGCGGCGCCGTACTGCTGCTCGCCTCCGACCTCGTCGTCCTGCACCTGCTGCCCGTCCACGGCCTGCCCGTCGGGGTCGTCACCGCCACGCTCGGGGCCCCCTGGCTGCTCGTGCTGATGCTGCGCCAACTCAAGCCCACCGCAGGGAGCACCACCCGATGAGCGACGCCCGCCCAACCACCCCCGGCCCCACGGCCACGCCCGGCTCCGCCGCGGCCGCCGACGGTCCTGCTGCGACCCGGGGCATCGCGACGGCCCACGGTCCGGCGACCGCCAACGGCACCGCGGCCGCTGCCGGTCCCGCTGCCGCCCCGGGCGCCGCGGAGGCTCACGGCCGAGGACCGGCGCCGACCCCCGCCCGCCCCACGGCCCCCCACAGCCTCGTCGCCCACCGGCTCAGGCTCGGCTACGCGGGGCGCACCGTCGTCGACGGCGTCGACCTCGCCGTCCCCGGTGGTGCCGTCACCGCCGTCGTCGGACCCAACGCCTGTGGCAAGTCCACCCTCCTGCGCGGACTCGCCCGTCTGCTGGCTCCGACCGCCGGGACCGTCACCCTCGACGGCGCCGACATCCACCGCATGCCCGCCCGGGCCCTCGCCCGCCGCCTCGGTCTGCTCCCGCAGCAGGCCCTGGCCCCGGAAGGCGTCACCGTCGAGGGGCTCGTACGCCTCGGCCGCTACCCGCACCAGCGCATGCTCACCCCCTGGTCCAAGGCCGACCAGGCCGCCGTCGAAGAGGCCCTCGCCCGTACCGGCACCGACGTCCTGCGCGACCGCCCGGTCGACCAGCTCTCCGGCGGCCAGCGGCAGCGCGCCTGGATCGCCCTCGCCCTCGCCCAGGACACGCCCCTGCTCCTCCTCGACGAGCCCACCACCTTCCTCGACCTGCGCCACCAGCTCGACGTGCTCGACCTGGTCGAGGAGCTCAACACCGAGGCCGGCCGCACCGTCGTGATGGTCCTGCACGACCTCGGCCAGGCGGCGCGGTACGCCGACCACCTCGTCGTCATGTGCGACGGCAGACCGGCCGCCGCCGGCCCGCCGGCCGACGTCCTCACCGCCGAACTCGTCGAGGAGGTCTTCCAGGTGGAGTGCCGGGTCGTCCCCGATCCGGAGACCGGCACGCCCCTGGTCGTCCCCCGGGCCCGCTCCGGAAGACGGCGCGCCCCCGGCCCGCCCGCCGCCTGAGGCCCACCCCGCACCCGCAGGACCCTCGGCCCCAAGCCCCCACCCCCCAAGCCCCCACCCCCCACGCCCGTCCCTCCCCTACCGCTCAGACTGGAGCCCGCCGTGACCTCCCACCTCAGACCACCCCTCCACCGGCTGCGCAGGGCGCTCGCCGCGCTCCTCGCCGTGATCATCGGCACGGCCGTGCTCGCCGCGTGCGGCGGCGACGAGAAGGCGAAGGACGAGGGCAAGGCCGCGGGCGACACCGGCTTCCCGCGCTCGATCACCCACGCCATGGGCACCACCGAGATCAAGCAGAAGCCGAAGCGCGTCGTCGTCCTCGACACCGGCGAACTCGACGACGTCACCATGCTCGGCATCGAGCCCGTCGGCGCGGTCTCCCCCCACATG
Organism: Streptomyces aureoversilis; assembly: GCF_042657885.1. Lineage (NCBI taxonomy): Bacteria > Bacillati > Actinomycetota > Actinomycetes > Kitasatosporales > Streptomycetaceae > Streptomyces > Streptomyces aureoversilis. The sequence goes on from NZ_JBHSKJ010000019.1 coordinate 93,062, forward strand.
AAGACCGAGGGCGGCTTCCCGCAGTACCTGTCGGCGAAGACGAAGAACACCAAGGACGTCGGCCCGATGGCCGAGCCGAACATCGAGCGGATCATCTCCCTCAAGCCCGACCTGATCCTGTCCTCCAAGGTCCGCCACGCCAAGGTCTACGACCGCCTCAAGGCCGTCGCCCCGACCGTCTTCACCGAGACCACCGGCGCGCCCTGGAAGGAGAACCTCAAGGTCCACGCCAAGGCCCTCGGCCTGGAGAAGGAGGCGGAGACGGCCATGAGCGCGTACGAGAAGCGCGCCAAGGCCCTCGGCGAGGAGATCAAGAAGAAGAACAACGGCACGATGCCGACCGCGTCCGTCGTCCGCTTCGTCGCCGGTCCCACGCGCCTCTACCAGAAGGCCTCCTTCAGCGGCATCGTCCTCTCCGACACCGGCCTGCGCCGCCCCGCCTCGCAGGACGTCGACGCCCCGATGACGGACGTCTCGCCGGAGCAGATCGACAAGGCCGACGCCGACCTCGTCTTCGTCACCGTCGCCGACGACCCCGAGAAGACCCAGCAGAGCGCCGTCCAGGACAACCCGCTGTGGAAGGGCCTCGGCGCCGTCAAGAACGACAAGGTCTTCCAGGTGCCGGACGAGACGTGGATGTCCGGCATCGGCATCCAGGCCGCCAACCGTGTCGTGGACGACATCGCCAAGGCCGCCGGCGTCGACGCCCCCAAGTAGCCGGTCCACGGGGCCGGTTCACCCCGGTCCCGGCCGCCGGCAGTACCCCGTTCCCCGGACCCGCCGCCGGGCCGTCACCCCTCCTCAACGGCCCGGCGGCGCCCCTCCCACGCCCCCCACGCACCACCGCCCCCCCCGCAGCCTGTCGAAAGGCGCTCCCGTGCGGCTCCACCTCCTCGCCCTGAACCCGACCGACTCCGTCACCCTCGGCTTCCTGCCCGCGGCCGCCCGCCTCGGACTCGAGGTCACCCTCCTCACCGACCAGCCCGCCGCCCACCGCCGCGCGTACGAGCAGAGCGTCGCCGACGGCGGCAAACTCCCCGAACTCTCCGTCCTCGGCTGCGACGTCACCGACTTCCGCGAGGTCGTCGCCCGGATCTCCGCGCTCGGCCGGCAGGCCCGCCCCGACGGCGTCTTCACCAACAGCGACCACCTCCAGCCCCAGGCCGCCCTGGCCGCCGACTACTTCGGCCTGCCCGGCAAGGACTGGCGCTCCGCCCTCGACGCCAAGAACAAGGCCCAGCTGCGCCGCCGCCTCGCCGAGGCCGGCGCCGACACCGTCCGCTCCGCCGAACTCGCCCCCGGCGACGAGCCGGAGGGCCTGCCCGGCCGGCTCGCGGACCTGGGCCTGCCCTTCCCCTGCGTCGTCAAGCCGCGCGAGGGCGTGGCCAGCGAGGACGTCGTGCTCGCCGAGGACGAGGCGTCCCTCGTCCGCCACTGCCACGACATCCGCACCCGCAGGCCCGGCGCCTCCCTCCTCGTGGAGGAGTACCTCGAAGGCGAGCTGCACACCCTGGAGACGCTCGGCGACGGCAGCACCCTGCACGCCCTCGCCTCCTTCCGCACCCGCCTGTCCCCGCTGCCGCACTTCATCGAGGAGCGCCTCGACCTGCTGCCCGCGCCGCCGCAGCCGCACACGGAACAGGTGCTCGCCCAGCTGCGCGCCCTCGGCGTCGGCTTCGGCGCCTGTCACACCGAGTACGTGACCCAGGGCTCCCTCGCCCGCATCATCGAGGTCAACTACCGCGCCATCGGCGACCAGTGCGACCTCGCCCTCGCCGACGCCCTCGGCGTCCCCCTCTTCGAGCACGTCCTGCGCACCCACCTGGGCGAGCCGCTGCCCGCGGACCTCGGCGCGCGACCTGACGGGCGGCTGCGCGTGGAGTATGTCTGCGCGGACCGCGGGGGTACGCTCGAAAAAGCCCCCCCGGCGAGCGACATCGAGCGCGACGGCGTACGGCTGGTCTACCGCCCGCTGCGCGGAACCGGCGAGGCGCACCCGCTCCATGGCACCAACCGCGACTACCTCGGCGTCATCAGGGCGACCGGCACCGACCAGGGCCGGATCGACCGGGAAGTCGACGCGTTCCTGGCCGCACAGCGCTGGGAGATCATGTCATGAGCCTGACCAGCACGGACGTGGTGGAGGACGACCTCCTGCAGCGCGTCCTCAGCACCCTGCTCCGCGAGGACGCCTACGGGCTGCGCCGCCACGCCCTCACCGAGCACCGCCCCGACGGCGACTGGCTCCACCTGCGCACCGCGGACGGGGCCGTCCTGCTGCCCGTAGGCCCCGACGGCTTCCAGTGCGAGGTCCGGGCGCGCGAACCGTTCGTCGAGACGGACGACGGCGTCCTCACCGGGCTGCGCCCCGTCCTCACCCGGCTGGGCGCCGCGGTGCCCCCGGAGGACCGGGCCGGCTACGACGCCTTCCTCGCCGAGTGCGAGGAGGCGCTGGCCGCCGCCCGCCTGCACGACCGCGTCCGCGACGGCGTCACCTCGCACCTGGCGGAGACCTACGGACAGCGCACCGACGGCTGGACGGGCCCGGGCGGCTCCCTCGCCTACGACACCCTCGCCGCCTACCGAGACCACCCCGTCTACCCCACCGGCCGCTCCCGCGCCGGCCTCAGTGAAGATGAACTACGCGCGTACGCGCCCGAGTTCCACCCCTCGTTCACCCTGCGCTGGCTCGCCCTCCCGCACGGTGCCGTGCGCGGCGACCGCTCGGGCCTGCCCTCCTGGTGGCCGACCCCCGCCGGGCTCGGCCTGAGCGGGCTGGACGCCACCCACGTCGCCCTGCCCGTCCACCCGCTCACCGCGGCCGGCCCCCTCGACGCGGCCCTGCGCGAGGCCGGGCTCGGCGGATCCGCCCGCTTCGCCGAGAAGCCCTGGCTGGAGGTGCTGCCCACCCTCTCCACCCGCACCGTCGCCGTCGCCGACGACCCCGCCGTCCACCTCAAACTGCCCCTCGCCACCGCGACCCTGGGCCTGCGCAACCGGCGCACCATCAAGCCCGGCACCCTCCTCGACGGCGAGACCGGCCAGCGCCTCCTCGAAGAGGTCATGGCCCACGAGCCGCGCTTCGCCGGGCGGATCCTCCTCGCCGACGAGCGCACCCACCTGCAGTCCGACCACGAACTCCTCGCCGTCCTCGCCCGCCGCTACCCCACCGGCCTGCAGGACGCCCACGTCCTTCCCGTCGCCGCGCTCCTCGCCCGCACCCCCGGCGGCTCCCTCGTCGCCGACGAACTCGCCGAGCGCTACTACGACGGCTCCCTCGCCGCCCTCCTCGACGCCTACCTCACGCTCCTCCTGGACTGGCACACCACCCTCTTCTCGTACGGCATAGGGCTCGAGTCCCACCAGCAGAACACCTCTCTCGTCCTGGACGCCCCCGGCGGCCGGATCCGGATGCGGCTGCTGCTGAAGGACAACGACGGGCCGCGCGTGCACGGCGTGCGCCTGGCCGCCCGGCTCGGCGGGGAGGCCGCCGACCTGCTGGGCTTCGACGACCGGCGCATCCTCGTGGCCGGCGACGGCCCCGTGGCCGACGTGTTCGCCACCATCACCGTCCACCTCTGCGCCGCCGCCCCCCTCTTCGAGCTCGCCCGGCTCGGCCGCGCCCCCCTCGGCGAGCTCCTCGCCCGCCTGCGCGACCGGCTCGCCGAGGCCGTCGAACGCACCGCCCGCACCGCACCCGGCGCCGCCGCCGTGCTGCGCGCCCGCGTCCTCGACGCCGACCGGCTGCCGGTCAAGGCCATGGTCACCGCCGGCACCCTGCTCACCAAGGAGCGCTCGGGCGCGGCCGACATCAACAAGCACTACGTCCAAGGGCCCAACTACCTGCGGGAAGCGGGAAGATGACGGCCGTACTCCAGGACGGCCGCACCCGCGAGGAACGGCCCGTGCTGCGCACCCGCCAGGTCCACGCCGTCGCCGCCTGCTACTTCGTCGCGTCGTTCGCCGCCCTCGGCCTGCCGCCCTACCTCACCGAGATCCTGCCCGCCCTCGGCGACCACGGCGCCCGGTGGGCCGGGCTGCTCTACATCGTCCCCACCGTCTTCGGCGCCCTCGGCGCACCCCTGTGGGGCCGGCTCGCCGACCGCTACGGCCGCAAGCGCCTCCTGCTGCGCGCCCAGTTCGGCCTCGCCCTGTCCTTCCTGCTCGCCGGGCTGGCCGACAGCCTGCCCGCCTTCGCCGCCGCCCTCGTCCTCCAGGGCGTCCTCGGCGGCACCTTCGCCGCCTCCAACGGCTACCTCGCCGCCTCCCTCGACGGCCGGCGGCTCTCGTGGGCGCTCACCCTGATGCAGGGCAGCGCCCGCCTCGCGCTCGTCGCCGCGCCCGTCGTCGTCGGCGGCCTCACGCCCTGGCTCTCCCCGCACCGCCAGTACGCGCTCCTCGCCGTGCTGCCGCTGGCCGCCGCCCTGATGCTGGCAGCCCTCCCCGAACCGCCGCCCACGGCGCCGCCCGCACCCGCCGACCCGGAGGCGGAGAGCCCGCCGCCGGGCCCGCTGCGCACCCTCTACGCCCTCGAATTCACCTTCGTCCTCGCCACCGTCATCTCCTACCCGTACCTCATCACCCTGGTCGGCGAGCGGCTGCCGGGCCTCGGCCCCTCCGCGAGCGGCGCGCTCTTCGCCCTCCCGCACGCCTGCTACCTGCTGCTGGCCAAGCCCGTCCACACCGCCGTCGCCCACCGTCCGCACCTCGGCGCCGTCACCGGCTTCGCCTGCGTGGCCGTCGCCCTCGCCGGGCACTGGGGAGCCGACACCGTCGCCTCCTTCGTGGTGCTGCGGCTGCTCCTGGGCGCCGGCATGACGCTGGGCCTGGTCAGCCTGTCCGCACTGGCCGCGGAGGCGAGCCGGGGCCGCGGGCCCGGCCGCCTCTTCGGCTCGCTGGAGTTCATATCCAAGGCCGGAGCCGTCGTCGCCGGAGCGGCAGCCGCCGCCTCCACCGGCCTCTGGGGCCCGGCCGCACCCGCCGTCGCAGGATCCGCCGTCGCCGCCCTGACGGCCGTCATCAGCACCCCCACTCTCCTCCGCACCCGCTGGAGCCGCTGAATGTCCTCCGCACCCGCCGCCGCCCTCCCCGGCGTGGCCACCGCCGACCACGTGGTCGCCCACACCCTGCTCAACTGCCTGCTCCGCGAGGTCTCCGGGCCCGAGCACCAGACCGCCGTCACCGACGGCCACCTGCTGCTGCGCCTGCCCCGCTGCGGCGTCCTGCTCCGCGTGGCGCTGCGGCGCGCCTCCCTGATCGGCGCGCACCGCTTCGCCGGCCCCGTCCGGACCCAGCGCGACGGCGCCTGGACCGAGCTGACGTGGCAGGAGCTCGCCGAGCACATCCACCGCGAGCTGGAGCTGCGCACCGGCGTCCGCAACGAGGAGTTCCTCGGCCAGGTGGCCGCCAGCCACGCCGGCGTCACCGCGGCCCTCGCCGCCCCGCGCGGCGCGGCGGGCCCCGACGCGTACATGGACTCCGAGCAGTCCCTGCTGTTCGGCCACCGCTTCCACCCCACCCCCAAGGCCCGCACCGGCGCCCCCGAGGACTGGGGCCGCTACGCCCCCGAGGCCCGCGCCCGCTTCCCCCTGCACCACCTCGCCGTGCGGCGCGAGCACGTGCGCCAGGAGGCCGCGGCCGACGGGGCCCTCGCCGCCCTCGACCGGCAGCGCCCCGTCCCCGACGGCTACCGGCTGCTGCCCGCCCACCCCTGGCAGTACGCGATGCTGCGCGAGCACCCCGTGCTGCGCGCCGCCGTCGCCCGCGGCGACGTCCTCGACCTGGGCCCCGGCGGCGAGCCCTTCGAGCCGACCGCGTCCGTGCGGACGCTCTACGACGGCCGGGACTTCCTCAAGTTCAGCCTCAACATCCGCATCACCAACTGCCTGCGCAAGAACGCCGAGTACGAGCTGAGCGGCGCCGTCGCCCTCACCCGCCTGCTGGAGCCCGTCGCCGCCGACCTCGCGGCCCGCTTCCCGGGCGCCGGCCTGCTGCGCGAACCCGCCTACCGCACCCTCGACCTCGGCAGCCGCGAACTCGCCGAGGGCTTCGGCGTCATCGTCCGCGAAGGGCTCGGCGCCCGCCTCGCCCCCGGCGTCACCGGGCTGCTGGCCGCCGCCGTCGCCGACGAGTACCCCACCGGCGGCGCCCACCTCGGCGGACTGCTGCGCGGCGGCGGCCGCGCGGAGGCCCTCGCCTGGTGGAAGGCCTACCTCGCGCTGCTCGTCCCGCCGGTGCTCGCGGCCTACTTCGACCACGGCGTCGTCCTCGAACCCCACCTGCAGAACGTCGTCCTCGGCGTCGGCGCCGACGGGACGCCCCGACAGGTCCTCTTCCGCGACCTGGAGGGCACCAAGCTGCTCCCCGGCCACCACGCCGCGGCCCTCGCGGAGCTCCCCGCGGACGTGGCCCGGCCCCTGACGTACGACCGCGAACGCGGCTGGGACCGCGTCGTGTACTGCCTGATCGTCAACCACGTCGCCGAGATGCTCGCCGCCCTCGCCGACCGCCACCCCCGCCTCGAACCCGAGCTGTGGACCGCCGTCCGCCGCGTCCTCGCCGACCGCGCCGCCGCCCACGGCAACCCCCCGCTGCTGCGCGCCCTCGTCGCCGGGGTGCCGCTGCCCGCCAAGGCCAACCTGCTCACCCGCTGGGAGCGCAAGGCCGACCGGGACGCCGGCTACGTGCGCATCTCCTCGCCGCTGGTGCCGGACCTGCTGTCCGCCTTCACCACGGCCGCCCTCACCCCGGCCGCCCGCACCGAGACCACCTGGAGCGCCGCACAGTGATCCTTCCCCGTGTCGCCCGGCACGCCGCCGGCCTGCCCGGCGGGGAACTGCCCGCCTACGTCTACGACCTGGCGGCCCTGGCCGGGCACGCCGCCGAGGTGCGCGCGGCCCTGCCGCCGGGGACGGAGCTGTACTACGCGGCCAAGGCCAACCCCGCCCCCGAGCTCCTGCAGGCCCTCGCCCCGCACGTCAGCGGCTTCGAGGTCGCCTCCGGCGGCGAACTGGCCCACGTCCGCAAGGCCGTCCCCGGCCTGCCGCTCGCCTTCGGCGGCCCCGGCAAGACCGAGCCCGAACTGCGGCTCGCCCTCGACCTGGGGACCGAGCGCATCCACGTGGAGAGCGAGAGCGAACTGCGGCTGCTCGCCGCCCTGGCCGCCGAACGCCCCGGCGCGGCGCCGGTGGACGTCCTGCTGCGCGTCAACCTGCCCGTGAGCGAGGGCGAGGGCGACGGCGAGAGCCGCGCCGGGCACGGCGAGCTGGCCGGCGCGGCCCTGGCCATGGGCGGCCGGCCCAGCCCCTTCGGCCTCGACCCGCGCCGCGCCGAGGCGTGCCTGCCCCTGCTGCGCGGCACCCGGCTGCGGCTGCGCGGCATCCACGCCCACCTGGCCAGCGGGCTCCCCGCGCCCGCCCTGCTCGCCGTCGCCGCCCGCGTCACGGCCTGGGCGCGCGAGCTGGACACCGGGCACGGCCTCGGCCTGGACGAGGTGAACGTGGGCGGCGGCATGGCCGTCGACTACGCCCGCCCGCACACCCGCTTCGACTGGGCCGCCTACGGAGCGGGCCTCGCCGAACTCGCCGCCGCACACCCCGGCTACACCCTGCGCATCGAGCCCGGCCGCGCGCTGGCCGCCTACTGCGGCTGGTACGTCACCGAGGTCCTCGACGTCCGGCACAGCCACGGCGAGGCGTTCGCGGTCGTCCGCGGCGGCACCCACCACATGCGCACCCCCGCGGCCAAGGGGCACGACCACCCCTTCACGGTGCTGTCCGTCGACACCTGGGAGCGCCCCTGGCCGCGCCCGGCCGCCCTGGACGAACCGGTCACCCTCAGCGGGCAGTTGTGCACCCCGAAGGACGTCCTCGCGCGGGCGGTCCCGGTCGCCGAGCTGCGGGCGGGGGACCGGATCGCCTTCGCGATGGCGGGCGCGTACGCCTGGAACATCTCGCACCACGAGTTCCTGATGCACCCGGCGCCCGCCTTCCGCTTCCTGTCCTGAGCGCGTCCCGGGCGGCGGGCCCGCGATCGGGCGGCGGGGTGCGGGAGTTGGCCGGTTCCCACTGGTTTCCCGGCGTTTTACTCCTACATGGATGGTGAATGCATCTATATGGGCGTACCGTGATCCCCGCGGACCCCGCCGCCCCCGAGGCGGGGCCCGCACCCCACGGGGGAGCAGCCGTCCCCGGGCACCCGGGGCGGCCTACCGAAAGGGGAGAACGCAACGATGTGCGGGATCACCGGATGGATCTCCTACGACCAGGACCTCACCGCCCTCACGACGGCGCGCGGCACGCTCGACGCGATGACGCACACCATGGCCTGCCGCGGACCCGACGCCGGCGGCACCTGGCTCGACACCCACGCCGCCCTCGGCCACCGCCGCCTCGCCGTCATCGACATCGAGGGCGGCGCCCAGCCCATGCGCGTCGAACGCGACGGCCGCACCCTGCTCGTCACCACCTACAGCGGCGAGGTCTACAACTACCGCGAGCTGCGGGCCGAGCTGGAGAGCCGCGGGCACGCCTTCCGCACCAGCAGCGACACCGAGGTCGTCCTGCACGCCTACCTCGAATGGGGCGAGGACTTCACCGAGCGCCTCAACGGCATGTACGCCTTCGCCCTGTGGGACCCGCGCACCGAGGAACTCCTCCTCGTCCGCGACCGCATGGGCATCAAGCCGCTGTACTACCACCCCACCCCCGACGGCGTCCTCTTCGGCTCCGAGCCCAAGGCCGTCCTCGCCCACCCCGCCGTACGCCCCGCCGTCGACGCCGAAGGCCTCGCCGAGCTCATCGCCTTCACCAAGACCCCCGGCCACGCCGCCTACAAGGGCATGTACGAGCTGCCCCCCGGCCACACCGCCCGCATCCGCCGCGGCGGCCTGATCCTGCGCCGCTACTGGGCCCTGGAGGCCCGCGAGCACACCGACGACCTCAAGACCACCGTCCGCCACGTGCGCGACCTGCTCGACGACATCGTCGGCCGCCAGCTCATCGCCGACGTCCCCCTGTGCACCCTGCTCTCCGGCGGCCTCGACTCCTCCGCCATCACCGCCCTCGCCGCCAAGGGCCTCGCCGACGCCGGAGCCGGCCCCGTCCGCTCCTTCTCGGTCGACTTCACCGGCCACACCGAGAACTTCCGCCCGGACCCCCTGCGGCCCACCCCCGACGGCCCCTACGCCCACGCCCTCGCCGCCCACGTCGCCTCCCACCACTCCGACATCGTCCTCGACGCCGCCGACCTGATGGCCAAGGCCAACCGCGACGCCGTCATCGCCGCCCGCGACATGCCCATCAGCGGCTTCGGCGACGGCGACGTCTCCCTCTACCTGCTCTTCAAGGCCATCCGCGAACAGTCCACCGTCGCCCTGTCCGGCGAGTCCGCCGACGAGGTCTTCGGCGGCTACTCGTGGTTCCACAACCCCGACCACGTGCACGCCGGCACCTTCCCCTGGGCCTCCGCCGGAGCCGCCGACCGCTTCGCCGGCGAGCACAGCGGAGGCCGCTCCGCCCTCCTCGACCGCGGCCTCCTCGCCAAGCTCGACCTCGCCGGCCACGAGGACACCCGCTACCGCGAAGCCCTGGCCGAAGTGCCCCGCCTGCCCGGCGAGACCGGCCTGGAACGCCGCATGCGCGAGATCGGCTACCTGCACCTGACCCGCTTCGTCCAGCTCCTCCTCGACCGCAAGGACCGGGCCAGCATGGCCGTCGGCCTGGAGGTCCGCGTCCCCTTCTGCGACCACCGCCTCGTCGAGTACGTCTTCAACACCCCCTGGGCCATGAAGACCTTCGACGGCCGGGAGAAGTCCCTCCTGCGCGCCGCCACCCGCGACCTCCTGCCGGACGTCGTCGCCGATCGCGTCAAGAGCCCCTACCCCAGCATCCAGGACCCCCGCTACGCCGCCGCCCTGCGGGCCGAGCTCTCCCGGGTCCTCGCCGACGAGGACGCGCCCGTACGGCCCCTGCTCGACACCGCGGCCGTCGCCGACTCCCTCGCCGACGACGCCGGCGAGTCCTTCCGCTCCGCCACCGAACTCGTCCTCAACCTGGACACGTGGCTGCGCACGCACGACACCGCGCTGGAGCTGTAGCCGCGGGAGAAGCGGTAGAGTCCGAGCGTGGCCCTGAAGATCACCGTCGACCCGGACGCGGCCGAGCCGCCCTACGAGCAGATCCGCGCCCGGATCGCCGAACGCGCCCGCTCCGGCGAACTCCCCGGCGGCTACAAGCTCCCGACGGTGCGCGGCTTCGCCGAGGAACTGGGCCTCGCCGCGAACACCGTCGCCAAGGCCTACCGCGCACTGGAGGCCGACGGGATCATCGAGACGCGGGGGCGCAACGGCACGTTCGTCGCCGCGCCCGGCGACACGGCGGCGCGCGAGGCCGCGGCCGCGGCCGCCGCCTTCGCGCAGCGCGCGCACCGCCTGGGCCTGGACCACGAGGCGGCCCGCGCCGCAGCGGAAGAAGCCCTCCGCGCGGTCTACGGTTAGGCCACCCGGGCCGACGACCGGCACGGCACCGCCGGGCCACGCCGTCGTGGCCTGCCGCCGCTGCGGCGGACAGAGAGAGCGTGCGGCCGGCTGGGGGAGGTGCCGACGAAGGCCGGGCCTCCGCCACGGCGCATCGCCGCCACGACAAGGGCCCGCCGAAGACCCCCGCCGCAGCGGCGCTCAGCCACCGCGTGGCGGACCGGCGGTGCCGGAACCACCCCGGCCGGAGGCCATGAGGCGTGTCAAGGCGGGGGCGTCACAGATACAACCCCGCATCCGCCCCGTCGTGCTGCGGTGGCACCGACGCCGGCCCGCTGCCGCGCCGCAAGGCGAACAGCTCCGCGAGCGTCGCGCCCTCGCGGCCCACTCCCTGGTCCGTGCCCAGCCAGCCCACGGCTTCCGCGCGGCTGAGCGGGCCCACCTCGATGCGGGCCAGGCAGCGGCCCGGCCGCACCACGGCGGGGTGCAGCCGCTCCAGGTCCTCGTTGGTGGTGACGCCGACGAGGACGTTGCGGCCCTGCCCGAGCAGCCCGTCCGTGAGGTTCAGCAGCCGCGACAGGGCCTGGCCCGCCGTGTGCTTGGCCTCGCCGCGGATCAGCTCGTCGCAGTCCTCCAGGAGCAGCAGCCGCCAGCGGCCCTTGGAGCCGCCGTCGTCCTCGCCGATGGCGATGTCCATCAGATAGCCGACGTCGTTGAAGAGCCGCTCGGGGTCCAGCACGCAGTCCACCTGGCACCAGTCCCGCCAGGACCGCGCGAGCGTGCGCAGGGCGGAGGTCTTCCCGGTGCCGGGCGGGCCGTGCAGGAGGAGCAGCCGGCCCGCGATGTCATCCGGGGTGATCTTCATCAGCCGGTCCATGGCGTCCGCGACGCGCGCGGTGTAGTTGGGCCGGACCTCCTCCCACGTGCCGGCGGAGATCTGGCGGGTCGTCCGGTGCGGGCCGCGCCGCGGCGAGACGTACCAGAAGCCCATGGTCACGTGCTCGGGCTGCGGCTCGGGCTCGTCCTCCGCGCCCTCCACGGCCTGGCTGAGCACCTTCTTGGCCAGTTCGTCGCTGATGGCCGTGACGGAGACGTCCGCACCCCGGTTCCAGCGGGAGATCAGCAGCGTCCAGCCGTCGCCCTCGGCCAGGGTCGCGCTGCGGTCGTCGTCGCGTGCGGAGCGCACCACGTGGCCCGCGGGCGGCAGGAGCGTGGCCCCGGACTTCACGCGGTCCACGGAGCGGCTGTGCGCGTACGGCTGCTCGCCGGTGGCGAACCGGCCCAGGAAGAGGGCGTCGATGACGTCGGACGGCGAGTCGCTGTCGTCCACGTTGAGACGGATGGGCAGCGATTTCTCGGTCGGAGTGAAGTCCGGGTCGGTGGGCAGGGCCTGCCTCCTGGCGCTGGGTCGGCGGTCGGCACACATGGGCCCATGATCCGGCACGGAGAGCCCTTGCGCACCCAGGTTTTCCCCTGTTTCACGACCGGATCCGCAACACCCGTCCACGTTCGCCCGGAAGGCGCCGCACATCGTTTCGGCCGCGGATACGCTTGCCCGTGATGGGACGACGTGGTGTGAGTCGGACGTTTTGGCAGGCCGGGTGGCGGCGGGCCGGGCGGTGGCGGTTCGCCGTGCTGCTGCTCGCGGCCGGCGCGGTCGCGCTCGCCCTGCTGCTCGTCCTCTGGACGACCGGCCGGCAGACGGGAGGGGATGGTTGGCCGGACGGCGCGAACGGGGACAGAGAGGCGCTCGAGCTCGGCTGGGGCTTCACCCACACCCAGTACAGCGCCGACCGCGGCGACGACGCCGCCCGGCGGACCGCGGCCGGGCTGCTCACCGGCTCCCGCATGCCGCAGAACCAGCACATCATGGGCTGGGGCGTAGACAACCCCGAGCCGAGGCCCGGTGTGTACAACTTCGGTGATCTCGACCGCCGCGTCGCCCACATGCGCAGGACCGGCCGGACCCCCGTGCTCACCCTGTGCTGCGCGCCCGACTGGATGAAGGGCGGCGGGGAGCGCACCGACTGGTCGCTGAAGTCCCTGGAGAAGGCGCCCGACCGCGCCCACTACAAGGACTTCGCCAAGCTGGCCGGCGTCATCGCCAAGCGCTATCCGGACGTTCGTCATTTCATCGTCTGGAACGAGTTCAAGGGCTTCTACGACGACGGCCGCAACCGCTGGAACTACGAGGGCTACACCGAGCTGTACAACCTGGTCCACGCGGAGCTGAAGAAGCAGAACAGGGCCAACCTCGTCGGCGGCCCGTACATCAGCATGGACAGCAATCCGCCCGGCTCCTCCTCCAACGCCTCGTCCCTGCGCGGGCCCTGGGGCTCGGTCGACCAGCGGGCCGTCGACGCCCTCAAGTACTGGAACGCCCACAAGAGGGGCGCCGACTTCCTCGTCGTCGACGGTGCCAGCTACACCCGCGAGGACAGCAAGCTCTTCCCCGACGAGTTCGCCGCGACCCGCAAGTTCGCCGACGTGACCACGTGGCTGCGCAAGACCTTCGACCTGCCGGTGTGGTGGTCCGAGTGGTACGTGGAGCCCGCCGACGCCAACGACGACCGCAAGTCCTGGACCGAGCCGCACCGCACCGCCGTCCACGCCACGACGCTGATGCACTTCGCCCGGTCGGGCGTCTCCACGGCCTTCTACTGGAACCCGGAGAAGACGGGCGAGGACTGCCCCGGCTGTCTGTGGCGCAGCACCGAACTGAAGGACGGCGGGGGCGGGCTGCCCATGCTGGACCTGCTGTCCCGTTTCGGGAAGGCCTTCCCGCCCGGCGCGCAGCTGCGCACCCCGGAGGTCACGGGGGACAACCGCGACGCCGTGGCCGCCCTCGCCTCGGGCAGCACCGTCCTCGTCGTCAACATGCAGGACCGCCGGCTGACCGTCGAGGTCGACGGCGACAGCCTGGACCTCGCGCCCAACGAGATCCGCTGGACCGGCTGACCCCCGCCGGAACGGGCTACGGCGCCCGCTTCACGACATCGTCGCGAAGCGGTGCACCAGCGACGCCAGCAGGACCAGCAGCAGCGGCAGCGCGAACCAGTACGACCCCTGCAGCCAGCGCAGCTGACGCACCCCCGGCCGGGCCACGACCCGCAGCACCTCCCGCGCCGCCAGCAGCACCAGCAGCGCCACGGCCGCCAGACCGCCGATCACCGACACCGGCGTCCACGTCACCCGGGGGCCCGCCGGGCCCGGCCGGGGCTGCGGGGCCTCACCCGCCGGCCTGTCCTTCAGCTCGTACAAGGCCGCATCGTCGTTGACGAGCACGCGCCGCAGCTCCGGCCGGCCGTCCAGCGTGAACCGCATCCGGGAGTCCCAGTCCGCCGCATAGCCTGCGTCGAGTTCGAGATAGACCGACTGGCCACGGTTGACCATCAGATACGCCCGGGGACCGGCCTTGCGGAGCGCGGTGACCAGATCGTCCACGCGGGCCGGATCACGCGGGGCGAGCGTCGCGTCGTAGTGCACCCGCTCCATGTCCCGGGCTCCCCACGGCATGGCGGGGGTGACGTTCTTCGAGGGGTCGCTGCTCATCCACAGCAGCCGTACGGTCGGCTCGTCGTGCGCGTACACGTAGTCCATCGCGGCGACCTCGCCGGGCCGCACCCGCTCGAAGGACTCGTTGCCCCAGCGGGCCACCAGGAAGCCGAAGATCAGGACCAGGCCCGCCAGCAGCGCGGCCACCGGCGCGAGGACCGGGCGGCCGGGCCGCTCCGTGGCCTGCGGGAACAGCGCGAGCGCCGCCAGGACGCACGCGCCCGGCAGGGCGAAGAGGAAGACCCGCAGGGCCACCTCGCCGCCGTAGGACTGCATGCCGAAGGCCAGGAAGGGCACCCCGGTCAGCACCAGCAGGGCCACGTCGCCGATCCCCGCACGGCGGCGGCGCCACCAGCCGATCGCGGCGAAGGACAGCACCCCGCCCGCGAGCACCACCCGGGCGTAGAGCACCAGCTTGTGGACGGGGCTGCCGCCCTCGATCCGGCCCGACACCGACGAGGAGACATTGCCGCCCAGGGAGCCCAGGCCGCCGAACAGCTCGTCGAAATGGCCCGACCAGTAGGGCTCCGCCAGGAAGCCCACCCACACGATCAGCATCACCCCGCACAGCAGCGGCAGCCCGCGCAGCGTGGAGCGGCGGGTGACCACCAGGGCGGTCAGCACCCCCAGCATCACGAACGGCGTCAGCTGGTGGCTGGCCACCGACGCCGCGAACAGCACGATGACCACGGCCAGCAGCGCGCCCTGCGCCCTCCGGCCGGCCGGCTGCGGCTCCGCCTCGCCCGGGAGCAGCGTGCCGCGCAGCTGCCGGGGCCAGCGGAACCACACCAGCAGCACCGCGGCGAACAGCAGGTAGAAGAAGTAGTTGAGCGCCTGGGGCGAGAAGTAGTCCTGCCCCACCCAGCCGCACAGCACGAACAGCCAGGCCGCCGTCCACTTCGCCCGCCACCCCGCGCGCACGGCCCGCAGCAGCAGCGCGAGCGGCGCCAGGCACAGCAGCTGGATCGCCGTCGGCCACCAGCGCAGCACCTCGGTGAGGTCGCTCACGCCGGCCGCCTTCGCGGCGAACGCCATCAGGGCGAAGAAGCCGGGCCAGCTCCAGCGGGCGTCCAGGTCCGGCGCCGCCACGCCCGTGCGGTCGATGAAGTCCAGGAAGCCCAGGTGCTGCCAGGCCGTCGCGAAGCGCGGCTGGTCCTCCAGCACCGCAGGCAGGGCGTGCAGGGAGATCACCGTCAGCAGCAGCACGGCCGTGAGCAGCCGGCGCCGCTGCCCGTCCAGCCGCAGCGCGGCCACGAAGGAGACGACCAGCAGCGCCGCGCCCGCCAGCGTCGCCGCGGGCAGCACGGAGACCAGGCCGAGCCCGCCCATGCGGTCCAGCACCAGCTCGCCGACGCCCACCAGCGGCAGCCAGTACAGCGTGAGGGCGGCCGCGAGCAGCAGCCAGACCATCGCCTCGGGGCCGCTCCACCACGGCGCCGGGCCCAGGGGAGCGGAGGCCTTCCCCTGCGCGGCCTTCTCGTGCGCGGGCTTGTCCTGTGCGGCCTTCTCCCGTGCGGGCGCCGCGACGGGCTGCTCGGAGGCCGCCTGGGACGCGGCCGGGGAGACGGAGTGGGACACGACGACTGCCTCCGGGGTGTGCCGGAGATCAGGGCGCCTCTCCAAGTGGTCGAAGTCCAGCCGCACGCCCAGCGGCATCGTGTCGGCGTCGAGCGCGGCGCGCAGCGCCCAGCGGGTGCCGTAGGCGCCGCCGTCTCTCTCCCCGGGCTCCTGCTCGCCCTCACCTCCTAAGCCACGGGTGATGCCGTGCCGGGCCCCGCGCCGGAGCCCGCGGGGCTCGGTGCGCGGGGCGTCTCGCCGGTCACCGCGGACCGCCAGGTCGGCCAGATCGCCGTCCGGAGCCACGTCGGGGGCGTAGGCCGCGGGCTCCGGCCGGGCCGCGCGCAGTATCCGGCGGAGCTTGACCGCCGAGATGGAGACGATGACGGCCAGGCTGCAGATCTCGGCCACCCCCGCACCCGTGAGCCCCATGCGCGGCAGGAGCACCAGCGTCAGCCCCAGCACCAGCACGCACAGCAGCCCCTGGAGATAGGCCAGTCCGGCCGTCCGGCTCTGCGCCCGCAGCACCGCGAAGTAGACCTCCATCACCACGCGCAGCGCCGCGCCCACCGCGAACCAGCGCAGCAGCGGAGTGGCCGCCTGGGCGTAGCCGGGGCCGAAGACGCGCAGGATGTACGGCGCGAGGAGGAACAGCAGCAGACAGACCGGCACCATGATCGTGGCCATCCGGCGCAGCGCCGCCCGGCAGTTCTCCGCCAGCCGCGCCGGGTCGTGCGAGCCCTCCACCGTCAGCGACGCGCCCATGTTGATGGCGAGCAGGTTGACCGTGCCGCCGATGGTGGTGGTGATGTAGAAGTACGCGTTGTCCTCGGAGCTGACCTGGGAGGCGATGATCACCGGCACCAGGTAGACCACGGCCAGGGAGAACAGCGACCCCGTGTAGTCCCCGGCGAGGAAGCGGCCCATCTCCCGGTACGAGGCCGGCCGCGCGACCGCTTCCGTGGCGGCCACGTGCCGGGGCACCAGACGGCGGAAGACCAGCCAGCCCAGCGGCAGCACCGACACGGCGATCGAGACCACCCACGACACGAACACGCCGGAGGTGGGCAGCGTCGCCGCCAGCGCCACCAGCAGGGCGAGCTTCACGGCCGAGAAGACGGTGTTGCCCACCGGGACCCACAGGGCGCGGCGCAGGCCGGTCAGCACTCCGTCCTGCAGGGTGAGCACCGACCAGGCGATGACGGCGGCGACGAATCCCAGGCCGTTGAGCGAGCCGTTCAGGAAGTGGTACGAGGGCCCCCAGGAGCCCAGGGTGAGCAGGAAGACGCACGCCGCGGACGCGACGAGCAGCGAGCTGCCCGCGTACGTCCGGAAGACGAGCTTGCCCGTCGTCCGCCCGGCGACCGGGATGAACCGCGCAAGCCCCCCGGTCAGGGTCACCGCGGTGAGCCCCGCCAGGAGCTTCATCGCGGCGATGGCCGCCGAGCCCTGGCCGACCGCCTCCTCCGTGTAGTACCGGGCGGCGATCAGCCAGTACCCGAGCCCGAGGACGGCGCTGATGCCCGTGTTGAGCATCAGCGCGAAGGCGTTGCGGAACAGCGGGCTGCCGCCGCCCCGCCCCGGCAGCCGCAGCCTGCGGCCGGCCGGTCCCTCCGTCTCCCGCTCCTCGGTTCGGGTGGACGTGTCAGACACGGGTTTCGGTTGCCTTCCTGACGACCTGACGGGTTCTGCGGTAGAGGGCGTAGCCCTTGGTGAGCGTCCGGTCCCGGGCGAAGATCCGCCCCACGCCCCGGCCCTCCACGAGCCGCTCGAACTCGGCGATGCCCGTCGAGCGCCGCACCGTCACCCGCTCCAGGGCGTAGGGCCCCTGGGGCCGGGCGGCCAGGCCGTTGCCCACCGCCAGGGAGATGCCGAAGCCCGCCGCCCGCACGATGCGGCGGACCCTGCGGCTGGAGTACCCGTAGGGGTAGGCGAAGGAGACCGGTGCGCGCCCCAGCTCCGTGGCCAGCACCTCGCGGCACTTCAGCACCTCGAACCACAGCTGGTCGTCCGGGAGCTGGTCCAGCTCCGGGTGCGTGTGGCTGTGCCCGCCGATCTCCATTCCCGAGGCCGCCAGCTCCTTGACCTGGCCCCAGCTCAGCATCAGATCGAGCGCGCCCCCGGTGTCGTGCGGGCCGCGGAGCCAGCCGGTGGAGGCGAACAGCGTGGCGCGGAAGCGGTGCTCCGCCAGCGCGGGCAGGGCGTGCCGGTGCACGCCCTCGTAGCCGTCGTCGAACGTGATCAGCACCGGCTTCCGGGGCAGCCCGGAGCCGGAGCGCCACGCCGTGGCCAGCTCCTCGGCCGTCAGCGGGTGGAACCCGCGGTCGGCCAGGAGCCGCATCTGCCGCGCGAACGCGTGCGGCGAGACCGACAGACCGTAGGTGGCGCGCGCAGGAGCGTGCGCCACCGCGTGGTACATCAGTATCGGGACCCGGGACGCGCTCATGCGCCGGCCTCCTCTGCCGGAGGTCTCGGCCCGGCCGGCTCCTGTGTCGCCGCCACCGCGTACCGGCTGCCGCTGCGGCGGGCCCGGAGGGTGCCCACCGCATAGCCCCCGGCCGCGGCCGTCACCCCGGCCAGGATCGCCCCGGCCCGGCCCGCCCCGCCGGGCCTGCCCAGCAGGGCGTCGCGCACCCCCCGGGCGACCCCGGCGGGAAGCACCCGCGTGGTGTACCGGCGCTCCGAGGCCAGTCCGGCCTGCGCCCCCACGCTCTGCGACACCAGGGCCTTGGACAGGCCCTCGGCGTACGAGCGGGTCCACAGGTAGCGGAAGCGCTCGCGGGCCGCGGGCACCCGGTGGTGGATGACCGACCGGTCGTCGATCAGCAGCACCGCCTCGGGCATGGCCCGGGTCAGCCGGATGCACAGCTCCGTCTCCTCGCAGCCCAGCGGCAGCCGGTCGCCGTCGCGGCCGATGCCGCAGGCGAACCCGCCGGCCAGCTCGAAGGCCGACCGGCGGAAGGAGGCGTTGCCCCCGAGGACGTTGCGGACCCGCACCCTGCCGGGCGGCAGCCCCCGGTACGTACAGCCGACGGCCCAGTCGAACTCCTCGGGGAACCAGGCGGGCCGCCGCCGGGACTCCCACACCGGCTGGGTGCGGCCGCCCACGGCCATCACCCGCGGGTCGGCGTAGCCCTCCGCGAAGTGCCGCAGCCAGTCGCGCTCGGCGACGGCGTCGTCGTCGAGGAAGGCGATGACCTCGCCGGACGAGGCCTCGATGCCGGTGTTGCGGCCCGCGGACAGGCCGCGGGGGCCCGCGTTGGCGAGCACCCGCACCCCGTCCCCGGCACAGCCGTCGTCCCCGAAGTGCTTGGCGAGCCGCCGCAGCAGGGCCGGATTGTGGTCCACGACCACCAGGGTCTCCAGCGCGGGCCGGGACTGCTCGCGCACCGAGGCCACCGCGGCGACGATGTCGTCCCAGCGGTCCTCGGTGTACACGCAGATGACCACCGAGACCGAGGGCTCCGTGGCCGCGCCGGCGCCGTCCGCCGGGCCGGCCGGGGAAGTGGTGATCGTCAAGACACTTCCCCACGGTTGGCCGCGGGCGCGATGGCGAGCCGCTGCGGGCGCCGCCGGGTGCCGCGCTCCTGCAGGATCACTTTCAGTACGCGCAGCCCGTCGCGCACGGCCCTCAGGTTGCTGGTGCCGTGGATGCGGACGAACTCGTGGCTGGGAATCTCCTGGACGCGCAGGCCCGCCTTGACGACTCTGATGTTCATCAGGGTCTCGACCTCGAAGCCGGCGCAGTCGAGGGCGATCTCGTCCAGGCAGTGCCGCCAGAAGGCGTTGTAGCCGTAGCACAGGTCGGTGTAGCGGGCGCCGAACTTGTGGTTGACGATGGAGCAGAGCACGCGGTTGCCGAGCTTGCGGATGGGCGTCATGTCGTCCGTGCCGCCGCCGTTGGCGAAGCGCGAGCCCTTGGCGAAGTCCGCGCCGCCGACGAGCGCGGACACATAGCTGACGATCTCGTTGCCGTCGGCGGAGCCGTCGGCGTCGACCATCACGATGATCTCGCCCGTGCAGGCGGCGAAGCCGGTGATGAGGGCGTCGCCCTTGCCCTTGCCGAGCTGCCGGACCACCTTCACGTCCGGCCACAGCTGCCGTGCGACCTCGATGGTGTCGTCGGTGGAGTTGCCGTCGACGAGGACCACCTCGTGGACCCACTCCGGCAGCGTCTTGAAGACGTACGGGAGGTTCTCCGCCTCGTTCATGGCGGGGATGACGACGCTCACGGGTGGAGCTATCGCGAGATGCGACGTCACCGGGCGGTAATGGGCGGCGACCAGGGCCTCCTGATCGGCCGCCGGGCGCAGAAAAGAACTCATGGCTCGGATGTCCCTCTCGTCCGGTGGACCGCCCGCCCCGAGCGGTCCGGTGGCGTATCCGGTTCGAAAAGGGGGTACTCACCCCGCCCTGACGGCGCTCATCGCCGCATGGGCCGGGTGAGCTGGCAACGGTTGTTCGCCGCGCGGTCAACGCGAACGGCGACTCTGATCAGCCGGACGCGGCACCCCCCACCGCGCCCCGCCCCGGGCACCATCGCGACGCTTGCCCTCCCCTTGAGCCGCTTTGCATGATGGGCCGATGCGGGTGGATGTACGACGGTATTGATGGTTGAGACTGTATGGCAAGAGCTGGTGCGGTGACTCCTCCTTTGGGTGTTTTTTGTGCCCAAGTCATGCATCGTGTTGACGCTTTGCGTCGTTGACGGCGCGCGCCGGGCGCAATGCGCCCTCAGTCGCCGTGACGCAGCCTTCCGACGCGCTTGAGCAACCGGTCGGCGGGCTCGAAGAGCTCGGGCCGGGACACCACGGTGTTGCGCAGGGCCCGCACCGGCGCGCGCCGGGCCCGGTGCCCCAGCGCCACCGGGTGACGCCGCATCACCCACCCCTCCCAGACGCTTAGTTCACGCGTCTTCAGCGAATCCTTGTACGACTTGTCGCCCCGGCCGAGATCGAGATAGGCCATCCCCGCGGCAGCCGCCCCTTCCGCCATGTGCAGGTGCAGCAGCAGGCCCGGCGAGAATCTCCCGAACGCCGGGTCGTACGACGGGAACCAGCAGCAGAGCACCTGCCGCGAACGCGGCCCGAAGTGCGCCGCGACCGGCCGGCCCCCGGCGTACAGCACCGACAGCAGCCCCGCGAAGGACTCCGTCCTGGTGTGGAAGAGCTGTTCGACCAGGCGCACTATCCAGGCGCGCGCGAACCGGTCGCTGCGACCTGTTCTTCGGTACTGCGCGGACTTCCAGGCGATCAGGGTCCGCAGCATCTCCGGGTCGCGCTCGTCGTGCACGTAGCGCACTTCGCCGACGTCCCGGCCGAGCCTGCGTTCCTTGGCGAAGGTGGCGCGGAGGAACTTCGGCGACCGCTTGCGCAGGGCCGCCAGGTAGGACTCGAAGCCCTGCTCCACATCCATCACGGGCGAGCGGAACGCCCCGGAGGCGCTCAGCTCGAACGGCTTCTGCCCCTCCACCAGGTGGTCGAACTCCCACACCGAGAGCCCGCAGGCGTGCAGCAGCTCACGGGCGTCCCACTGGAAGCCGGCCCGGTGGACGAGCCCCTGGGCGTCCGAGAGCCCGAGCCCGATCGCGCGGCCCACCCCGAGGGCGGTGCGCTGGTACGGGAAGAAGCCCACGGGCTCGCCGTCCTCGCGCACCACCGCGATCCGCACCCCGGCCCGGCACCGGCCGACGGCGAGGGCGAACTCGGGTGCGAGGAAAGGATTCGCAAGCTGCGGCGAGCCGTCCTCGACCGCCGCCGCCTGCAGGGCAGACCAGGCCGCCCGGTCGGCCGCGGTGAGCTCACCGGGCCGGTACACGCTGATGTTCACCTCAGGAAGCCCGACTTTTCGCCGTGCGGCACCGGTGGTGCCGCACGTGTGCCAGCAGGAACAGGAGAAGGCTGACGGCCGCGACCGCGGCGACGCCACCCCGCACCGTCCAGGTGTGGAGCGCGAGCATGGCCTGGGCGACCAGCACGTCGACGGCGACGGCTCCGCCGGCCGCCACCACGGAGCGGCTGAGCGGATCGAGGCCGCGCAGCGCCGCCCCCACGGCGCAGGCCGGCGCGACGAGCAGGAAGAAGAGCGTGAACGGCGCACGCAGGGGTGAGCCGATGTCCGCGAGCGCCAGCACGGCGCCGACGCCCGCGATCGCCGTGGCGGCCCCGGCCGCCACGGGAAGGGAATCCCCGGCCGGCGTGCGCGCACCGCCCGGCCGGTCGGGTGCGGCCGGCGGTGCGGACGGGTCGGTGGCCGAGGCCGGATCGGACGTGCCGGAAGGTCCGGGTGGGCCGGACGGGACTGAAGAGCCGGGTGAGCCGGACGAGCCGGTGAGACCGGTGGGATCTGTGAAGCTCTGCATTGGCGACTTTGCCCCCCGAAGCGCCGGATGCCGAGGCTTCAATGTCGCGCAATCGGCGGAGCGACGTCAAGATGTGAAGGCCGTGCAAACGGCCTCCGGTTACCCGATCGGCACGGAACCGGAGTCTTTCGGTCAGATGAATACTGCACGAATATGTCGGGCCGTCAAAATGTCCCCCGCTGTCGGTGGTTGAGCGTTCATTGGCTCACATTTTTGACATGGACACTTCCGGTAGCCACGGGCTGCTGCTACCACGGGTACGGCAGAAACCCTGGTAAAGGAGGTTCCATGAAGCTGTCCCGCCTCGCGGGTTCCCTCTCCGCGATCACCCTCGCCGCCACCCTGGCCCTCACGGGGGCCGGTGCCGCCCAGGCTTCGACGAAGCCCGCAACTCCCGCCTATGTGGCGCTCGGTGACTCCTATTCGTCCGGTCTCGGAGCCGGGAGCTACTACACGAACAGCGGGGACTGTAAGCGCAGCGCCAAGTCGTACCCTGCGCTCTGGGCCGCCGCACACGCCCCCGCGAGCTTCGCCTTCGCCGCCTGCGCGGGGGCCCGAACGGGTGATGTTCTCGGCAAGCAGCTCGGCTCGCTGAACAGCTCGACCGGGCTCGTCTCGCTCAGCATCGGCGGGAACGACGCCGGCTTCGGCGACACCATGGCCACGTGTGTGCTCAACTCCGACAGCGCCTGCATCAATCGGATCAATGAAGCCCGCACATTTGTCCAGAACACCCTTCCCGGCGAACTCGACAAGGTCTATACCGCCATCAAGGGAAGAGCGCCTTCCGCTCATGTCGTCGTCCTCGGATATCCACGCTTCTACAAACTCGGCGCGAGTTGCGCCGGGCTCAGCGAGACCAAGAGGAAGGCCATCAACGCCGCGGCCGATCTGCTCAACTCCGTCATCGCCAAGCGGGTCGCCGACCACGGCTTCGCCTACGGCGACGCCGCGGCCGGCTTCGCGGGCCACGAGCTGTGCTCCGGGAGCCCCTGGCTCAACAGCGTGACCCTGCCCGTCGAGAGCTCCTACCACCCGACCGCGGATGGTCAGTCCGGCGGCTACCTGCCGGTCTTCTCCAGGGCCGCCTGACCGCTCAGTACCCGTACGCCGGGTCCGTCGACGCGGAGGGCGACGGGCCCGGCGTACGGGACGGGCGGGACGGCCCCGCCGACGACGGCCTGTCCGACGGGCGGCCGGACGGCGGCCCCTGGCAGGTGACGGTGAACGGTACGCGATTGGAGGTGATCTTCTGCGGGCTCCTGACTTCGACCGCGAGCCAGTCCCTGCCCGTGGCGTGCTCGGTCTCGACGTACGTCAGGCCGAGGCTCTTGCCCCCCGTGATGTCGGAGCTCCGCCAGGGGTCGACCTGGCCGCTGCCCGTGACCACGCGGTAGGAGAGCCGGGCGGGGGTGCGGTCGACGGTGAAGGTCACCCGGAACGACGGGCCCGCGCTCTTCGGCGGGCACGGGCCGGTGTAGGAGTCGCGCACCGCCTCGACGGAGACCCGCAGGCCGTACGAGGAGTCGCCGCCGTCCGCGGTCTTCCCGGAGTCGTCCGGCGACGCCGACCGCGACCCCGCGTTCTTGTCCGGCGCGGCGGAGTCCGCGCTGCCGGCGGAGGAGCCGCCCTCGTCGCCCTCGCCCCTGCTGAAGGCCCAGGCCAGCCCGCCCACCAGCAGGGCCAGCACGACGGCGGCCACCGCGAACACCAGACCCGGGCGGCGCCGCCGGTCGTCACCGGTGGTGCCGAGGCCGCCCGGGGGCTCCGGGGGCCCGTACGGCCCGTCGCCCGCCGGCGGGCCGAAGCCGCCGCCGGCGCCGTGCTCCCCGGAGAACGCCGCCGGGCCGGCGGGCGGATCGCGCCGCGGGTGCGCCGGGACCGTCGGGGCCTCGGCGGTGGGCGGCGCGCCCGGGGTGGACAGGGTGCCGCCCTGCGCCACCACCCGCAGCATCCCCTCCGCCTCCTCGGCGCCGAGCCGCAGGGCGGGATCCTTGCGCAGCAGCCCTTCCAGGACGGGCGCGAGCGCCCCCGCCCGCACGGGTGCCGGGAGCTGCTGGTCCACCACGGCCCGCATGGTGGAGAGCGGAGTGTCCTGACGGAAGGGGGAGACGCCCTCCACCGCCGCGTACAGCGTCACCCCGAGGGACCAGAGGTCCGACCCCGGCCCCGGCGGATGCCCCAGCGCCCGCTCGGGGGCCAGGAACTCGGGCGAGCCCACCAGCTCCCCGGTCCGCGTCAGCGCCGAGCTCCCCTCGACCGTCGCGATGCCGAAGTCGGTGAGCACGACACGCCCGTCGTTGGCGAGGATGACGTTGCCCGGTTTTACGTCCCGGTGCAGCACGCCCGCCGCGTGCGCCCCCCGGAGCGCGGAGAGCACACCGGCGCCGATGTGCGCCGCGCGCGCCGGGACCAGAGGGCCCTCGGCCTCCAGGACGTCGGCCAGGGACAGGCCGCGCACCAGCTCCATCACGATCCAGGGCCGCCCGTCCTCGGAGACCACGTCGAAGACGGTGACGACATGGGGGTGCGAGATGCGCGCCGCGGCCCGGGCCTCGCGCTCCAGGCGCACGTACAGCTGCCGTATCTCGTGCTCGAGCAGGCCCGACGGCGCCCGGACCTCCTTGACGGCCACCTCGCGGTCGAGCACTTCGTCCCGCGCGCGCCACACCACGCCCATGCCGCCCTGGCCCAACCGCTCCAGCAGCCGGTAACGGCCCGCCACCACCCGGTCCGGCGGCACCGCTGCGCCCTCCGGACCGCCCCCGAACGTCCCGCTCATCGACGGGCCCCCTCCACCAAGAGAGCGATTCGGGGTGAATCTACCGCAACGGAGCGTGATTGCCCCCTCTTCTGCATATCCTTGTCCCGCTAACTCGCCCACAGTGACGGCAGGTTCACGCCAGCCCTGTCAACGCCCTTGACGGAGTGGTGAATCCGCCCCGCCGATGCGCGGGTGACGGAATGGGGCGGTAGGGTTACCCTGCCTGAGCCGGGTGCCTCGTTCGGGTGGGGAGTCTCAATGGATCAGATAGCAATGCGCGGCAGGCCACGGGTGCCTGCCATCAGCTGCAACAGCGGTGCGTCCAGCGCGCGCCTCGACCGTCATCTCGCGGTGCTGGGCGGGCCTGCCGTGCCCCAGCGCGAAGTCGAGGGGGCGACCCTGCTGATGCGCGAGCTGACCACGCGTGATCACGTGCGCACCAAGCAGAGCCGGACCGCGAAGGTCTCCCTCTTGGCGCCGCTGAGACGCCTGCGTCGCTCCCTGTTCGGGAACCACGACTGAGCCCCGCCCCGAGCGCAGCGCCCGCAGCCGTTCCGGCATAGACAGCGACACCGGTGCGACGCCGTCGGCCCTCCACCCTCTCCCCAGGGCGCGGCCGTACGGCGCCGTGGCATGTCCGGGCCCGTCTCCGGCCGTGCGGCGATCAGGCTGAGCCCCGTGCGTACCGCCGGACCGTGAGCGGCACGAACACCGCGAGCAGCAGTACCGCCCAGCCGGTCGCCGCCAGGACGGGGTGCGCGACCGGCCAGGACGCGTCCGCCGGGAGGTGGCCGTTGCCGAAGAGCTCCCGGCAGGCGGTGGTGAGCGCGCTGATCGGGTTCCACTCGGCCACGGTGCGCAGCCAGCCCGGCATGCCCTCGGTCGGCACGTAGGCGTTCGACAGCAGCGGCAGCATGAAGGTCACGCCGGCCAGCTGGCCCGCGCTCTCCTCGTTCCCGATCACCATCCCCAGGTAGTGGCCCAGCCAGGCCGTGACCAGCCGGAAGAGCAGCAGCAGCGCGAAGGCGCCCGCGGCACCGGCCGCACCACCCTCGATCCGCCAGCCGACGGCGAGCCCGCACAGCACCAGCGGCACGGTCCCGATCGCCGCGAGGGTGACGTCCGCCGCTGTCTGCCCGGCCGGAAGGGCGAACCGGCTCATGGGCAGGGTGCGGAAGCGGTCCATCACCCCGCGCTGGGAATCCTGCGCGGACGCCAGCATGGATGTCATCACTCCGTTGACGGCCGTCACCGCGAACAACCCCGGTACGAGGTACGCCCGGTAGTTCGCGCCCCCTTCCAGCGCCACTGCGCTGCCGAAGACATAACCGAAGAACAGCAGCATGGTCACGGGCATGGTGAGCGTGATGACGAGCAGCCCGGGGACGCGTCGCATGCGCCGGAGGTGGCGGCCGAGCACGGCCCGGGTGTCGGACAGCGCGAGGGTGCTCATGCGGCGGCCTCCCCGGCTCCGGCCCCGGCCTCCATGCGGTGGTCCGCGCCGGAGGTCAGGTGCAGGAAGACCTCGTCCAGCGTGGGCTGCCGCAGGCCGGCGTCGGCGAGGGGGACGCCCGCCGCGTCGAGTTCGCGCACGAGGTGAGGGAGCGTCAGGTCCGGGTCGGTGGTGACCGCTGCGGCCGCGCGCCGTCCGGTGTCGAGGACCGGCCGCCCGCCGGTGAGCCGGGCCAGGACGGCCGCCGCGTCCGCGAGCGCCTCCTCCTCCGCGACGACCACCTCGGCGCGGGCGCCGAGCCGGGCCTTGAGCTGTGCGGGGGTCCCCCGTACGGCGGCCCGCCCGTGGTCGATCAGCACGACGTCGTCGGCCAACTGATCCGCCTCCTCCAGGTATTGCGTGGTGAGCAGCACGGTGGTGCCGTGCTGCGTCAGTTCGCGCACGGCGTTCCAGATCGTGCTGCGGCTGGCCGGGTCGAGGCCGGTCGTCGGCTCGTCGAGGAAGAGCACGCGGGGCTTGGTCAGGACGCTCGCGGCGAGGTCGAGCCGGCGGCGCATGCCGCCCGAGTAGGTGCGGGCCGGGCGGTCGGCGGCGTCCCCGAGACCGAAGTGCTCCAGCAGGACGTCGGCGCGGGCGTGCGCGGTCGCACGCCCCAGCCGGTGCAGCCGGCCGAACAGCCGCAGGTTCTCGCGGCCCGTCAGATCGGCGTCCACGGAGGTCGCCTGGCCGGTCACCCCGATGGCGCGGCGTACGTCCCTGGGTGCGCGCACCACGTCGTGCCCGGCGACCCGTGCGGTGCCCGCGTCGGGTCCGATGAGCGTGGTCAGGAGGCGGACCGCGGTGGTCTTGCCCGCGCCGTTGCGCCCCAGCAGGGCGCAGACGCTTCCTTCGGGCACGGCCAGGTCGAGCCCGCGCAGCGCGTGGACGGCCCCGAACCGCTTCTCCAGCCCCTCACTAAGTACAGCGTACGTAGTCATGGCGCGACCCTACCCCACTACGTACGCCGTACGTAACTAGGATGGTGGACGAGGTGATGTGATCCATGGCAGCCAGCGGCCGTACGGCCCACCCCGAGGTCATCTGGGCGCGCCCCGAACGCGCGGCCCGGGGCCCGCGCCCCGCGCACACCCGCGCCGAGATCGCGGCCGCTGCCGTGCGCGTCGCGGACGCGGAGGGGCCCGAGGGCGTCTCGATGCGCCGCGTGGCCGCCGAGACCGGCTGCGGCACGATGTCGCTCTACAACTACGTCCCGCGCAAGGAGGACCTGTACGAGCTGATGGTCGACGCCGTCAGCGCCGAGTACGACCTCTCCGCGGCGCCCTCGGGCGACTGGCGCGCCGACACGCTGGCCCTCGCGGGGCAGACGCGCGCCCTGATGCACCGCCACCCCTGGCTGCCGCGGCTGATGTCGCCCGCCCACGGCTTCAGCCCGAACGCCCTGCGGTACCTGGAGTACTTCCTGTGGGTGCTGGAGCCCCTCGACGCCGAGGGGGGCACCAAGATGGAGCTCATCTCGATGGTCAACGGGGTCGTCTCCACCTATGTGGTCAACGAGCTCTCCGAGGCCGAGCGGGCCCGCACCTCGCCCTTCCCGCCCGGCCAGGAGCATGCCGCGCGCATGGCCCACCTGGCGCGCGAGCTCTCCGGCGGCGCCTACCCGCGCCTGGCCGGCGTCCTCGGCGCGGGCTTCGCCGCCGTGGACCTGGACGCACAGTTCGAGCGCGCCCTCGGCCGGCTGCTCGACGGCTTCGCCCCGGGCGAAGCGGCGGGTGTCAGTCGGCGTCCGCCTCCAGCGTGACGCTGAAGGAGAACCGGTCGCCCCGGTAGCGGATCCGGGCCACGTCCACCGCCCGGCCCGAGGCGTCGTACGTCACGCCCGTGTAGTGCAGGATCGGGCTCAGCAGCGGCACCTGCAGCAGCCGCGCCGTCTCCGGGTCGGCCAGGCGGGCCTCGACCGTGTCGGTGATCCGGCTGATCCGCACGCCCACCGCGTCCCGCAGCACCTTCGTCATCGGCCAGCGCGCCAGGTCCGCCAGGTCGATGCGCTCGGCGAGCTCGGGGCGGACGAGGTTCTCCGCCCAGTTCGTCGGCTCGCCCGACTCCCCGTCGCAGCGCAGCCGGCGGAAGACCACCGCCTCCTGCAGGTCGGGGAAGTGCTCGCCCAGCTCCGCCGGGACCGCCGCCGGCCCGTGGCCCAGCACAGTGGTCCGCTCGCCGGACTGCTGCGCCACGATCGCGTCCACCGAGCCGAGCAGCCGCACGGGGGAGACCCGCCGGGCGCTCGGCTCGATGAAGGTGCCGCGCCGCCGGTGCCTGCTGATCAGGCCCTCCGCCTCCAGCTCCTTCAGCGCCTGCCGCATGGTCAGCACGCTCACGCCGTAGTGCTCGGCGAGGGCGTCCTCGGTGGGCAGGCGCAGCGGGTCGCTCGGGCAGCGCCCGAGTATCGAGGCGCGCAGCGACTGCGACACCTGGTACCACAGCGGCAGCTTGCGGTTGAGCGCGAGGGAGTCGGGGGCGAAGGTGGTCACGGACACTCCGGCTCGTACGGCGTCACGGGCGGGGCTGGCGGAAATGACGCTCCAGACCCTGCCACACGTCGTCGTAGCGCGTCTGGAGATGGCCGGCGGTACGGGCCTGCTCCGTCGCGGTCACGGGCCAGCGCGTCTCGAACATGAAGGCCAGGCCGTCGTCCACCTTCTGCGGCTTCAGCTCGGCCGCGCTCGCCTTGTCGAAGGTGTCCCGGTCCGGGCCGTGCGCCGACATCATGTTGTGCAGCGAGCCGCCGCCCGGGACGAAGCCGCCCTTCCCGGCGGACTTCGCGTCGTAGGCGCCCTCGATGAGCCCCATGTACTCGCTCATCACGTTCCGGTGGAAGTACGGCGGCCGGAAGGTGTCCTCGCCCACCAGCCAGCGCGGCGCGAAGACGACGAAGTCGACGCCCGCCAGGCCCGGGGTGTCCGACGGGGACGTGAGCACCGTGAAGATCGACGGGTCCGGGTGGTCGTAGCTGATCGAGCCGATGACGTTGAAGCGGCGCAGGTCGTAGACGTACGGGACGAGGTTGCCGTGCCAGGCGACCACGTCCAGCGGCGAGTGGTCGTACGTCGCGGTCCAGAGGTTGCCGCAGAACTTGTTGACGACCTCGACGGGGCCCGCCGTGGCGTCGGGGTCTTCGTACGCGGCGACCGGGGCGAGGAAGTCGCGCGCGTTCGCCAGCCCGTTCGCGCCGATCGGCCCCAGGTCGGGGAGGACGAAGGGCTGCCCGTAGTTCTCGCAGACGTAGCCGCGGGCGGTGGCGTCCAGCAGCTCCACCCGGAAGCGCACCCCGCGCGGGATCAGGGCCACGTGCCCGGGCTCGGCCCGCAGCAGTCCGAACTCGGTGCGCAGCAGCAGCCCGCCGCGCTCGGGCACGATGAGCAGCTCGCCGTCGGAGTCGCTGAAGACCCGGTCCGTCATCGAGGCGTTCGCGGCGTAGAGGTGGACGGCCATGCCCGTGCGCTGGGTGACGTCGCCGTTGCCGCCCAGGGTCCACAGGCCGGCGAGGAAGTCCGTGCGCTCGGCCGGCTCGGGCAGCGGGTCCCAGCGCAGCCGGTTGGGGTCGGGCACGGCGTCGGCGAACGGCGCGCTCGCCAGGCGGCCGTTGCCGGTGCGGGTGAAGGGCGGGTGCGCGGCGGAGGGCCGGATGCGGTAGAGCCACGACCGGCGGTTGCTGTGCCGCGGCTCGGTGAAGGCCGTGCCGCTCAGCTGCTCCGCGTACAGCCCGAGCGGGGCCCGCTGCGGGGAGTTGCGCCCTTCGGGCAGCGCCCCCGGGACGGCCTCGCTGCTGTGCTCGTTGCCGAAACCGGCCGAGTAGGCGAGCCCCTCGGCGGCCTTTCGCGCCTGCTCGTTGCCCGTACCGCTCATCGCGTGCTCCCAGCGCCGATGGATTCCTATGGGAGACCGTAGGATTCCCGGCGGGGTGCGTCAATGGATCAGCGCGGGAAACGGGCGGCCTACTTCTTCGCGTACCCCACCATGCGCAGCGCCAGGTCCGCGTACAGCTCGCCCACCTCGTCCGGCGTGCGCTTGCCCTCGGCGTTGAACCACCGGGCGACGTCGATGCACAGCGACAGCACCGCCAGCGTCGTCCCCGGCACGTCCGGGGTGCCGAAGTCGCCCGAGGCCACCCCGTCCTCGACGATGGCGCGCACCGCGGCGTCGGTGTCCCGGCGCAGGGCGACGATCTCGGCGTAGTGCTCCTCGCCCAGCGCCCCCAGCTCGTACTGCACGACCCGGGCGGTGGTGTGGTGCTCGGCGTGCCAGCGGACGAAGCGCCGCACGGCCTCGGAGAGGCGGTCGGCGGGGCTGCCGCCCGAGTCCCGCGCCCGGCGCAGGATGTCGAGGGCGAGCCGGTGGCCGACGCTGCTGATGCGGTAGAGCAGCTCTTCCTTCGTCCTGTAGTGGATGTAGAGCGCGGCGGGGCTCATGCCGGCGCGGCCGGCGATGTCGCGGGTGGTGGTGGCGTGGTAGCCGCGCTCGGCGAAGGCCTCGACGGCGGCGATCACCAGCCGCCGCGCGGCGTCGGGCGTCACATCGGCCCACTGCCCGCTCTGCTGCCCCTCCGCACCCATCCCACGCCCCGCTCTCCCGGCCCGCCCCGGGCCCTGCGCCCGCGGAACGAACACCATACCCCGAGGTGAGCAAGCGCTTAGGGAGGTGTGGAGCGGTCCGGTGCGCTACGGCCGCAGCGCCCGCATCAGCAGGTCCGCGAGGTGCCCGGCGACCTGCCCGGCGCTCAGCCGGCCCTCCGCGTGGTACCAGGCGCCCAGGTGGTGGACGGAGCCGAAGTGGTAGTCCACGACCAGGTCCGCGGGGGTGGCCGACGTGAAGACCCCGGAGCGCTGGCCCTCCTCGACCAGGGCCCGGAACCGCTCGTGGTAGCGGCGCCGCTCCGCCCGCACCTGCGCGAGCTTCTCGGGGCCCAGGTGGTGCATGGACCGGAAGAAGATCTTCGTGTCGTCGAGGTTCTCGATGGTGGTGACCACCACGTCGGCCGCCGCCTCCCGCAGCCGCTCCTCCACCGGCGCGTCCGAGCGGGCGAAGCGGTCCAGCCGCTCCTGCTGCAGGCGCAGCACCCGCGCGTACACCTCGTGCAGCAGGTCGTCCTTAGAGCCGAAGTAGTGGTAGAGGGCGCCCTTGGTGACGCCCGCGGCCTCCACGATCTCCTGGACGGAGGTGCGGTCGTAGCCCTGCTCGGCGAAGAGCCGGGTGGCGGCCGCGAGCAGCCGCTGCGGCACGGACCACCCGCCCTCGCTCCCGCCCTGCACCGCCGTGCTCACAGCTCCTCTTCGAGCTTGCGCTGGAGGTGGTTCATGCCGCGCAGCCAGCGGTCGGGGTCGGTGGCGCGGGCCGCGTAGTAGTCGGCGACCTCGGGGTGCGGCAGGATCAGGAAGCGGCCCGCCGCCATCCCCTCGAAGAGCGCGTCGGCGACCTGCGCGGGCTCGATCGCCGTGGGCACGAGCACCAGGTCCCCGGCCGGGCCGGTGCCGCGCAGCATGTCCGTCCGCACGCCCTGCGGGCAGATGGCGTGCACGTCGATGCCGCAGTGGCGGTAGGTGAGGGAGAGCCATTCGGCGAAGGCGAGGGCGGCGTGCTTGGAGACGCTGTACGGGGCCGAGCCGAGCATCGTGAGCAGCCCGGCCGCGGAGACCGTGGACACGAACCGGCCGCTGCCGCGGTCGAGCCACTCGGGCAGCAGCTTGCGCGCCGCCCGCACGTGGGCCATGACGTTGACGTCCCAGGCGGTCTCCCAGAGGTCCTCCTCGGCCTCGGGACCGCCCGAGGGGGCCACGCCCGCGTTGGCGCAGTAGACGTCGACGCGGCCGCCGAGCGCCTCGCGGGCCGCCTCCACGACGTCGGAGGCGTCGCCCGGGACGGCCGTGGCACCGATCTCCGCCGCGACCGCCTCCGCTTTGGCGGCGTCGAGGTCGTTGACCACCACCCGCGCGCCCCCGGCCGCGAACCGGCGGGCGAGCGCGGCGCCGATGCCGCCCCCCGCTCCCGTGACGACGACTCCCGTGTCCCGCACGATGCCCACGCTCGGTCTCCCTCGGCTCGGCTGCTCGGCGCAGACTAACCAGTCGGTATGTGACGGGGGAAGAGGCCGGAACGCGCCCGGAGGCACGCCCTCCGGCTGCGGCCTCCCGGGGGACGACCCCCGTACCCCCGGCCTGAACTGCAGCGCGGCCCCGGCCCGGCGAAGCGGTGCCACCACCGTCGCACCGTACTGTCCGTGTGCATGCGGCACTCTTCCGGGGGACGCCCCCCGTACGCACGGAATGTGACGAGACGGCAGGTGCTGGGCACGGCGGCCTCCGGAGCGCTCGTGTGCTCCGCCGCGCCGCCGGCCGGGGCCGCGGCGGCGGCCCGCGTCCGCACCGGCTTCGACCGGCTGGCGGAGAGCGGCTACGCCCTCCTCGACGGGGCCCGCACCGGGGTCGTCACCAACCCCACAGGCGTCACCGCCGACGTCCGCCACGTCGTGGACGTGATGCACGCGGACCGGCGGGTGGACCTCCGCGCGGTGTTCGGCCCCGAGCACGGCTTCCGCGGCACGGCGCAGGCCGGCGGCTCGGAGACCACGGGCACCGACCCGGCGACCGGCCTGCCGGTGCACGACGTCCACGGCCTGCGCGGCCGGGAGCTCGCCGCGCTGTTCGGCCGCGCCGGCGTGGACACCGTCCTCTTCGACGTCCAGGACGTGGGCGCGCGCTTCTACACGTACGTCTGGACGCTCTACGAGTGCCTGGTCGCCGCGGCGCTCGCGGGCCTGCGCATCGTCGTCCTGGACCGGCCCAACCCCGTGACGGGACGCGGCGCGTACGGCCCGGTCCTGGAGCGCTCCCTGGCGTCGGGCGTGGGCTGCGAACCGATCGCCCAGGCCCACGGCATGACCGTGGCCGAGCTCGCCCTGCTGTTCAACGCGGACGCCGTGCCGAGGTCCGCCGGGCGGGCCGCGCGGCTGGAGACCGTGCCGATGAGCGGCTGGCGGCGCACGCTCTTCTTCGCCGACACCGGCCTGCCGTGGGTGCCGCCGAGCCCCAACGTCCCCACGCCCGACACCGCCCTCGCCTACGCGGGCACCTGCCTGCTGGAGGGCACCACCCTCTCCGAGGGGCGCGGCACGACCCGCCCGTTCGAGATCGTGGGCGCCGAGGGCATCGACCACCGCTGGGCCGCGGCCCTGAACGCGCTGGACCTGCCGGGCGTGCGCTTCCGGGAGGCGTACGCGGTGCCGGTGTTCTCCAAGTTCCAGGGCCGCACCATCGGCGGGGTGCAGCTGCACGTGCACGACCGGCGGGCGTACGACCCGGTGCGTACCGGAGTCGCCCTGCTCGTGACCGCCCGGCGCGTGTGGCCGGGCTTCGCCTGGCGCCCGGACCGGTGGATCGACCGGCTCGCGGGGACGGCGGCGGTGCGCACGATGACCGACGCGGGAGCCTCCGTCGACGACATCGTGCAGGCGTGGCAGCCCGGCCTGGAGGCCTTCCGCGCGACGCGCGGGGAACACCTCCTGTACGACTGAGCCGCCGCGTGCGGGACCGGGGCGCACGGGGCGCGGACACGGAAGCGTGAACGGCGTGACGGACGTCTGGACAGGCCCCCTTGACGGCGGGACGATGCGCCCGCACCGGACCGCTCAAGGGGGAATGCCATGTCCGGCATGAGTGTGGATCCTTACTGGGAGCTCACGTTCGACGCCGACGGGGACGTCGACGCGGGCGAGCAGGACGCCCTGATACGCGGAGCCGCCGAGGCCGGTCTGACCGACCTGGTGGTCTTCGCGCACGGCTGGAACAACGACAGGCCGATGGCCACGCGCTTCTACTCCCGCTTCTTCGAACCCTTCCCGGGCCTGCTCGCCGGCGCGCCCGGCGCCCGCGTCGGCTACGCCGGCGTGATCTGGCCGTCCATGCGCTTCCCCGGGGAGGCCATTCCCGACTTCCCGTCGGCGGCGGCCGCCGGCGGCCCCGACGGCGTGCCGGCCCCGCCCGCGCTCGACGCCGCCACCCGCGAGGCGCTGGTCAGGACCCTGCCGTGCGATCCGGCCGTGACGGACCGGCTCGCGGAGCTGGCGGCCGAGCAGTCCGACGACCCCGCACGCCTGGAGGAGTTCGTCTCCCTCGTGCGCGGCCTCGCCCCCGCCCCGCCGCAGGGAGCGGCGGCGGCCACGGGCGAGCCGGAGGACGGGGGCGCCGAGCCCTACCTGCTCACCGGTGACACCCAGGACGTGTGCGAGGCGTTCGCCTCCGCCCTCGGGCACGTGGGCGCCCTGCCGCCCGCCTTCCTCGGCGGCGGCCTGAAGCGCCTGTGGGGAGGCGCGCTCGAAGTGCTGCGGCAGATGTCGTACTACACGATGAAGAAGCGCGCGGGCACGGTCGGCGAGAAGGGCCTCGGGCCCGCACTCGCCCGGCTGGCCGCCTCCGCCCCCGCCCTGCGCGTCCACCTGGCGGGGCACAGCTTCGGCGCGCGCCTGGTGTCGTTCGCGCTGCGCGGGCTGCCCGGCGACAGCAGCTGCCTGGCCGGTGTGACCCTGCTCCAGGGGGCCTTCTCCCACTACGCCTTCTCCTCGCGCCTGCCGTTCGACACCGGCAGCGGCGGGGCGCTGGACGGGCTGTACCGGCGGGTCCGCGGCCCGCTGGTCTCCTGTCACTCGCGCCACGACTCGGCCCTGAGCGTCCTCTACCCGCTCGCGTCCCGCGTCTCCCGCCAGGACGACAGCGTGCTCGGGTCCGACGACAGCCGGTGGGGCGCGGTCGGCCACGACGGCATCCAGGCCGTGGACCCCTGCGCGCGGCTCGGCCTGGAGGAGGCGCTGCGCGGCGGGCTGCCCGCCGGGGGCTGCGTGAGCGTGGACGCGTCCTCCGTCGTCGCGCGCGGCGGCCCCCCGTCGGGCGCGCACAGCGACATCTGCCACGAGGAGCTGGCCCGCGTCATCCTGCTGGCCGGCCGGCTCCTGCAGCCGTGAAGGACCCCCCCGCGCCCGTGAACGAGGTTCCCCGCCCGTGAACGAGATTCCCCGTCCGTGAACGAAAGGTGAGCGGAGAGTGAGGATCCGCCACCTTCGCGCGTTTCCACATCCCCGCGCGACTTCGGGGTAGCAGAGCGGAGTCGGCCGCACACTGCGGCCGATGGATCCGAATGGCGATGAGTTACGTCCCTTCCATGTCGATCCGAGTCCGCGCTGTCGGAGGTGGGATGCAGTGGCAGGTTTCAGAGCACTCGCACGAGAGGTGCGCAATCCACGGAACACCATCGCCTTGCGGCGGACCTCCCTGCGCAAGTGCCTTGAGCGCTTCGCCCCGTACGGTCACCGGGCGACCTGGCACCACCTGTGCGACCTCGCCGGGATCGATCCCGCCGACCGGGCCCCCGACCCGGCCCGGCTGGTCGTGGCGCTGACGGAGCTGGAGGAGGCCCGCGCGGTCTGGCTCGCCTACGAGGCGGGGTTCGCCGACCGCCGCAAGCGCGAGAAGCACGACGGCATCCGGCAGCCCGCCGGCGTCGACGCCTGGCACCGCCACACCTGGGGCGGCTGCGACATCGTGCCCTGCGTCAGCCCCACGGCCTACCCGGCCGCACGCCTGTCCGACGTGCTGCGCCGGGTGATCGCCGCGATGGAGGCCGAGCCCGGGGACGCCTGCCCGGTCTGCTCGCAGGACCGCCTCGAATGGCGTCCCGACCTGGACCGCTGCCCCGCGCAGGGCCCCGTCTGCGCGGACTGCGGCATCGTGGTGCCGGCGCCCGTCCTCACCGCGGGGGCGCTGGCCGCGGCGCGCCGCCGGCTGCTGGAGGACCGGTACGCGGCGGTGTGAGGCGGGCGCCCGGGCGGCCCGTAAGGAAGCAGGCCGGCACGGAAGCAGGCCCGCACGAGCGGGCGGCAAGGCCGCAGGGACAGCCGAGGAGACCGGGAACAGGGTGTCCGCCGTCGGCCGGTGGTGCGAGGATGCGGCGCACGGATCACCGGTTCGAGGAAAAGGCGGACGGCATGGCGCAGTTGCACGATCTGACCGCGTTGGAGCAGGGGGAGGCGGTGCGGACGGGGCGCGTGTCGCCCGTCGAGCTGACCGAGCACTACCTGGAGCGCATCGGCCGGCTCGACGCCACCGTCGGGGCCTTCATCACCGTCACCCCCGATGTCGCGCGCAAGCAGGCGGCCGACGCCGAGAGCGCCGCCTCGGCAGCCCGGCGCGAAGGCCGCGCACTGCCGCCGCTGCACGGCGTGCCCGTACCGGTCAAGGACCTCAGCCAGGTCGCCGGCGTGCGCTGGACGATGGGTTCGGCGGCACTGGCCGGGCACGTCGCGACCGTGGACGACCACGTGGTGACCAAGCTGCGGGACGCGGGAACGATCCTGCTGGGCAAGACCAACACGCCCGAGTTCGGCCTGCCGGCCCACACCGAGAACGCCGTGGCGCCGCCCGCCCGCACCCCGTGGGACCTCGGCCGGTCGGCAGGCGGGTCGAGCGGCGGGGCGGCCGCCGCGGTCGCCGCGGGCCTCGCGCCCCTGGCGCACGCGAGCGACGGGGGAGGCTCCATCCGCATCCCGGCGTCCGTATGCGGCCTGTTCGGTATCAAACCCAGCCGTGGCCGGGTGAGTTCCGGGCCCGTCCTGGACGACGTGACCGGCCTGGTGACGTCCGGGCCCCTGGCCCGTACGGTCGCGGACGCGGCCGCGCTCCTCGACGTGCTCGCGGGACCGATGCCCGGCGACCCCTACGCCGCGCCCGCGCTCCCGCCCGGCGAGACCTTCACCGGCCACGCCCGGCGCGCCCCGGGGCGGCTGCGCATCGCCCACATCACGGAGGCGCCGATCCCGGGCGTCGGGCTGCACCCGGAGTGCCGGCGGGCCGCGGAGGAGACGGCGGGACTGCTGCGGGAACTCGGCCACGAGGTGGAGGAGTTGACGCTGCCCGCCGACGAGGCGCTCGGCCGGGCCTTCACGACCGTGTGGGAGGTGCTGTCGACGCTCGTGCCCGTACCCCCGGGCAGTGCGGAGCACTTGCTTCCGCTCACGCGGCGCCTGCGCGAGCGCGGCACCGGCGTCACCGGGACGGAGTTCGCCGCCGCCCTGTACCGGATGCGCGGGCTCGGAAGGCTCGTCGCCGACGTCCTCCAGGCGCCCGGCACGGGCTACGACGTGCTCCTGTCGCCCACCCTCGCCCAGCTGCCGCAGCCCGTGGGCGCCCTGCGCGACGACGACGACCCGGACGGGGAGTTCGCCGCCCTCGCCGGCTTCACGCCCTTCACTCCGCTGTACAACGCGACCGGGCAGCCCGCCGTGAGCGTGCCGCTGCACTGGACGCCCGAGGGCCTGCCCGTCGGGGTCATGCTCGGCGGCCGCTACGGCGACGAGGCCACGCTCATCTCGCTCTCCGCGCAGCTGGAGGAGGCCCGCCCGTGGGCCGGGCGGCGGCCCGCCGTGTGGTGACGCAGGACGGGCGCGCCCGGCGGTCTCAGTGTTCGACCAGCAGGCGGGAGCCCGCGCCCCGCAGGCCGTTGAGGTCGTCCGGGTTGGACAGCGCGCAGTTCTCCAGCGACAGGCAGCCGCAGCCGATGCAGTCGTCCAAGTGGTCGCGCAGCCTGGCCAGCTGCGTGATGCGCTGCTCCAGCTCGCCGCGCCAGGTCTCGGACAGCCGTGCCCAGTCCTCCCGGTTCGGGGTGCGCTCGTCGGGCAGCTCGGAGAGCGCCTCCCGGATCGTGGCGAGCGGGATGCCGACGCGCTGCGCGGCCCGGATGAAGGCCACGCGGCGCAGGGCGTCACGGTCGTAGCGGCGCTGGTTGCCGGACGTGCGGCGACTGCTGATCAGGCCCTTGGTCTCGTAGAAGTGCAGGGCGGAGACCGCCGCGCCGCTGCGCGCGGACAGCTGACCGACGGTGAGTTCCTGGACCTTGTTCGAAATCTGCGGCACAGCTCAGACCTTACGTGACGGGCGGCCCCCGGCATTGAGACGACGGCCACACCGGCGGCCACCGCGCCCCCTGGTACGCCTTGCGCCACCGGCGTTAGCTTGGGACCACAGCTACGGGGGAGCTGAGCTGTGGGGACCTTTGATTCCGCTTCCGCGAGGAGACGACCAGTGAACGCGCACGACGGCATGTACATCGACGGAAGCTGGCGGCCCGCCGCGGGGAGCGGCACGATCGAGGTCGTGAACCCGGCCGACGAGCAGGTCATCGCCACCGTCCCGGCCGGGGACGCGGAGGACGTCGACGCGGCCGTCCGCGCCGCTCGCGCGGCGCTGCCCGGCTGGGCGGCCACCCCGCCCGCGCGCCGCGGCGAGTACATCGCCGCCCTGCGCGACGCCCTCGCCGCCCGCCAGGAGGAGATCGCCGCCACCGTCACGGCCGAGCTCGGCGCGCCCACGGGCTTCGCCACGCGGGTCCACACCGGGCTGCCGATCGCCGTCGCCGGCTCCTACGCCGAGCTGGCCGCGACCCACCCCTTCGAGGAGCGGATCGGCACCTCGACGGTGCTGCACGAGTCGGTGGGCGTCGTCGGCGCCATCACGCCCTGGAACTACCCGCTCCACCAGGTCGTGGCCAAGGTCGCCCCGGCGCTGGCCGCGGGCTGCACCGTCGTCCTCAAGCCCGCCGAGGACACCCCGCTGACCGCCCGGCTCTTCGCCGAGTGCGTCCATGCGGCCGGGATCCCCGCGGGCGTCTTCAACCTCGTCACCGGGCTCGGCCCGGTCGCCGGCCAGGCGCTCGCCGAGCACCCCGGCGTCGACCTCGTCTCCTTCACCGGTTCGACGGCCGTGGGCAAGCGGATCGGTGCCATCGCCGGTGCGGCCGTCAAGCGTGTGGCCCTCGAACTGGGCGGCAAGTCGGCGAACGTCATCCTGCCGGGGGCGGATCTCGCCAAGGCCGTCGCGGCCAACGTCGCCGACGTGTGCCGCAACACCGGCCAGTCCTGCAACGCCCTCACCCGTACGCTCGTCCACGCCGACCAGTACGAGGAGGCCGTCGCCCTCGCGGCGGCGGCGGTCGCGGAGTTCGTGCCGGGCGACCCGACGGCCCCCGGGGTCCGGGTCGGCCCCGTGGTCAACGCCAAGCAGCACGCGCGCGTGCGCGGCTACATCGACCGGGGGATCGAGGAGGGCGCGCGCCTCGTGGCGGGCGGTCCGGCCGCCCCGGAGGGCCGGGACAAGGGCTACTACGTCGCCCCGACGGTCTTCGCCGACGTCACCCCGGAGATGACCATCGCCCGCGAGGAGATCTTCGGCCCGGTCCTCTCCTTCCTCAAGTACGAGGACGAGGAGGAGGCCGTCCGGATCGCCAACGGCACCGTCTACGGGCTCGCCGCCGCGGTCTGGGCCGCCGACGAGGAGCGGGCCGCCGCCTTCGCGCGGCGCCTGGAGGCCGGGCAGGTGGAGGTCAACGGCGGCGGCTTCAACATCCTGGCGCCCTTCGGCGGCTACAAGGAGTCGGGCGTCGGCCGCGAGCTGGGCGTCCACGGCCTGGGGGAGTACCTGCAAACGAAGTCGCTCCAGTTCTGACCGGTTCCCGCTTCCGACCGCTTCCCGCTGCAGAAAGAGGAATGGCATGGTCCGCGCCGCCGTACTGCCCGCCGTGGGTGCACCGCTGCAGATGGCCGAGATCGACCTGCCCGCGCCCGGCCCCGGCCGGGTGCGGATCCGCCTCGCGGCGGCCGGGGTCTGCCACTCCGACCTCTCGCTCTCCAACGGGACGCTGCGCCAGCCCGTGCCCGCCGTCCTCGGCCACGAGGGCGCGGGCCGGGTCACCGCGGTCGGCGAGGGGGTGACCCACGTGGCGCCGGGCGACCTGGTCGTCCTCAACTGGGCGCCCTCCTGCGGCGGCTGCCACTTCTGCGGGCTCGGCGAGCCCTGGCTGTGCGCGGGCTCCGCGGCCGCCGCCACGGTGCCGTACGCGACCCTCGCCGCCGACGGCAGCGCCCTCTACCCGGGCCTGGGCACGGCCGTCTTCGCCGAGGAGACCGTCGTCCGGGCTGACGCGGCCATCCCGCTCCCCGAGGGGATCCCGCCCGTGGAGGCGGCCCTGCTGGGGTGCGCGGTGCTCACCGGCTACGGAGCGGTGCACCACTCCGCGCGGGTGCGGGAGGGGGAGTCGGTCGCGGTGTACGGCGTGGGCGGGGTCGGCCTGGCCACCCTGCAGTCCGCGCGGATCGCCGGAGCGGGCACGATCGTCGCCGTGGACGTCTCCCCGGAGAAGGAGGAGCTGGCCAGGGCCGCCGGCGCCACCGAGTTCGTCGTCGCGAGCGCGGACACGGCCAAGACCGTCCGGGGGCTCACCGGAGGGCAGGGCGCGGACGTCGCCATCGAGTGCGCCGGGAGGGCCGACGCGATCCGTACGGCCTGGTCCTCGACGCGCAAGGGCGGCCGCACCACCGTCGTCGGCATCGGCGGCATGGACCAGCAGGTGACGTTCTCCGCGCTGGAGCTGTTCTACTTCGGGCGGACGCTCTCGGGCTGCGTCTACGGCAACAGCGACCCGGCGAAGGACCTGCCCGTCATCGCCGGGCACGTGCGCGCCGGGCGCTTCGACCTGTCCGCCCTGGTGACGGCCCGGATCGGCCTCGACGGCATCGCCGGCGCCTTCGAGGCGATGCTCGCGGGGCGCGGCGGGCGGTCGCTGGTGGTGTTCTCCGAGGAGGCGTAGGCGGGCGGCGGTTCCCCGGGGGCGGCGGCCTCAGCCCTCGGGGGAGTGCCACTGCGGCGATGGGAGATGGATCAGCACGAGCACGAAACCCGCCACCAGGAAGTTCCGCTCGGCTGCCTGCAGGCCGTTCCACTTCTGGGACTGCCACATGGCGAACCACTCGCCGCCGATGCCGATGAAGCCCGCCCCGAACAGCAGCAGGACCATCACCAGCCCCAGCGTGCTCACCCGCCGCGCACGCCGGTAGCCGGCGCCCCGCCCCGTGAGGCTGCGCGCCCACAGGACCGTCCCGGCCACGAGCACGGCGGCGGCCAGCGTCTCCCAGGCGATGATCGCGACGTAGGCGATGTCCTGCAGGGTGCGGTCCGTGACGGCCCGCCACATCAGGTCGTCGTCCTTGAAGGTGGTGTCCATCGCCAGGACGTGGCGGACGAACTCCTGGTTCGTACCGAAGTCGGTGACGTTGCCGAAGGCCACGAGCGTCATGGAGAGGGCGACGGTCGCGGTGAGGGCGGCCGCCGCGAACGGCAGCCCTCCCAGCCGCACGCCGCCCCTCGGTCCGTTCCACCTGGTGGCCATGCGATACCCCCCGGTCCGCCGCACGTACGGACTATGTCTGCCCGCTTGTGCGGCCGGTAAGCGGGGGAAGACCGTCCGCGCTAGCGGTACCGCCGCAGCTCCCGCCGCGCCAGCGACCGCTGGTGCACCTCGTCCGGCCCGTCGGCCAGGCGCAGCGTCCGCGCCGCGGCCCACAGCTCCGCCAGCGGGAAGTCCTGGCTCACGCCGCCCGCCCCGTGCAGCTGGACCGCTTGGTCGATGATGCCGACGACGGTCCGCGGGGTGGCGATCTTGATGGCCTGGATCTCGGTGTGCGCGCCGCGGTTGCCGACGGTGTCCATCAGCCACGCCGTCTTGAGCACCAGCAGCCGCAGCTGCTCCACGGCCACCCGCGAGTCGGCGATCCACTCCTGGACGACGCCCTGCGCGGCCAGCGGCTTGCCGAAGGCCGTACGGTCCAGCGCGCGCCGGCACATCAGCTCGATCGCCCGCTCGGCCATCCCGATCAGCCGCATGCAGTGGTGGATGCGGCCCGGGCCGAGGCGTGCCTGGGCGATGGCGAAGCCGCCGCCCTCCTCGCCGACGAGGTTCGCCGCGGGCACGCGCACGCCGTCGAAGAGGACCTCGGCGTGGCCGCCGTGGTAGTGGTCCTCGTAGCCGTAGACCCGCATGGCGCGGCGGATCCGCACGCCCGGCGTGTCCCGGGGGACCAGCACCATCGACTGCTGCCGCCGCGGATCGGCCCCGTCCGGATCGGTCTTCCCCATGACGATGAAGATCTCGCAGGCGGGGTTCATGGCACCGGAGATGTACCACTTGCGGCCGTCGATGACGTAGTCGTCGCCGTCGCGCACGATGCGGGTCTCGATGTTCGTGGCGTCCGAGGAGGCCACGTCCGGCTCGGTCATGGCGAACGCCGACCGGATCCGGGCCTCCAGCAGCGGCTCCAGCCAGCGCTTGCGCTGCTCCTCGGTGCCGAACTGGGCGAGCAGCTCCATGTTCCCGGTGTCGGGGGCCGCGCAGTTGAGGGCGGTGGGGGCCAGCTGCGGGCTGCGGCCGGTGATCTCGGCGAGCGGCGCGTACTGGAGGTTGGTCAGCCCGGCGCCGTACTCGTGGTCAGGAAGGCTGTGCTGGTTTGTGAAGAAGAGATTCCAGAGCCCCCGCCGCCGCGCCTCCTCCTGGAGCTCCGCGACGACCGGCGGCGCCGTCCACGGGTCGGCGAGCGCGGCCCGCTGCTCCTCGGCGACGGCCTCGGCCGGGTACACGTGCTCGTCCATGAACGCGAGCAGCCGCCCGCGCAGTTCCTCGGTGCGGGCGTCGAATGCGAAGTCCATGCCGGTCAGCCCTTCCGCAGGGTGGCGAGTCCGTTGTCGATGAAGAGCGGGACGAGCTGCCCGATGCGGTCGAAGCCCGCGCCGACGGTCTGCCCGAGGGTGTAGCGGTAGTGGATGCCCTCCAGGATCACGGCGAGCTTGAAGTAGGCGAAGGCCGTGTACCAGGGCAGCGCGGAGACGTCGCGGCCGGAGCCGGCCGCGTAGCGCTCGACGATCTCGGCGGGGTCGGGATGGCCGGGCGCGTTGCGCGTGGTGCTGATGGGGGAGCCGGGGACGGGCTCCTGCTCGC
Organism: Streptomyces aureoversilis; assembly: GCF_042657885.1. Lineage (NCBI taxonomy): Bacteria > Bacillati > Actinomycetota > Actinomycetes > Kitasatosporales > Streptomycetaceae > Streptomyces > Streptomyces aureoversilis. Next base: position 136,086 of record NZ_JBHSKJ010000019.1, read on the forward strand.
TGTACATCACCAGCAGGCCGAGGTCGGTCAGCGGGTCGCCGAGCGTGGACATCTCCCAGTCGAGGACGGCCCGCACCGAGTCGTCGTCGCCCACGAGGACGTTGTCGAGGCGGAAGTCGCCGTGCACGACGGTGGGCGCGGGGGAGACGGGCAGGGCCCCGGCCAGCGCGGAGTGCAGCGCGTCGATGCCGGGCAGCTCGCGGTTGCGGGAGGCCTCCAGCTGCTTGCCCCAGCGCCGCAACTGCCGCTCCAGGAAGCCGTCCGGGCGCCCGAAGTCCGCGAGCCCGGCCGCCTCCGGATCGACGGCGTGCAGGCGGACGAGCGTGTCGGCGAGGCCGAGCACGACCCGCCGGGTGCGCTCCGGCCCGATCGCGGTGAGCTGCGCGGCCGTGCGGTACGGCGTGCCCTCCACGAACTCCATGACGTAGAAGGGCGATCCGAGGACGCTCTCGTCCTCGCACAGCAGCACCGCTTCGGGCACCGGGACCGCGGTCGGCCGCAGGGCGCTGATGACCCGGTGCTCGCGCCGCATGTCGTGGGCGGTGGCGAGCACGTGCCCGAGCGGGGGGCGGCGCACCACCCAGCGGCCGGTGCCGTCGGTGACGGAGTAGGTGAGGTTGGACCGGCCCCCCTCGATCAACTCGGCCACCAGCGGCCCCTGTACGAGCCCCGGACGCTCCCGCTCCAGATGGGCGCGCAGCCGGTCCGGGTCGAGTCCCGGGGGGTTGTTCCTGCCGGTCGGGCTCATCGAGTGCTCCTCCACGCGTCGTCGGACCCGCCGCCGGGCGGTCCCGGATCATCATGCCGACCAGTCGGTATGGCGTCCAGGGTGCGCCGGGCGCGGACGCCTACGCGTGGCAGGACATCGGACGCCCGCCGTTCATCGTCGTCATGTCGGCGATGACGGCCGGCATGTCGAGCGGTGCGGCCAGGGGGCGGTCGCCCTCCAGTTCGGCGTAGGCGCGGTGCAGGTTGGCCACGAGGCGCTCGCTCTCGCGCAGCTCCGCGAACTCGCCGAGGTCGGCGCGGCGGGCGGCCTCCAGCGGGGTGCGGCCGGCGGCGTGCTCGGTGCGGGCCAGCTCCTGCAGCCAGCGGAGGTAGCGCTCGATGACGTCGTAGACGCCGGCGTCGGTGACCGGCCCGTGCCCGGGCACGACGGTCTCGGCGCCGAGCCCGCGCAGCACCTCCAGGGAGCGCAGCGAGCCCTCCAGGGAGCCCATGAGGAGGAAGGGCGTGCCCCCGTTGAAGACGAGGTCGCCGGTGAAGACGACGCGGTGCTGCGGCAGCCAGGCGATGGTGTCGCCGGTGGTGTGCGCCGGGCCCGGGTGGATCAGTTCGACCTCGGTGTCGCCCACGTGCAGCGAGAGGCTGTCCGCGTAGGTGACCTCGGCGGGCGTGATCCGGACGTCGCCGTACTCCACCCAGGGCCAGATGCCGTGCAGCTGCAGGCCCGCGGCGAGGGTCTCCCGGCGGCACTCGCGGTGGCCGACGACCGTCGCCTCCGGGAAGACGCAGTTGCCGTAGGTGTGGTCGCCGTGGTGGTGGGTGTTGACGATCGTGGAGGGCAGGGGAGCGCCGGCGCCGGTGACGGCGTCGCGCAGCAGCCGCGCGCGGCGCTCGGTCGCGGCGGTGTCGATCAGCGCCGTCCGGCCGCCGCCGGTCACGATGCCCGCGTTGTTCAGGCACCAGCCGCCGTCGGGCTGGACGAACGCCGTGACCCCGGGGGCGAGGCCGACGGTGTAGGGCTCGGTCGGCTCCGCGCCGACGGGCGCGACCGGGCTCGTGCTGGACATGGATGACCTCCCCTTGCCGCCGCGCGGGGTGCGCGGATCGGACTGCCCGTCAGAATACGGGCGCGGGGGGAAGGGGCGCGGAGGGAGTCGGCCGGGGCGGCCGGGGGCCCGCCGGCCGCGCCGCCCCGGGCTCGTGGTCGCGCCGCCCGGGGCCGCTGCCGGGGGCCGCCGCCCGGCGGCCCGGGCCCGTCAGCCGCGGTGGTCCGGGCCCGGGCGCAGCCGCTCCAGCAGCCCGTACAGCGTGGTGCGCTCCTCCTCGTCGAGGGTGTCGAGCGCGCTGTGGGTGGCCTGCATCTCGGCGCGCACCCGGCGGATGGTCTCGCGGCCCTCGTCGGTGGCGACGACGTTCTTCACCCGCCGGTCGCCCGGGTCCGGCTCGCGGCGCACCAGGCCGCGGGCCTCCAGGCGGTCCACGATGCCGGTGACGTTGGAGGCGTCGCACACCAGCAGGGTGGCGAGGCCGCGCATCGGGACGGGCCCCTTGAGCTGGGCGAGGAGCTTGGCCTGGACGGAGGTGAGGCCCTGCCGGGCAGCGGCGGCGGCGAAGTCCTGCCACTGGGCGGTGCCGAGCGCGGCCACGAGCTCCAGGAGCTGGGCCTTGGTCGGGGGCGGGGAGGCGGTGCCGGTCATGGTTCGAGTGTACTCAAGAGCTTCATGACTTAAATCATTAACTTGACTACCTTAAATATCTCGGCCTACGGTGGGCGAGTTGCTTGATTGCCTCAAGCATCCATGTCCTGAAGCAATTCCCGAAGCAACGCTGAGCCACTCGAAGGAACACCCCCACCCATGTCCTCCCCAGCGCCCGCCGACCGGGGCATCCAGCGCAACGAGACGGTGATCGTCTTCGCCCTGAGCCTCGCCGCCATGGTCGTCTCGATGATGCAGACCCTGGTCGTGCCGATCCTCGGCCTCATCCAGAACGACCTGCACACCACGTCCGCGAACGTCAGCTGGGTCACCACCGCGACCCTGCTCTCGGCCGCCGTCTTCACCCCGCTGCTCGGCCGCTTCGGCGACCAGCACGGCAAGAAGAAGACCCTGGTCGCCGTGCTGGTCGTCATGGTCGCCGGCTCCGTCCTCGCCGCCGTGACGCACTCCCTGCTCTGGCTGATCGTCGGCAGGGTGCTCCAGGGCGCCGCCACCGCGATCTTCCCGCTGGCGCTTTCCGTGCTGCGCGAGGAGGTGCGCCCGGCCAAGCTGCCCGGCGCCATGGCCATGGTCAGCGGCACCCTCGCCTTCGGCAGCGGCCTCGCGCTCGTCGCCACCGGCCTGCTCACCTCCGGCGACGACCCCGACTACCGCAGCGCCTTCTGGCTGGCCACCGGCCTCGCCGCGCTCGCCCTCATCGCCGTCGCCGCCCTCGTCCCCGCCACCCGGGAGACCACCGGCGGCCGCACCGACGTCCTCGGCGCGCTCACCCTGGCCGCCACCCTCGTCCTGCTCCTGCTGCCCATCACCCAGGGGCACGAGTGGGGCTGGTCCTCCGGCCGGACGATCGGCTGCTTCGCGGGCGCCGTCGTGATGGCGGCGGTGTGGACGCTCGTCGAACGCAAGGTGCGCGAGCCGCTGGTCGACATGAAGATGTTCGCCCACCGCCCGGTGCTCTTCGCCAACATCGCGGGCCTCCTCGTCGGCTTCGGCTCCTTCGCCCTCTTCATCGGCGTCTCCTACCTCGTACAGATGCCGGAGGAGGTCGCCGGATACGGCTTCTCGGCGTCCGTGCTGCGCGCCTCCGTCGCGTACCTGCTGCCCAGCACCATCGTCTCGCTGCTCGCCGCGCCCATCGGCGGCCAGCTCGTCCGTCACAAGGGCCCCCGCCTGGTCCTGCTGCTCGCCTCCCTCATCGGCACCGCCGGCTTCGTGTGGATCGCCCTCGACCACGAGCACACGCTCTCCGTGGTCGCCGCCGGGATGTTCGTCGGCGCCGCCATCAGCTTCGGCTACGCCGCCATGCCCGCCGTGATCGTCGCGAGCGTCCCGCACCACCAGACCGGCATCGCCAACGGCATCAACTCCATCTCCCGCTCGACCGGCAGCGCCATCGGCAGCGCCATGATCACCACGGTGCTGGCCTCCAAGAGCCTCGAACACCTGCCGCCGGGGGCGCCCAAGCTGCCCGCCGAGAGCCAGTTCACCCTCACGTTCGTCATCGCCGGCACGGCGTTCCTGCTGGTCGCGCTCGTCGCCGGGCTCGGCCTGCGCACGATCCGCGCCCGGCGCACCGAAGTGGCGGGCGCCGCCCCCGCGGCGGACGCTGAGACCGCACCCGCCTCCGCCTGACCCTGCTAGGAGCACCACCCATGAAGGCCATCAGCTACCGCAGCTACGGAGGACCCGAGGTCCTGGAGTACGGCGAGCGGCCCCACCCCAAGGTCGGGCCCGACTCCGTCCTGGTCAGGGTCAAGGCCGCCGCCGTCAACCCCGTCGACTGGAAGGCCCAGGCCGGCTACCTCGAGCCCGCCCTCGACGCGGTCTTCCCCGTCATCCCCGGCTGGGACATGGCCGGCGTCGTCGTCCGGCCCGGCGCCGACGCCCCCGAATTCGCCGAGGGCGACGAGGTCATCGGCTACGTCCGCGAGGACTTCCTCTCCCGCGGCACCTTCGCCGAATACGTCGCCGCACCCGTGCGGACCCTCGCCCGCAAGCCCAAGAACCTCACCTTCGAGCAGGCCGCCGGGCTGCCGCTGGCCGGGCTCACCGCCTACCAGGCGCTGGTCAAGGCGCTCCGGGTGTGGGAGGGCGAGACCGTGCTGATCCACGCGGCGTCCGGCGGCGTCGGCGGCATGGCCGTCCAGATCGCACGGCACTTCGGCGCGCGCGTCATCGGCACCGCCAGTGAGGGCAACCACGACTACCTGCGCTCGCTCGGCGCGCAGCCCGTCGCCTACGGCGAAGGGCTCGCCGAGCGGGTCCGGGCGCTCGCGCCGCAGGGCGTCGACGCCGTGCTCGACCTCGCCGGCGGCGAAGCGCTCACGGCCTCGCCCGCGCTGCTCGCCCACGGCGGCCGGCTCGCCTCCATCGCAGACCCGGCCGTCCTCGGCCTCGGCGGCCGCTACGTCTTCGTCCGCCCCGACGCCTCCGACCTCACGGCCCTCACGGACCTGGCCGAGAGCGGCGCCCTCACGGTGGAGGTGGCGAAGGTCTTCCCCCTGGCACGTGCGGCAGAAGCCCAGCGCATGAACGCGGAGGGCCACACCCGCGGCAAGATCATCGTCACGATGGACTAGCCCAGACCCCTTCCAGGGGGAGGCGCCCGGCGGTACGGGGCCGCCGGTGCCGGCTCTGATACGGGCTCGGGGTGCCCGGTGCCGCCGGGGGCGTTCCTGATGTGGCTCGGGCGCCGGCCCTGCCGGGCACCATGCCCCCGCCGCAGCGGTGAGCAGCCCCCCGCCGGAGCCCGGCGGTGCCGTCCCGGCCGGGGCGCGGGGGGCCTGCTGCTATCGCCGTGCCGGGCGCCGCCGGCGCCGTTCCCCGCCCGGGATGGGCTCGGGTCCGCCGGAGGGCGGCCCGCGTCAGCGTTCCCGCAGGCGCCGGTACGCCTCCAAGCCGTCCGGCACCCACTCCCACTCCCCGAGGCGCTCCTCCAGCTCCCCCTCGGAGAGGAACGCGTGCCAGGCGACCTCCTCCGCCTGGGGCCGCACCGGCACGTCGCAGCGGACCTCGTACACCGCCGACCACCACGAGCCCCCCGGCCCCTCGTACAGGAACCGGAACAGGGGGACCGGGGCCGGCAGGCCCTGGACGCCCAGTTCCTCCTCGGCCTCCCGCAGCGCCGCCTCGTCGTACGTCTCGCCCGCCCCGACGACCCCGCCCACGAACATGTCGTACCGCGAGGGGAAGACCAGCTTCCCGGACGTGCGCCGGTGGACGAAGATCCGCCCCTGCGCGTCCCGGGCGAGGACGAACACGCAGCGGTGGCGCAGCCCCAGGGCGTACGACTCGCCGCGCGCGGCCTGTCCCACCACCCGGTCCTGCTCGTCGACGATGTCCAGCAGCTCGTCCGCCGGCAGCGGTGTCTGATCGCTCATGCCCCCATGAAACCAGCGTCAGTGCGGCTGGAGGTCGCGCACGCGGTCGAATTCCGAGCTGCCCGACGGCATGGCCGGGTGCCGCCCGATGAGCACGATGCCGATCACGATGGCGACCAGCCCGGCGGCCTCCCAGGCCAGCGCGGCGGGCGAGGTGTGCAGCCGGTCGCCGAGGAAGCCCACGCCGCAGGCGATCCCCGCGAGCGGCTGGGCGGCGGTCAGCGCGGGCAGGGACAGCCGCAGCGGCGCCGTCTCGAAGGCGCTCTGGACGAACACCAGCGCCGTCACGCCGAGGACGAGCACCCCGTACGGCTGCCAGCTCAGGAAGAACGCGGTCCAGCCGTGCTCGGAGAACCGCTCGCCGCTGACGCGCGTGAGGGCGTCCTGGACGCCGTAGAGCAGCCCGGCGGCCACTCCCAGGAGCGGCGCCTCGACGCTCATCCGCACGCGCTTGGAGACCGCCGCCATTGCGAGCGCGCCCCCCAGCATCACCCCGACGATCAGCCAGTGCCGCAGCGGATCGGTGACGGTGGCCCCGCCGTGCGGCCGCCCCGCGATGATGAACGCCGCGACGCCGCCGGCCAGCAGCCACAGCCCGCCCCAGCCCGTACGGCCCAGGGGCTGGCGGGTCTGCCGACGGGAGAGGGCCATGGCGAACAGCAGGTTCGTCGCGAGCAGGGGTTCGACCAGCGATACCTCGCCCTGGTTCAGCGCGATCGCGCCGAGCACCATGCCGCACACCATCATGCCGATGCCGGCCCGCCAGCGCGGCATCCGGACCAGGTCGAGCAGCAGCCGCAAGGAGAGGAAGTCGCTCATCGGGGCCCGCTGCGCGGCGTTCTGCTGGAGGACGAAGCCGATGCCCAGGCAGCAGGCCGCGCTCACGGCGAAGGCGAAGACCAACACGTCGCGCACCTCAAGACCACTCGGTCGTCGGGGACTTGACAGAAAAACGATAGCCGCCTTGTGGGCGGTGCGACGGCCGAGTACCCCTCTTTCGGGCGGCCATCCCCTCCAACGGTCGACACCGCGCGGGAGTGCCTCCGGATTGCTCGAACTGTTGTTCTTCGACAGGGTGTGCCCATGGGCTGGATGTCGCTCTCGCGCGCGTGCGCCGGGCTGTGCGCGGGCCGCCGCGACGGTAGGGGGCGCAGGTAAATAGAGGGGCTGAAGTAAGCCGAAGTGGCCCGCGGGATGCGAGGGAGTGAACAACGGTAACCGGAACTGACGGTATGTGAGTTGATGAAGCGTCAGCTCCAAGATCAGGTCTTGACTCGGAGCCGTGACTACCGCTTTGCTGTGCGTGACTGACATGGATGAATGCGGACGCCCCGACCCGGCGGCCGGAGGGGACGTACGCCGTGGAGGAAGCCCGCAGATGACGCCCCCGCCCCCCCTCGGGAAAGCGGCCCGGGCTGCCCGCTCCCGGAACAAGGACGGAGTGACCTTCGACCCGGCCCTCGACGACGCCGAACTGGCCACAGTCCGTGACGCCCTGGCGCGCGGCCGCTGGACGGAGGCCCGCAATCTCCTCGCCGAGACCGGCGACGACTGGGACCGCCGCGGCCACCGCCTCGTAGTCCTCGCCGAAGGCCCCTCCAGCGTCGCCTGGGCCCGCGAGTGGCAGCTCGCCGAGCCCGACAGCCCCGACGCCGCCGCCCTCCTCGCCTGCGCCACCGTCTTCCGCGCCGTGAGCGGCAAGGACAGCCCCGAGGCGGCGCGCGCCGCCTGTCTGACGGCCGCCAGGATGGCCCCCGCCGACCCGTCCCCCTGGCTCGCCGTCCTCATCCTCGCCCGCCGCACCGGCACCGACGACGAGCGCGTCCGCGCCTTCGACCAGGTCCGCGCCCGCCACCGCGACCACCACCACGCCCACCACCTCATGGCCGCGTGCCTGGCCGAGCACCAGAAGGGCGACCGCGACGACCCCCTGCACGAGGTCTACGACTTCGCCGCCTGGGCCGCCGAACAGGCGCCCGCCGACTCGCCCTTGGCGGTGCTGCCCGTCGTCGCCCACGCCGAGCGCTACCGCGTCCTCGCGCGCGCCGGCGTCGAGCCCGGCGACCCGGCCCGCTCCGAGCACTGGACCAGCCGCCGCGCCCGCCAGGTGATGAAGGCCGCCTTCGACTGGTGGCTCGAATGGGACGTCGACGACAACACCGCCGGCAGCGCCCACCCCCGCCGCAAGGCCGACCTGAACTACCTCGCCCACGCCAAGCTCCACGAAGGCCGGCTCGCCGAGGCGGCGGCCCTCCTCACCCGCATCGGCCCGCACGCCACCCGCGCCCCCTGGTCCTACCCCGACCGGGACCCCGCGAAGGCCTTCCGCGCCGCGCGCCGCGCCGCCCTCGGCTCGGCCTGAAGCCGCCCGGCCGCGCGCATCCCCTACGATCACCCCCCGCTCACCCATGGGAAGGACCACCCCGCCATGACGACGGGCACGACGAGCGAGATCAGCACGTTCAAGGGGCAGGACAGACGCCTGCGCGCCGACCGCATAGGCCTCGCCGGTCTGCTCCTGTCGGTCGTCGCCGCCAGCGCGCCCCTGATGGTGACGGCGGGCGTCATGCCCACCACCTACGGGACGATGGCCATCGTCGGCCAGCCCCTGCTCTTCGTCATCCTCGGCGTGGTGCTGACCCTCTTCAGCTTCGGCTACGCCGAAATGAGCCGCCACGTCCACAACGCCGGCGCCTTCTACGCCTACATCGCCCGCGGCCTCGGCGGCACGGCCGGCGCCGCCGCCTCCGTCGTCGCCCTCGTCGCCTACAGCCCCATGCAGTTCGGGATCTACGGCATCTTCGGCTACGAGCTCTCCGGCCTGCTCGACAAGCACCTCGGCCTGGGCGTCGCCTGGTGGGTCCCCGCACTCGCCGCCGTCCTCGTCGTCGGCGTCCTCGGCTGGCTGAAGATAGACCTCAGCGCCAAGGTGCTCGGGGTCCTGCTGCTCATCGAGTGCGTGATGGTCGTCGCCTTCGACTTCGCCGGCCTCGCCGACCCGGGCCCGCAGGGCGTCTCCTTCCACGCCTTCGACCCCGCCACCCTCGGCGGGGGCGGCCTCGGCACCGCCCTGTGCTTCACCATCGCGGCCTTCGTCGGCTTCGAACAGGCCGCCGTCTACGCCGAGGAGACCAGCCGCCCGAACGTCGTCGTCGCCCGCGTCACCTTCCTCGCCGTCGGCTTCGTCGCGCTCTTCTTCGCCCTGAGCTCCTGGGCCCTCAGCGTCGCCGCCGGACCGGACAGCATCGTCGGCCTCGCCCAGGAGAAGGGACCGAACCTGCTCTTCGCCCTCACCGAGGAGCGGCTCGGCAGCACCTTCACCGACGTCATGCACGTCTTCTACGTGACCGGCATGTTCGCCGCGATGCTCAGCTTCCACAACGTCGTCGCCCGCTACGCCTTCGCCATGGGCCGCGAGGGCCTGCTGCCCGCCGCCGTCGGCCGCACCTCCCGCGCGAGCGGCGCCCCGGCCTACGGCTCCCTGCTGCAGAGCGCCGTCTCGCTGATCGCCGTCCTCCTCTTCGCCGTGACCGACGGCCGCCCGCACGGCGACCCGACCGCACCCGTCCTGCGCCTGTTCACCTGGAGCGGCAACGTCGGCGCGCTCGGCATCATCGTGCTGATGGCCGCCGCGTCCGCCGCCGTCATCGCCTTCTTCGTCCGGCGCGGCGCCGCGCGCACGCAGGCGCCGCGCCTGATCGCCTCCGGCGTCGCCGGGGCCGCCCTCGTCGTCATCGCCGTGTACGCGGTCAAGGACTTCGACGTCCTGCTCGGCGCCGACCCCGGATCGCCCCTGCGCTGGATCCTGCCCGGCACCATCGGCGCGGCCGTCCTCGCCGGCATCGGCTACGGCGTCGTCCTCAAGTACCTGCGCCCCGGGGTGCACGGCAGCATCGGCCTCGGCAACGAGGCGTTCCAGCTGGAGAAGGCGGCCTCGGCGGCCGGACCGCGCGGGGACTGACGAACGGCGGCAGGGTGGATGGAGGAGCGGCCCCCGGCCCTACTCCTCCACGCCCTTCCCCACACGCCGCGACACCGTGAACGCGTACAGGTCCAGCACCCCGGGCGGCTCCGCCAGCCCCGGCCCGCCCGCCCGTATCCAGGCCGCCACGTCCGCGAGCACGTCGTCGTCGTTGACGAGCCCGAGCCACACGGGCCGCCCCCCGGCCGCCCGCCCCGCGGCCGACGGCTGCACGACCACCACGTTCGCCTGGTCGCACACGTCCAGGCACTCGGAGGCCCGCACCTGGGCGGCATCGCCCAACGCCTTCCGCAGGCGCGGGATCTGCCCGGCGTGGTCGACCCCCGGCACCTTCCGCGGATCGCCGCAGCAGCAGCCGCGGCAGACGGTGACGCGGCAGGGGGCGGAGGCGGTTGCCGGCTTCGGGCGGCGGGAATGGTTGGTGATCATCAGCCAGATGATACGCACGGGCCCCTGTGGCCCGGCCGCCGTGGAGAGGAAGCCCCCGTGCCCAGCAGAACCGCCCTCGTACGCCGTCCCGGCCCCCGCCTCGCCGAAGGCCTGGTGACCCACCTCGCGCGCACGCCCGTGGACCCCGCCCTCGCCCTGCGGCAGTGGCACGACTACACGGCGGCCCTGCGCGACCACGGCTGGCGGACCGTCGAGGTCCCGCCCGCCGACGACTGCCCGGACGCCGTCTTCGTCGAGGACGCCATGGTCGTCTTCCGCAACGTCGCCGTCATGGCCCGCTCCGGGGCCCCCTCCCGCCGCGCCGAGACGGCGGCCGCGGAACGGGCCGCCGCGGAACTCGGCCTCTCCCTCAACCGCATCCGCGAACCCGGCACCCTCGACGGCGGCGACGTCCTCAAGGCCGGTGACACCGTCTACGTCGGCCGGGGCGGCCGCACCAACGCGGAGGGGGTGCGCCAGCTGCGGGCCGTCCTGGAACCGCTGGGGGCGCGCGTGGTGCCCGTCCCCGTCGGCAAGGTCCTGCACCTGAAGTCGGCGGTCACCGCCCTCCCCGACGGCACGGTCATCGGCTACGAGCCCCTGGTCGACACGCGGTCCCTCTTCCCGCGCTTCCTCCCCGTCCCCGAGGAACCGGGAGCCCACGTCGTCCTCCTGGGGGACGACCGCCTCCTGCTCTCGGCCGGCGCCCCGAGGACCGCGGACCTGCTCGCGGACCTCGGGTACACACCGGTCCCGGTGGACATCGGCGAGTTCGAGAAGCTGGAGGGATGCGTGACGTGCCTGTCCGTCCGGCTGCGGGGGATACCCCTGCGCGGCGTCTGACACGCGGCCGGCTCAGCCCTTGGCGGGCGGCAGGTCCAGCTCGAAGTCGGGCAGCAGGCGGATCTGCCGCTCGACGCCGTCGTCGCCGCCGAGTTCCGGATAGAACGCGGTCACCTCACGGCAGAGGGCGGCCAGGTCCTCCCGCGGCTTCCAGAACTGCCGGACGGAGGCCCTTCCCCTCTTCTGGCCGGTCTTCTTCGACTCGGTCCGGACCGTGAACTCGTGGTGCTGGAAGGGCGGGCCGGCGTTCACGATGCCCACGGGCCCGACCTTGAGGTCGCCGTCCTGGAACGGCGTGCGCATCAGGAGGTCGGCGATCGGGTACAGCACGCCCTGCATGGCGGCGATGAAGCCCCGCTCGTAGCCGTACCGCTCGTCCTTCCGGAACGGCTGGGTCCCGTCCACGGTCGTGCGGGTCCGGTAGATCTTGTCGAGCAGCGCCAGCACGTAGCAGTAGGCCGCGTTGGACAGCACCATCAGCTTCCGCACCGGGACGTCGTTGACCTGCTCGATCGTCGGGTTGTCGATGACCGGCCGGACGACCTCCGGGCTGTCGATCGTGTATTTCTCCTGGCCGTTGTCGTCCTTGACGACGCCGACGCCGTCCACTCCCTGCCGGATGCGCAGGAACTTGGTGTAGTGGGAGTCCTCCGTCCTCCGGTGCTCCCCGATCTTCGGGGGAGGGTAGATCGGGTCGATGTGACCCCTGTCGTGCGGTGCGCCCTCGCCCTGCTCGACGATGACCCTCAGCGCGGCGATCGCGGTCTTCTCGTCGGTGACCAGAAGCGGTTGCTGCGCGCCCCCGTTCTGGTTCCAGTACCCGCGGTGGTACTGGAGCTGCCACAGCTTGTCCGCGGCGAGATCCGCCCACTTGATCTGCTCGTTTCCCGCAGCCGGGGTGCTCAGGTAGGTGATGCCGTCCTCGATGTACTTGTAGAACTCCCCGAGGGAGTGGTAGTCGACGATGTCGACCGCCTCCACCTGCTTCTGCTCCGACTCCGGGAGTTCGACCTCCATGAATGTTTGGACCTGCGTGCTGGACAGGCGCCGCAGACTCAGCGTCAGCGGAGGCATCCGGTGAGCCATCGGCGCCGGATACGTGGGCACGGACTCCCGCGCGTAGACCCGGAGGTCGTCACCGCGGCCGATCGCGACCAGCACGTTCCGGGCGAGGGCCATGTGCTGCATCTCCTCGATGACCACGCCGATCAGGTCGCTCTGGGCCGGCTTCCCCAGGGCCCACTGCGAATAGCCGCGCGTCCTCATCGAGTACGCCGCGTACAGGTACATCGGCACGGTGGAGAGTTCCACGTACGCGGCCGCGCACAGGTGCGCACTCAGTTCCTCCAGCGTCTCGATCTTCCCGCTCCTGGGCTTCGTGACCGCGAGCGGCGGCGTGCTGACCATGGCTGCTCCGTTCGGGGAAGGGGGTTCGGGCAGGTCACGAGCAGGCGCCGGGCCGTCCAGTCCGCCAGCCACGCGCGCGCCGTAGCGGGCGGAGTCCCGTCCAGGGCCTCCCGCCGGGGGACCCCGCGCACCAGCGCGGCGAGAACCCGGTGGGCGTCCGGGGCGAGTTCGTGGGTCACCACCGTGTAGTCGCGGCGGGCCAGTGCCAGGAAGGTCGCCCGCGGCTCCGGCGGGCCGGGGTCCTCGCCCCTGCGCACCGCGGCCACATAGAGGTGTACGGGGGCGCAGGTGCGCAGCAGCGTCAGTCCGGGGGCGGGGCAGGGCGCGGTGAGGGCGGCTCGGGCGGGGGCGGCTCGGGCGGGGGTGCCGGTCTCCTCCGGCCCCGGCCCGTCCAGGACCTCGGTGAACGCCCGCTCGTAGCGCACCACGTCGATGAGCAGGTCGATCCACGCCTCGCGGGACGCGCCGGGAGCGGTGTCCGGGCGGGTGCGCCGCAGGTGGCCGGCGAAGCCCGCGTCGAGACGGGCGAGGGTGGGGGAGCGCGGCGGCCGGGCGTCCAGGTAGTCCAGAGCGAACTGGTCGAAGATCTCCTGGCCGAGCAGCTGGACGGCCCCCGGGTGCAGGCCGCGCATGGTGCCCAGCAGCCGCAGCCGGTAGCCGTTCCGGTAGACGCGCAGCCGTTCGCCCGCGGTCTGCCTGGAGGAGCCGGTGAAGATCTCCTCGGGGGCGCACGGGCCCGTTCCGTACGGGTCCAGGATCGCGGCCTGCATCCGCCGCTGCGCTTCCGCCAGGCCGTCCTCCGGGTCATCCGCCACCGGCCACCGCCCGCGCCGTGTCGAGCTCGGCCAGCAGCTCGGGGAAGGCCGGCAGCTTGTCGTCCCGCTCCAGGAGCGTCGGAACGCCGCCGCCCGTCAGCTCCACGGCCAGCCGGTACAGCTCCCACACCGGCTCGGCCACGGGGGCGTCGTGGGTGTCGACGATGTGACTGCCGTAGTGGGTGTGCCCGGCCAGGTGCATCTGGACCACGCGCTCGTGCGGCAGGGCGCGCAGGTACTCCACCGGGTCGAAGTCGTGGTTGAACGCCGAGACGTGGACGTTGTTGACGTCGAGCAGCAGTCCGCAGTCCGCCTCGTCAGCCATGCGCGCCAGGAACTCCCACTCGGTGAGGGTCGAGGCGCGGAAGCCCACGTAGCTGCTCGGGTTCTCCAGCACGAGCGGGCGCTCCAGGACGTCCTGCACGGTGCGGACGCGCCGGACGACGTGGGCCAGCGACTCCTCGGTGAAGGGCAGCGGCAGCAGGTCGTGGGTGTTGAGGCCCAGGACGCCGGTCCAGCAGACGTGGTCGGACACCCACGGCGCGCCCACGTCGTCGGCGAGGCGCTTGAGCCGGCCCAGGTAGTCGTGGTCGAGCGGGTCCGTGCTGCCGATGGACAGGGACACGCCGTGCAGCACGACGGGGTAGGCGTCCGCGATCTCGTCCAGCGCACGGCGCCGGGCGCCCTGGGCGTACATGAAGTTCTCCGAGATGACCTCGAAGAACCCGACCGGCGGCCGGTGCGCGCGGACGTAGGGGAGGTGCGGGCTGCGCAGCCCGAGACCGAAGCCGGGGCGCCCGGGCGGCCCCGGTCGGGCGCCGGGCGGGGCGGGGGCCGTCACCGCCCGCCGCGCCTCGGTCACGCCCCCGCCTCCGGGCCGGGCACGTCGTGGGGGCCGTAGTCGTCGTACCGCGGCAGGCAGTCGTCGTCGATCCCCTCGCCGGGAGACGGGCCGAACGCCTTGCCGGCCGCGTACATCCGGGCCTCGAAGAGCCTGCGTGCCTGCTTCCAGACGCTCCTGCCCTTGAGCGGGCCCGCGGAGAACACGCGGCCCTTGTTGATCGGGCTGGCGCAGCTGCCGTTGTACCGGCACTCCTGCTCGCCGGGGTGGAACTGCGCGTAGTCGCCACCGGCGTAGCCGCAGCCGCCCTGCCCCCGGCACTCGCCCTCGCCGTGACACACGTGCTGCACGGTCGCGCAGCTGCCGGTGCCCGCCATCGTGGCCTCGCCGCTGACATCGAGCCCCTGGCACGAATTCAGGCCCATGCAGACGTGGAGTTCCTTGGGCGCCTGGACGGGGCCGCGGTCCTGGCTCGCTTCAGCAGTCACTGTCACTCGCTCCTCTCGCGCCGCGTGGTGGAGATGTGCGACCCCAAACGGTGACAGGGCGGACCGCAAGCGCGGGAGGGAGAGAACGGGCCATGCGGGACATCCGGCCACGAGCACCGGCCCGGGCCCGGCCCGGCCGGGAAAAGCAGCCGGGAAAGCGACCGGGAAACGGCCCGGGAAGCAGCGGGGGAGCGACCCGGAAGCCGCCGGGAAAAGCAATGAGGCCCCAGATGAACTGGGGCCTCAGCCTGTGTCCGAGGGGGGACTTGAACCCCCACGCCCGATAAAGGGCACTAGCACCTCAAGCTAGCGCGTCTGCCATTCCGCCACCCGGACTAGGTGTTTTTCGTCTTCCGGGCCGTTGCCCTTCCGACGAGGAAAACAATACCAAAGATCTGGGGGTGCTCGATCACGCGGCCGGTGGAGCGGCTCCCGGCGGGTGTGGCGGGTGTGGCGGGCGGATGTCGGCAGTATTGCGGCCTTGGGCTGCGGCGGCCGGAGAGAGAGGATGGCGGAGGACCCACGCCGTGGGCCGCCCTCAGCGGGGCGGCCGGCGGCAGCGAACCAGGAGGAGGCAGCGTGAGCGAGTCGAAGCCGGCCGGGGCCGGGGCGGGCAAGGGCGGCAGGGGCGGCGAGGACGAGGTCGTCGACCTCTGCCGCGATCTGATCCGGATCGACACCAGCAACTACGGCGACCACTCCGGGCCGGGCGAGCGCGCCGCCGCCGAGTACGTGGCGGAGAAACTCGCCGAGGTCGGGCTCGAACCGCAGATCTTCGAGTCCCACAAGGGACGCGCCTCGACCGTGGCGCGGATCGAGGGCGAGGACCCCTCCCGGCCGGCGCTGCTGATCCACGGCCACACCGACGTCGTCCCGGCCAACGCCGCCGACTGGACCCACCACCCCTTCGCGGGCGAGATCGCGGACGGGTGCCTGTGGGGCCGCGGCGCGGTGGACATGAAGGACATGGACGCGATGACCCTCGCGGTCGTCCGCGACCGCATGCGCACGGGCCGCAAGCCCCCGCGCGACGTGGTGCTCGCCTTCCTCGCGGACGAGGAGGCCGGCGGCGTCTACGGCGCGCGCCACCTGGTGGACAAGCACCCCGGGCTCTTCGAGGGCGTGACCGAGGCGATCGGCGAGGTCGGCGGCTTCTCCTTCACGGTCAACGAGAACCTGCGCCTCTATCTGATCGAGACGGCCCAGAAGGGCATGCACTGGATGCGGCTCACGGTCGACGGCACCGCCGGCCACGGCTCGATGACCAACAAGGACAACGCGATCACGGAGCTGTGCGAGGCGGTCGGCCGGCTGGGGCGGCACGAGTTCCCGGTCCGGATGACCAAGACCGTGCGGTCCTTCCTCGACGAGCTCTCCGACGCCCTCGGCACGCCGCTCGACCCCGAGGACATGGAGACGACGCTCGCCAAGCTCGGCGGCATCGCCAAGATGATCGGCACCACGCTCCGCAACACCGCCGCCCCCACCATGCTGGGCGCGGGGTACAAGGTCAACGTCATCCCGGGGCAGGCCACGGCGCACGTGGACGGAAGGTTCCTGCCGGGGTACGAGGAGGAGTTCCTCGCCGACCTCGACCGCATCCTCGGCCCGCGGGTCCGGCGCGAGGACGTGCACGCGGACAAGGCGCTGGAGACGAGCTTCGACGGCAAGCTCGTCGACGCCATGCAGTCGGCCCTGAAGGCGGAGGACCCGATCGCCCGCGCCGTGCCGTACATGCTCTCGGGCGGCACGGACGCGAAGTCCTTCGACGACCTGGGCATCCGGTGCTTCGGTTTCGCGCCGCTGCAGCTGCCGCCGGAGCTGGACTTCGCGGGGATGTTCCACGGCGTTGACGAACGAGTGCCCCTGGAGGGTCTGAAGTTCGGCGCACGCGTTCTCGACCGGTTCCTCGATCAGTGCTGAGTTCGGGTCTAAACTCCGTAAATTTGTGCCGAGTTAACCGTAACGAGTGAATGATCTGAGGGTTGCGTAGCCCGATTACCTCCTCGTCGTTACAGGTGTGCGGTCCGCGGCTGGGACCGCATTGCCAACAAGGAGGAATCCATGATCAAGAAGGTCGTCGCTTCCGCGGCCGTTACCGGTGGTCTCGTGCTCGCGGGTGCTGGCCTGGCCGCTGCGGACTCCGGCGCCCAGGGGGCCGCCGTGAACTCGCCCGGTGTGGTCTCCGGCAACGTCATCCAGGCTCCGGTCAACGTGCCGGTGAACGTCTGCGGCAACTCGATCAACGTCGTCGGGCTGCTCAACCCCACGTTTGGTAACACCTGCGTCAACAGCTGACGTCGTGCCTCAACCCGTAAGGGTCTGACATGGGCGGCTCCGGAGTGACTTGCGTGCACTCCGGAGCCGCCCGGGCTTTCGACACGTAAGCATGTGGGCACTTTGTCCCTATTGCTGGCGTGTATCCGTATAGCGCAAGCAGAGAGGCAGGACTCATGCGACAGGTCACGAAGAAGGGCCTGATCACTGCAGCGGCGGCGAGTGGCGTACTCGCGGCCGTGACCGGCAGCTACGCCCAGGCGTCGTCCGGGGCCGGTGGCCACGCGGCGAACTCGCCCGGTGTGGCCTCGGGCAACACCGTCCAGGTTCCGGTCCACGTGCCGGTCAACGCCTGCGGCAACACCGTGAACGTCATCGGGGCGCTCAACCCGGCCTCGGGCAACACGTGCGTCAACGGCGGTCACCACGGTGGTGGACACCACGGTGGCGGTCACCACGGTGGCAAGGGCAACGGCGGCGGCAACCACGGGCACGGCGGTGGCGGCGCCCACGGCGCCGCCACGGACTCGCCCGGTGTGGCCTCGGGCAACACCATCCAGGTGCCGGTCGAGGTGCCGGTCAACGCCTGCGGCAACAGCGTCAACGTCGTCGGCGTGGGCAACCACACCACGGGCAACAAGTGCGCCAACGTGGACGAGGGCGACGGTCACGGATGGCCGGGCCACCCGGGCAAGCCCGGTCACCCGGGCAAGCCCGGTCACCCCGGCGGGCACGACGGCACCCACAAGCCGCCGCACCACAACCCGCCCGGTGGGGACCACGGCCACAAGCCGCCGACGGACCACTCGTCGGACCACCAGAAGCCGGGCGGTCACACCCCGGGCAAGGACAAGCCGGCCACTCACGTTTCCGCCGGGCACAAGCCCGCGCGGACGGACGCCGCGCACACCCCCGCCCCCGAGGTGAAGGCCGAGCACAAGGCGGCCCCCGCCGCGGCCAACGGTCCGGCGGCCAAGGCCGTCGAGCTCGCGCACACCGGCGCGGGCCAGCTGGGCATGGCCGGCGCCGCCAGCGCCGGTCTGCTGCTCGGCGGCGCGGTCATCTACCGCCGCGCGCGTGCCGGGCAGAACTGACCCGGATCACCCGGAAGCGGTTCGCACAGCACGGAGCGGGTCCCGCCTCGCGGGACCTGCTCCGTCTGCGTGTCACCAGGTGGCGCGCACCTGGCGGATGATCCTGCGGCGCAGCCGCACCTTGCGGCTGCCGTCGGGGTAGAGGCGAAGTCGGTCCAACTCCCAGTGTCCGTACTCGGCGTGGTCGGTCAGCAGGCGTGTGGCGGCACCCCGGGAGACCCCCCGCGGCACATACACATCACAGAATTCGTATTCCGGCATCGCATCTATTGTGCGGGAACGGGCCCTGTGCGGATAGCGTCTGCACTATGTCTGATGCTGCGCAGCCATCCGCTGCCGAGGTACGCGCCGCCGCCGAGGCGGTCAAAGCCGCTCTGGACCGCCACCTCGACGCCGTCGAACGCCGGTCGGGGGAGGACGACCCGGCCGTCTACGCCGCGTTCAACGAGCTGGCCGCGACAGCCGAGGCGTACGACGAGCTGCTCTACGACGCCTACGACGAGGTCACCCCCTTCGAGATCCCCGGGGACGACACCCTGCCCGCCTACGCGGGGCCGGAGGAGCCGAGCGCACTCAGCCTGCTGATCCGCAGGGACTACGCGGTGGTCGAGCCGCAGCGGCTCCTCGCCCAGGCCCAGCGCGTGGCCGACCTCGACCCCGACGTCGACGCACCGGCCGGTCCCGCCGGGGCGGCCGCCGTGGGCAACGTGGGCGGCAGCGTGCACGCCGCGCTCGGTGTGATCTTCGGTGAGTACGAGCCGGACGAGATCGCCTCGCGGCACAAGGAATTCGGCCTGGAGGAAGGCGACTCCACGCTCTGGGTCACCGCGTCGGACGAGCCCGCCGAGCCGGGGGAGTGGCTGTCGGCGCCCTTCGAACAGGCCGATCCGCAGCGGGTGATCTGCCGCTTCGACGTCAGCGCGGTCTTCGACGAGGACCTGGACGGCGATGACGACGACGGCGATGACGACGACAGTGACGACGACGGTGACGACGGCATCGACGATGACGGGCTCGACGACGACGTCATGGACGAGGACGCCCTGAACGGCGCCCCGGGGAGCGGGGCCGGTGGCGGCGCGCCGCCCTCGCCGACGAAGCGCTGACCCGCTCCGGGCCCGGCGGATGCCCGGGCCCGGAACAGGACGGCCCTACTCGGACGGGCGGTCCTGGGCCTGCAGCAGCGCCCGCAGCCGGGTCGTCCGCTCCTTGGCCGGGACTTCCGCGACGGCGCGGGGCAGCGCCTGGTCCACGCCGTGCACGACGGACAGGTGCCGCTCGGCGCGGCCGAACGCCGTATAGATCCACGAGCGCGTCAGCGTGGCGGCCGCGTCGCCCGGGAGGACGACCACCGCCGCCGGCCAGCGCGTGCCGGCCGCCTGGTGGGCGGTGACGGCCCAGCCGTGGCGCACGGTCTCGGCCACGCGCTCCCGCGGGACGAGGACGGGGGAGCCCCCGCAGTCCAGCCGGAGCCCCTCCTGCTCCGCTCCGGTCACCGTGCCGGGAAGCATCCGGCCCGGCGCCGGGACGTACGCCACCCGGTCGCCCGGGTCGAAGCCGCCGAACCGGCCGGGGCCGGGGTTCAGCCGCTCCTTCAGCGCCGCGTTGAGCGCGCGGGTGCCGGCGGGGCCGCCGTGGCCGGGGGTGATCACCTGGGTGTGCTCGGCGGGCACGCCGATGGCACGCGGGATGGAATCCGCCACCAGCTGCACCGTGCGGTGCACCGCCTCGCCGGGGTCGCGGACCGGGACGATCACGACCTCCTTGCCGGGGGCCGCCGGCTGCGAGAGCTCGCCGACGCCGATGCCCGACACCAGCTCGCCGACCGGGCCCTCGTCCGGCGTGCGCGAGACGACCGCGGGGCAGACGCGGGCCGCCAGCACGTCCGCGAACACCCGGCCCGGGCCCGCGGACCACAGCACGGCCGGGTCGCCGCTCAGCACCAGGCGGGTGCCGTCGGCGAGCGACTCCACGAGCATCGCGGCGGTCTCGACGTCGAGCTGGGGGGCGTCCAGGACGGCCAGCAGATCGAGGGCGAGGGCGCCGTCCTCGTCCCGGCCGGGGCCCTCCGCGCCGGACAGCAGACCGGCCACCGTGACCGCCTCCGGATCGCCCGTTGCGGCCAGGCGCCGGCGGCCGTCCTCGGTGTGCGCGGCGGCGTACGCGCGCAGGCCCAGGGAGCGGGCCGCGGCCACGAGGGCGGCCGGTTCGGCGCGGGCCGCCTCGCCGCCGCTGTGGGTGACGAGGCCGGCGGACGCGGCGGCCCGGATCAGCTCGGCGGCGGAGGGGGAGGGGGCGGCGGCCGCGGGCTCCCACTCCTCGGGGCCGGCCGCGAAGGTGCTGATCAGCCGGGCCAGGCCGTCGGCGAGGCTCTCCTCGGCCATGGCGCAGCGGTCCAGGCCCAGGAGCAGCCGGACCGGGACCTCCTCGTCCTCGCCCTGGGGGGCGGGGGCGCCGGGCGCGGGCTCCACGGCCTCCTGGAACACCAGGACCGTGCCCTCGGCGATGGCGGACTGCAGGGCCTCGTCCGGATCCGGCACGGCGTGGCGGGCGAGGGCCGCGCGCAGGGCCGGGGCCTCCAGGACGGTGTGCCCCTCGAGCGCGGCGCGCTCCAGCACCCGGCCGGTCAGGGCCCGGGCCCGGCGCTCGTCACCGGGGCCCGCCTCCGGGCCCAGCAGGGCGCGGGCGAACCCGTCGGCCTGCTCGGGCCGCACGGCGGGGACGGCCAGCAGCTGCCAGGGATCCTCGCGCAGGGCCTCGGCGGCCTGCTCGCCCAGGGCCTCGGCGACCGGGACGGCAAGCGACTCGGGGGCGCCGCCGGCGGCGAGGACCTCGCGCACGCCGGCGAGGCCCTCCGCGCCGATACGGGGGGCCGCGGCGGGGGCGGGCGCGGGGCCCGCCGGACGGGGCGGGCGCGCGGGCGCGGCCTTGCGGGCGGGGCGCGGAGGCTCCGTGAAGAACGACGCCGCGGAGCGCTCTCCGCTCTCCACGGCCCGCACGGCCGCGGCGAGCGCTTCGGCGACGGAGCTCCTGGGCGAGCCCGGAGCGGCGGCGGGCTCCGCACCGGGGGCGGCCCCGGCGCCTTCGGCCACGGGCGGGGCCGGCGCGCTCGGCGCGGCCTGTGGTTCGCCGGGCTGCCCGGCGCCGCCGGGCGGGCTGGTGGCGGCTTCGCCGTCAGGAGTGTGCGGGCCGCCGGGCGCGGCGTCCGGCTCTGCTGCGGAAGCGGCGCCGGCGTGCCCGGCCTGTGCGTCGCCGCCGTCCGCGGGGGAGCCCGGCGTCGGCTGCGCGGCCTGCTGCGCGTCGGAGTGCTCGGCGCTGCCGCGCGACGGAGAAGCGGGGTCTCCGTCAGGGGTCCGGGTGCCGCTCGGCGCGGGGTCGCCGGCGCGGCGATCGGTGCTCACAGGGTGCTCCAGTCCTGATCGGGATAGCGGTGCACGGGCGCCGACACATCGTCCAGCGCACGGCAGATCTCGTCGGGAAGCGTAAGGCTCTCCACTGACAGCGCGGCCCTGAGCTGCTGCGCGGTGCGCGCGCCGACGATCGGGGCGGTGACGCCGGGGCGGTCGCGGACCCAGGCGAGGGCGACCTTCAGGGCCGTCGTGGCGAGGCCGTCCGCGGCCGTGGCGACGGCGTCGACCACGCGGCCGGCGGTCTCGTCGAGGTAGGGGGCGACGAAGGGCGCCAGGTGCTCGGAGGCGCCCCGGGAGTCGGCGGGCGTCGCGTGGCGGTACTTGCCGGTGAGCACGCCGCGGCCCAGCGGGGAGGACGGCAGCACGCCGATCCCGAGGTCGAGCGCGGCGGGCAGCACCTCCCGCTCGATGCCGCGCTGCAGCAGGGAGTACTCCATCTGCGTGCCGGCCAGGCGCGTCCGCACGCCGGGGGCGGCGAGCTGCCACGTGGCGGCCTTGGCGAGCTGCCAGCCGCAGAAGTTGGACACGCCGGCGTAGCGGGCGCGGCCGCTGGTGACGGCGATGTCGACGGCCTGCAGGGTCTCCTCGACGGGCGTGTGGGGATCGAAGGCGTGGATCTGCCACAGGTCCACGTGGTCCGTGCCGAGCCGCTCCAGGGAGGCGTCGAGCGCGGAGAGCAGATGGCCGCGCGAGCCGTCGAAGCGCCGGTCGGGGTCGGGGACGCTGCCGGACTTGGTCGCGATGACCAGGTCGCGGCGCGGCACGAGGTCCTCCATCAGCCGGCCGAGCAGGTACTCGGCGGCGCCGTCCGCGTACACGTCCGCGGTGTCGACCAGGGTGCCGCCGGCCTCCCAGAAGGTCTTCAGCTGCTCCGCCGCGCCGCTCTCGTCGGTGTCCCGGCCCCAGGTGAGCGTGCCGAGCCCGATCCGGGATACCCGCAGGCCCGTGCGGCCGAGATGCCTTAGCTCCATGAGCGCTGAGGTTACTGGCCGCGGCCCGCGCCGTGGCCGCCTGTGGACAACGCCCCGCGGCACCCCGTGGACCGCGCGCCGCGGACCCACTCCGGTGGGGGACGGCGGCCGGCCGGTGACGTACCCCGCGTCCGCGCGCTACAGTCCCCGCAACAACGACGTTACTGATCGGTAAGGGGAGCCCGCCATGAGTGGAATGAGGCTGGGGATCAACCTCGGTTACTGGGGCGCCGGCATGGACGCCGACAACCTCGCCGTCGCCCGCGAGGCCGACCGGCTCGGCTACTCGGTCTGCTGGGCCGCCGAGGCCTACGGCTCCGACGCGGCCACCGTCCTGTCCTGGGTCGCCGCGCAGACCGAGCGCATCGACATCGGCTCGGGCATCTTCCAGATCCCCGCCCGCACGCCCACCATGACGGCGATGACCGCCGCGACCCTCGACTCGCTCTCCGGCGGCCGCTTCCGGCTGGGCCTCGGCGTCTCCGGCCCGCAGGTCTCCGAGGGCTGGTACGGCGTGCGGTTCGACAAGCCGCTCGCCCGCACCCGCGAGTACGTCGAGATCATCCGCAAGGCCATGTCCCGAGAGCGCCTCACCCACGAGGGCGAGAACTGGACCCTGCCGCTCCCCGGCGGCCCGGGCAAGCCCATCAAGCTCACCGTCCACCCCGTCCGCGAGCGCATCCCGCTGTACATCGCCGCCATCGGCCCGAAGAACCTGGAGCAGACCGGCGAGATCGCCGACGGCGCCCTCCTCGTCTTCTTCGCCCCCGAGCACGCCGAGGAGACCACGCTCGGTGCGCTGCGCGCCGGCCGCGCGAAGGCCGGCAAGGAGCTGGAGGGCTTCGACGTCGTCCCGACCGTCCCCATGGCCGTGGGCGACGACGTCGACGGGCTGGCCGACCTCTTCCGCCCGTACACCGCGCTCTACGTCGGTGGCATGGGCAGCGCCAAGCAGAACTTCTACAACAAGCTGGCGCAGCGCATGGGCTACGAGAAGGCCGCCGCCGAGATCCAGGAGAAGTACCTCTCGGGCGACAAGGCGGGCGCCGCCGCGGCCGTCCCGCGCGACCTGATCGACTCCACCACCCTCATCGGCTCCGTGGAGCGCATCGCCGACCGCATGCAGGCCTACGCCGCCGCGGGCGTGACCACCCTGTCGCTCGCCCCGGCGGGCTTCACCCTGGACGAGCGGATCGCGAGCCTGCGGGCGGGCGTCGAGGCCCTGGAGCGCGCCGGCCTGGCGTGACGGCCTGGCATGACGGACGAGCGGAACACGGCGGCCGTGGTGGGGGCTCGGGGTGTTTTCCCCGCCACGGCCGGCACAGAGGACAACGCCCGTACGGGCGCAGGGTTACGCGCCCCGCACCGCCTTCGGCGTCGCGCATTCGGCCGAGCGGACGCCGCCCCCGATTGCCGCTTCCCCGGCACGGCACTTGACTCGGGTTTCACGGGGCATGCGCGAAATGTGCCGTGAACGGAGGTGTGTCCGTCATGCTCTCGGCCAGAAGCCTGTTCCAGGAGATCCTCGACGACGACGAGGCCTACCGGCTCTTCTGCTCCATCGCCGCCGGCGGCGAGGCACAGGGCGGCTGGGAGAACGGGCGGATCGCCGCCCTCGTCCCCGAGGAACAGCGGGCCCTCGCACCGAAGATCGCCCGGCACGGCGCCGACGAGGACAAGCACGGCCGCATCTTCGAGGCCCTGCTGCGCAAACGCGGCCTCGCCCCGGCCCCGGTGCCGGCCGAGACCGACTACACGATGCTCCTCGAACGCCGCGGCATCGGCCTGCCCCACGTCCTGCTCCGCGGCCAACGGCCGCTTACCGAGGAGGACATCGTCACCTACCTCGCGCACAGCCGCGTCACCGAACAGCGCGCCGCCGACCAGATGCGCATGCTCACCACGCACTTCGGCGACCACCCCGAGGTCGGCAAGGCGCTCCGGATGATCGCCGTTGACGAGGCCAACCACCTCGCGTACTGCCACGAGGAGCTGCTGCGCCTGGCGCGCGCCGGGCACCGCCGGACCGTCCGGGCGGTGCTGCGGGAGAGCGCCCGCGCCGAGACCCGCGTCTACCGGGACGTGAGCCTGGCCGTCATGAAGCGCATGGGCGACCTGCTGGGCTGGCCCCGGCCGAAGGCCCTCGCGCTGTCGCTCGGCATCCGGGCGCTGCACCGCTACGAGCAGCTCGTCGGCTGCCGGCGCATGGTCACCCTGCGCATGCCCCAGCGCCGCGACGCGCTCGGCGGACCGGCGGAGACGGCACCGGAGTTCGCCTGACGCGGAGGGACGGAGGCGGCGACGGGGCCGCTCCCCCGGCATCGGCCTCCCGGCATCGGCCTCCCGGCATCGGCCTCCCGGCATCGGCCTCCCGGCATCGGCCTCCCGGCATCGGCCTCCCGGCATCGGCCTCCCCCGGCACCGGCCTCCGCCCGTGCCCTCACAGCCAGCCGCGCCGCTTGAACATCCGGTGCAGCCAGAAGACCAGCCCCGCCATCAGCACCACGACCACCGGATAGCCCCACGGCTGCCGCAGCTCCCACATGTGATCGAAGTTCATCCCGTAGATCCCGGCGATCATCGTCGGGACCGCGGCCATCGCCGCCCACGCCGAGATCTTGCGCATGTCGTCGTTCTGCTGGACGCCCATCTGCGCGAGGTGGGCGGACAGTATGTCCGACAGCAGCCGGTCCAGGCCCTCGACCGACTCGTTCGCCCGCGTCAGATGGTCGTTCACGTCGCGGAAGAAGGGCTGCGAGCGCTCGGGCACGAACGGCACGCCCGCGCCCGCCAGCCGCGCCATCGGATCGGCCAGCGGCGCCGAGGCCCGCCGGAACTCCAGCACCTGGCGCTTGAACGAGTAGATCCGCGAGGCGGTGTTCCGGGTGTCCCCGCCCAGCGGGGCGAACACCTCCGCCTCCA
The DNA here is from genome assembly GCF_042657885.1 of Streptomyces aureoversilis. NCBI lineage: Bacteria > Bacillati > Actinomycetota > Actinomycetes > Kitasatosporales > Streptomycetaceae > Streptomyces > Streptomyces aureoversilis. The sequence continues at coordinate 161,389 of NZ_JBHSKJ010000019.1, forward strand.
GCTCCTCCAGGTCCGCCTGGAGCTCGCCCGCCACCTCGATGTAGTGGTCCACGACCGCGTCGCACACCGCGTACAGCACCGACGTGGGCCCGTGCCGCAGCACCTCCCGCTCCTGCTCCAGCCGTTGCCGCACCTGGGCGAGCGGGCTGCCCTCGCCGTGCCGCACGGTCACGACGAAGGAGTCGCCGAGGAACAGCATCAGCTCGCCCGTCGTCACGGTGTCCGCGTCGTCGTCGTACGTGACGGGCTTGAGCACCAGGAACAGCGAGCCGTTGTAGATCTCCAGCTTGGGCCGCTGGTGGGCCTTGAGGGCGTCCTCCACCGCCAGCGGGTGCAGGTTGAACTCGCTGGTGATGAGGTCGAACTCCTTCTCCGTCGGCTCGTGCAGCCCGACCCACAGGAAGGAGTCTCCCGCGGCACGCGCCTCGTCGAGGGCGTCGGAGAAGTCGGCGGGGCCCTCGGTGCGGCACCCGTCCCGGTAGATAGCGCAGTCCACGATCACGCACGGCATTTTGCCGCTGATCGCGCTTTCACACACGACACCCGGCAGGAGCGGCGCGGAATCGCCTCGCGGGGCCGGACGGCCGCCGCGGGCACAGGATTAGGGTGGGCGCCATGCCCACGCTGATCCTGGTCCGGCACGGCCGGTCCACCGCCAACACCGGGGGAGTGCTCGCGGGACGGACCCCCGGCATCGCCCTGGACGAGCGCGGCACCGCCCAGGCCGCCGCCCTCCCGGACCGGCTCGCGCAGGTACCGCTCGCCGCGGCCGTCACGAGCCCCCTGCAGCGCTGCCGCGAGACCCTGGCGCCCCTCCTCGCCGCCCGCCCCGGTCTGCCGCTGCACACCGACGAGCGCGTCGGCGAGTGCGACTACGGAGACTGGTCCGGCCGCACCATCGCCGAGCTCACGGCCGAACCGCTCTGGGAGGTCGTTCAGCGCCACCCGTCCTCCGCCGCCTTCCCGGGCGGCGAGTCCGTCCGGGCCATGCAGGCCCGGGCCGTCGACGCCGTCCGCGACTGGAACGACCGGGTGGAGGCCGGGCACGGGCACGACGCCTCCTACGTCGTGTGCACGCACGGCGACATCATCAAGGCGCTCGTCGCCGACGCCCTCGGCCTGCACCTCGACCTCTTCCAGCGCATCGCCGTCGACCCCTGCTCCGTCACGGCCATTCGCTACACCCGGCTGCGGCCCTTCCTGGTGCGCCTCGGCGACACCGGCGACCTGCGCGGCCTCGTGCCGGCCGAGGAGGCTCCCGCTCAGGCGCGGAGCCCCGAGGCGGACGGCGTCGTGGGGGGCGGGGCGGGGGCACCGTGATCGTGCCGCGCAGTAGGGTGGTGGCGCGGCACAGTCCGCCTCTCCACCCTTGACCCGGCACCGGAGAAGACCCGACCGCCCGAACCGCCCCGAACCAAATGGAGCAGGACGTTGTCCCGTCAGGTGTTCCTCTACGACCCGCCGGACCGTTTCGTCGCCGGTACGGTCGGGCTGCCTGGCCGCCGCACCTTCTTCCTCCAGGCCACCGCGGCCGGCCGCACCACGAGCGTCGCCCTTGAGAAGGCCCAGGTGGAAGCGCTCGCCGAGCGCATCGACGAACTGCTCGACGAGGTCGTCCGGCGCACCGGCGGCAGCGCCCCGGTGCCCGCCGTGGCCCCCGCCGAGCTCAGCGACACGGCCCCGCTGGAGACCCCCGTCGAGGAGGAGTTCCGCGTCGGCACCATGGCCCTGGCCTGGGACGGCGAGCACCAGCGCATGATCGTCGAGGCGCAGGCCCTCGTCGAGCTGGACGCCGACACCGACGAGGACCTCGCCGAGGCCGAGGAGCGCCTCCTGCAGGACGAGGCGAACGGCCCGCCGATGCTGCGCGTCCGGATCACCGGCACCATGGCCCGCGCCTTCGCCAAGCGCGCCCTGGAGGTCGTGAACGCCGGCCGCCCGCCGTGCCCGCTGTGCAGCCTGCCGCTCGACCCGGAGGGACACGTATGCCCGCGCCAGAACGGATACCGCCGCGGAGCGTGACCCCGCACGAACTGCTGGCCAAGGGCGAGCTGACCGTGCACGGCCGGATCGCCGAGGCGTCCAACGCGGTGCTGTACTGCACGGTCGAGTACGCGGGCGTGAGCGCCGCCTGCGTCTACAAGCCCGTCGCGGGGGAGCGGCCCCTGTGGGACTTCCCCGACGGCACCCTCGCCCAGCGCGAGGTCGCCGCGTACGAGCTCTCCGAGGCCATGGGGTGGGGGCTCGTCCCGCCCACGGTGCTGCGTGACGGCCCCTACGGCCCGGGCATGTGCCAGATGTGGATCGACGCCCCCGAGGACGCGGAGGAGGGCGGTGAGCGGCTCCTGGCCCTGGTCGAGGGCGCGGAGCCGGGCCCGGGCTGGAAGGCCGTGGGCCCGGCCGACGTGGGCGGGGACCGCACCGCGCTGCTCGTGCACGCCGACGACGAGCGGCTGCGGCGGCTGGCCGTCCTCGACGCGGTGATCAACAACGGCGACCGCAAGGGCGGCCACCTGCTGCCCGCCGCGGACGGCCGGCTGTACGCCATCGACCACGGTGTGACCTTCAACGCGGACGACAAGCTGCGCACGCTGCTGTGGGGCTGGGCGGGTGAACCGCTGACGGAGGAGGCGCTGGAGGCGCTGCGGCGGCTTTCGGCCAATCTGGCCGACGGGAGCCCTTTGGCGGGGCGGCTCGCCGAGCTGATCACACCCGGGGAGATCGAGGCGCTGCGGGGGCGGGTGGCGGAGCTGTTGCGCACGGGGCGGCACCGCGAGCCCAGTGGGCAGTGGCCGGCCATTCCGTGGCCGCCGGTGTGAGAGCCGGTTGAAGCACACCTTTCCCGCTTGCCGCAAGAGCGTGTGTTCGGCCAACAGCCGGATCCGGTTCGTATCCGGAACATGCGTCCGGTTACGCTCGTGACATGCATGCCTGGCCCGCTTCTGAGGTTCCCGCCCTGCCCGGCAGTGGCCGCGACCTCCGGATCCACGACACCGCGACCGGCGGACGAGTCACCCTCGCCCCCGGCCCCGTCGCCCGTATCTACGTCTGCGGCATCACGCCGTACGACGCCACCCACATGGGACACGCGGCGACCTACAACGCGTTCGACCTCGTTCAGCGCGTGTGGCTCGACACCAAGCGGCAGGTTCACTACGTCCAGAACGTCACCGACATCGACGACCCGCTCCTCGAGCGCGCCGTCGCCAACGGTGACGACTGGACCGAGCTCGCCGAGCGCGAGACCGCCCTCTTCCGCGAGGACATGACCGCGCTGCGGATGCTCCCGCCGCAGCACTACATCGGTGCCGTCGAGTCGATACCGAAGATCGTCCCCCTGGTGGAGCGGCTGCGCGACGCCGGTGCCGCCTACGAGCTCGACGGCGACGTCTACTTCTCCGTCGAGTCCGACACGCACTTCGGCGAGATCTCCGGCCTGGACGCGGAGGCCATGCGCCTGCTGTCCGCCGAGCGCGGCGGCGACCCGGACCGCCCCGGCAAGAAGAACCCCCTGGACCCCATGCTGTGGATGGCCGCCCGCCCGGGCGAGCCCAGCTGGGACGGCGCCTCGCTCGGCCCCGGCCGCCCCGGCTGGCACATCGAGTGCGTCGCCATCGCCCTGGAGCACTTCGGCATGGGCTTCGACGTCCAGGGCGGCGGCTCCGACCTCGTCTTCCCGCACCACGAGATGGGCGCCTCGCACGCCCAGGTGCTCACCGGCGAGCACCCCTACGCCAAGACCTACGTCCACGCCGGCATGGTCGCGCTCCACGGCGAGAAGATGTCCAAATCCAAGGGCAACCTCGTCTTCGTCTCGGCCCTCCGCCGCGACGGCGTCGACCCGGCCGCGATCCGGCTCGCGCTCCTCGCGCATCACTACCGCGCCGACTGGGAGTGGACCGACGCCGTCCTGCACGAGGCCGTGGAGCGCCTCGGCCGCTGGCGCGCCGCCGTCTCGCGCCCCGACGGCCCGTCCGCCGACGCGCTGGTGGAGGAGATCCGCGAGGCCCTCGCGGACGACCTCGACTCGCCGCGCGCCCTCGCGGCCGTCGACCGCTGGGCCGCCGCCCAGGCCGCCGACGGCGGCACCGAGGAGGGCGCGCCCGGCGTCGTCTCCCGGGCCGTCGACGCGCTGCTGGGCGTCGCGCTCTGACGCTCCGACGCGCTGACACCGCATGACCCCACAGGGGGCGCTCTCTTCCGGGAGCGCCCCCCTTCATTTGTGAAGAACTCCGTGTGTGCGGCGTGGGGCTCCGCGGGCTGTGCTTCCGTGAGCCGGTCGGCCGATCAGCCGGCCTCCGGGTCCCGTCGGAAGGACGACCGCCATGGCAGCTTCCCTCTCCCGCCGAAGACTCCTGGGCGCCGGTGCGGCGCTGGGGACGCTGGCGGCCGCCGGTCCCCTGGCCACGGCGGCCCGCGCGGAGCAGGCCGGAGGCCTGTGGCCCACCGATTTCCCCCTCCCGGACGGCTTCCGGCCCGAGGGCATCGCGACCGGCCCGGGCCCGTACGCCTGGTTCGGCTCGCTCGGCGGGGGCTCGCTCTACCGCGCGAGCCTGGCGACGGGCCGCGGCGAGATCGTCCCCACCGGGACGGACGCCATGTCCATCGGCCTCAAGACCGACCGGCTCGGCCGGGTCTTCATCGCGGGCGGGGCCTCGCGCCAACTGCGCGTCGTCGACGGCCGCAGCGGGCGGATCCTCGCCTCCTACGAGGTCGGCAGGCCCGCCACCGTGATCAACGACGTGGTGCTCACGCCCGGCGCCGCCTGGTTCACCGACTCGACCCAGTCCCAGCTCTACGGCCTGCCGCTCGGCCCGCGCGGCGAGCTGCCGGCCCCGCGCGACGTGGTGACCCTGAAGCTGAAGGGCGAGTGGACGGAGGCCCCCGCCGAGGGCTTCACCACCAACGGGCTGGAGCGCACCCCCGACGGCCGCGGGCTGCTGGTCATCAACGTCTACGCGGACGGCGGAAGCCTCTACCGCGTCGACCCCCGCAGCGGCGACGCGCGCCGCGTCGACCTCGGCGGGGCGAAGCTCCCCGACGGGGACGGCGCCCTCCTGCTCGGCCGCACGCTCTACGTCGTCCAGCAGATCCAGAACGCCGTGGACGTCTTCCACATGGACGCCACGGGCCTGTGCGGTACGGCGATCACCCGGATCACCGACCCGCGCTTCCGGGTCCCGACGACGGTCGCCGCGTACGGCAACCGCCTCTACCTGCCCAACTCCCGCTTCACGGAGCCGCCGACGCCGACGACGGACTACAACGTGGTGGCGGTGCGGCAGGTGCACTGAGGCGGTGGGCCCCGCGCCCCTCAGGCGGGCAGTACCGGCGGCTTGCCCTGCGTCCAGGCGATGCGCAGGGCAAGCCGCCGGAAGCGCCAGCCGCCGTCGGTGCTCCTGACGGCCTCGGCCTCGCAGTGCCCGCCGGACACGAAGAGCCGTTCCCCTTGCGACCCGCCGTCCTCCTTCAGGACGTGGGTGCTCAGCTGGTTCCAGCGCAGAACGGCGCGGTCGCCGTCCAGCTCGACGTCGAGGTCCGTCCCGAAGTGCACCGTCCGCTCGAAGAGCGCCATGGCCCCACCGGTCGACGACAGCTGGGCGTCGATCCCCTCGTACACGCCGACGGGCGTCTCGCTCCACGCGTCGTCGGTGAAGAAGGTACGGGCCCACGCGGTGTCGAACGGGCCTTCGTCGAGCGAGCGGAGGTAGCGGGTGACGAGGCGTTCGACGGCGGCGCGGTCGGTGAGGGCGCGGAGCTGTTCGTGCATCTGGTTCAGGTCCATGACCAAAGCTTCTGCCCTCAACCAAACTTGAGGTCAAGCCCGGTGAAGAGGAAACGGGCACACACCGTCGCGCGGTGCGTGCCCGTTCCCTTTACCCCTGCTGCCCGCGCTCAGCGCGCGTTGAAGTACTTCGCCTCCGGGTGGTGGATGACGATGGCGTCGGTGGACTGTTCGGGGTGGAGCTGGAATTCCTCGGAGAGGTGGACGCCGATCCGTTCCGGCTGGAGGAGGTCGGCGATCTTGGCGCGGTCTTCGAGGTTGGGGC